>JAFUQN010000027.1 GCA_017472365.1 Bacillota bacterium
GTAGAAAGGAATGAAGAAACATGGGTTTTTTTAGTAAGATGAAATCGAAGATGGATGCAGCTCCGACAGGAAATCCGTATTACAGAGATACGATGATCCTGATTTATAATCTGACGAAGAAGGATAAAGGGATGGAATTCGACGTTATGTGCGATGGACTGGGAATTAAGCTGGTCTATGTAAAGAAAGAAGACTATTTGCAGCCCATTGGCGCACTGGCAGGGCTTTCTTGCGTGGAACGTACAGATGAAGTGTACGAAGGGGAAGGATTTCCTGAAGTTATGGCTGTCCTGAAAAACTTCACCAGTGTTGGTATGACAGATTTTAAAGAAAGAATGAGAAGAACCAACGGTGTTGCTTCCCATTTTGATCTTGAGGCGATTCTGAACACGAAAAATATGAATATGAATTCCCTGGAACTGCGTAATATGCTTTACGAAAAGAAAACGGGAAAGAAAGCTGTAGATACTGCTGCAGAAGAAATGGATTCTGAAGAATAAACGGATTTGAAATGAAAAAAGCTGAAGTCGAATGACTTCAGCTTTTACTTCTTTTTGAATTCTATTGTAGATCGCACACTCAATATTGTTTTGTTATTCTTCGGATTCTGCCTCTGCATTTTTATCTGCACGGTGGGCAGCGTCACCCCAGATCGCTTCTTTCAGACGGGGCAGGGGATCTGTTCCAACACATTTTGTGCAGGCAGTCATGCCCTCAATGACGGCCTTACTGCTGGAACCGCTATAAATCTCATCGTCTCCGGTATCCGCGCTATCACCCTCCAGACCATAGCACCAGTCGATGGAATGGAAGTGAACACCGCTGGAGATCCAGAAAACCTTGGCGCGGTCGATGGCGGGATAGTTGATCATGGTCTGTTCTTCAAAGGTCAGTTCGCCCTGAAGATATTCGCCATAGAAATCTACCATTTCACCCCAGACAGCTTCATAGGCGGCGTCTTTACTTTCGTACTTGTCCAGGTTCTTGGAAGGCGGCCAGTTGAAAGCATCTCCGGCATGGCATCCAGTGGCGAATAACATCATACAGGCTAAAACGAGAGCCAGTAATCGTTTCTGTTTCATGAGTATACTCCTTTAATTTAATAATACATGAAGGTTATTATACCCTTTTTAAAATGAAAAGTAAACAAAAAAATACAATCATCGTCCCTTTCCAAAAAACAAGATTTGTGATACCATATATGCATTGTGCTGTTTGACCGGTAAGGTTGGCAGTATGGTGGAAAGGGATGGTGAAGAGCATGGCTCAGTTATATTATAGATACAGTACGATGAACGCCGGAAAGTCTCTGGAGCTGATCAAGGTCGCCTATAACTATGAAGAAAAAGGAAAAACCGTACTGGTTTTGACTTCTGCCGTGGATGACCGGTATGGAGAAGGTGTGATTACTTCCCGGGTGGGGATCCAGCGTGAGGCGGTGATCGTTAACGATGAAAGTGATATCCTGCAGATTTTCCTGGAGGAAAATAAAAAGAAAAAGATCGATTGTGTCCTTGTGGATGAGTGTCAGTTCCTGAAAAAACATCACATCATGGAACTGGTGGAAATCGTGGATAGTCTCAATGTTCCTGTGCTTGCGTACGGGTTGAAGAATGACTTCCGAAATGAACTGTTCGAAGGATCATATTATCTTCTGGTCTACGCAGACAAGATCGAAGAAATCAAGACCATCTGCTGGTGCGGCCGCAAGGCAACGATGGTGGCCCGCGTTCAGGACGGTAAATTCGTCCGTACCGGGGAACAGATCGTCGTGGGCGGAAACGACATGTATGTTTCCCTTTGCAGAAAACACTACAATGATGGAAGACTGTCGGAAAGTGAAGAAATCTTCAATCAGATGAAGATGTTTTAATTAACGAGAATTGAAAGATATGGTATACTAATTTTACCATATCTTTTTTGTTGGAAAGGAAGCGTACGTCATGAAGAGAGTTTGGTGTGTTTTGTTAGTATTCAGCATAGTATTTGGGTTATGCGGATGCGGCGGTGGAAATTCTGATGCCATTGATCCGGAGTTGATTGCTGATGCGGAAGCTTATGCAGAAGCAGCAGTGAAATATGGTAAGTACAGCAGTGGCGAAGAGGTCAACCGTGTGATCGTGAAAATGGGAGACGATTTACAATCTTATGTGACAGACAATGCGGGACAGATGGAAGCGGTGGAACTGGATAAATTCGGAGCCATTGCGATCATCTATTCGAACAAAGGGGAACGTGTCATTTTTTTGAATCAGTCTATTGGAGAAAAGGCCACTGCAGTTGAGGAATCTACGGAAGATGAATCAGAGGATGATGTTTCGACAGATTCTAAAGATGAGGAATCGAACGACGAAGTAGACGTTCTCCGTGCAGTTGCGCCGGATGATGTGTCATTTTCACAAGGCGGTGGAATGGTCATAGGCGTAGCAGCTCCTCGTTCGGAGGCAGAGGCTTCGATGGAAGATTTGGAAGCGAAGGCCTGGAATGATCCTGTTTATGCAAACTGGGTAAATAAGAATCTAAAACTTGAAACCTATAACAGTGAGGATTCGGTGCGTTGGAACTTGGCTCAGGTGGAATTGGAGTATGAGGAATACTGTGCAACAGAAACAGTTTCTAAGGTATTGACTGAATGTGCGGCGCAGATCTCTGCGGTACGCGAAAGCGGAGAAGATTATCAATTTAATGAAGATTGGCTTTTGCTTCAGGCGGAAAACAAAACCATTTTAGCTCTTGCAGATCGTGAAATGAATTTGGATCGATTCCGAAATGAACTGGCATTATATGAGAACGGAACAGCAGATGATAAAAGCTTATCCGAATTCTATAAGGATGAGCTTTATAGAAGAGAACTGCGTGATGTGATGCTGATGAAGTATAAGGCTGTCGTTCAGAAAAAGGCTTATCAGGAGGCTGGAGAAACAGCATATGCTTTGATCAAAGAACAGGCGGAAGCATTAAAAACACAGAACGGCGAACAGTACCGAAATACAATCGATTATTACACCCTTCGTGAATCTGCGGTCCGGGCGGATTCTAAATATGATTATTACGAATCGATTCAGTGGAACATTTACTGGTATGATAAAGAAATCCAGCAGCTTAAAGATCTGGAAGCAGCTAAAGAATATTATGAAGAACGTTATTTAAAAGAATACTATAACGAATATAAAGAGTATTCTGAGGAATTCCGTATATTAGCAAAGGAATATGCTTCGTACAATTGGAGGCTTGAGCAGTTTAAGGCGGAAAATGCTGTGGATATTCAGGCATACAATACAGCTTGTGATACGATCAAAGCCAATTATACCGATAACGGTTATGAAAAAGATATCGAGTACTTGAAGCTCCAAATCAAATATGAGGAGATTCTGAATGCAATCAAATCATATGAAAGTGATATGGCGGAGGTCCAGGCTTCAATCGATGAACTGACCAGTGATTACGATGAAGAAATGACAGAAATCGAAGAGGACAGAAAAGATGGAGAAGAAAGAGTCAAGCTGTCACGTGATGATGATAAGTTAAAAGTGTTCTTCCTGGAGCTTGCAGAAGACATGAAAGTGGAAGAAGTGGGAGAAGCCTCTGATGCAGAGGAATACGACACTTTCCGGAAAATTGCTGTGGAAGAGGGAGAAACCGATACCGGCTGGTTGGAAACAACACCGGAATATGCAGCGGATTTGGAAGACATGACATCTACATATACACCGCCCAGTTCCGGCTCCGGCGGCTCCGGCGGATTCGGTGGTTCAGGTGGAATCAAATGCTCCAATTGTAATGGTACCGGTGGTGTGAAATACTATTACGGAAGTAGTGATTTGGAGGCCATTCTGAATGGTCATGATTCTTCCTGGTATGGACCTTGTGGAAGCTGCGGCGGCGATGGAAGAATTTAAACTATATAAGAATGAATATTATGTAATAGAGAAAAACGCCTGAGGAGATTCTTCAGGCGTTTTTTCTGTATACTTTTAAATCATTTTTCCCTGCCAAGTGTCTCTGCGTTTGAATTCCTTTTGAACACCATTCAGGATGTCGCGTTTCTTTACGCTCCAGAGTGGGGAAATCAGATCTTCCGCAGGACCGTCGCCGGTGATACGATGGATCGTGATATCCTGGGGCATCCGTTCCAGAATGTCCACGATGAATTCGATGTATTCCTGCTGGGTGAAGGTGTGGATCCCTTCAGGGTACAATTCTGCGAGGCCGGTGTTCTTCAGAACGTGTAGTAAATGAAGCTTTACACCGAAGGGGTGGAGATTCGCCACGTGCTGAACGGATTCCATCATCATTTCCTTCGTTTCTTCCGGAAGTCCCAGAATCAGATGAACCACAGTCAGAATGTTTCTGGCTTTCAGATCAGCCATGGCCTGATCAAAAACAGAAGTGGGATAACAGCGATTCATACGTTCCGCAATGTGGTCGTGTTTCGTCTGAAGTCCCAGTTCCACCCAGAGAAACGTCTTCTTATTATATTCATCCAACAAATCCA
>JAFUQN010000028.1 GCA_017472365.1 Bacillota bacterium
ATGACTAAGACATTGCAGAACTGGTGATTCCATGATGTGCAGGAGCGGGCCGAAAGGCCCGCTCCTGTGCTTTGATTCCACCCATTGACGAGAATCACTCCCAGGTTGTAAAATATGGATACGTGCTGTCGGAAGAACCGGCGGTGAGATTTGCGGAATTGAAGGTGCTATTGTGTTTTATTTGATTTTATGTATCCTTTGTTCATCGATGCTGGCCATCGGCATGCGCCTGAGTGAGGGTAAGATCCAAAGTAAAATGTCCATGATCGCAGTGAATTATGTGGCGTGTCTGGTGGTGGGTGTTTGTTTTACCGGGGTGTCCGGACTGATTCCCAGTGGCGAAGGTGTGGGACCGATGCTGGGGATGGGCGCATTCAACGGTGTATTCTATATGTTCGGCCTCGTTTTGAATCAGTATAATATTCCGAGAAACGGCGTGGTACTGACATCGGTATTCTCCAAGATGGGGGGCCTTCTGATCCCGCTGGTCGTATCGATTCTGGTATTCCGTGAAGATCCCACCATGCTTCAGATTGTTGGATTTTTGATTTCGGCAGTTGCCATCGTGATGATCTGTCAGCGCGGTGAAAAAACATCCGCAGCAAAGCTTTCCGTCGGGGGACTTGCGGTTCTGTTTTTATCGGATGGCTGCGCAGGGATCATGGCAAAGGTATTCCAGGAGATGGGAAATCCGCTTATGGGCGATCACTTCCTGTTTGTGACCTTTGGCGTTGCTTTGATTCTTTGCGTTATCGTCATTTTGGTGAAAGGAGAACGACTGGGGAAGAGCGAACTGTTCTTCGGCCTTCTGATCGGGATTCCGAATTTTATGCAGGCGAAGTTCCAGCTGATGGCCATGGAGACGATCCCGGCAGTGATCGTCTATCCGATGAAGAGCGTCGGAACAATCGTTGTTATTACGCTGGCCGGGGTCCTGATGTTCAGAGAAAAACTCAGCAAGGTGCAGATGGTTGCCCTGGCGGCGATCCTCGTATCGCTGGTCCTGCTGAATATATAGAAATGTAATAAAAGAAGCTTTCATACAGCCAAGTAAAAAAGATATCGGTTGTGTGAAAGCTTTTTTATTGCGTGTAAGGGCGGGGAAGCTGTCGAAGGAGAATGAATAAAGATGAAATATGCATATTTATATGCGTATTGATGAATATTTAACAAATAAAATCGAAAATATTTTGGAAAAAGTGAATAAATATGCTTGACTTATGCAAAAGCGGGTGCTATAGTAAACTCATCGATCGAAAGTAATGACAAGTCAAACACAACGTAACCAACAACAGTTATATGGATAAAGGAGATTTAAAATGAAGAGTTTAAGCATGAAGAAGTTTTTCGCAATGATGATGGTTTTAGTTCTGGTTCTGGGATGCTTCGCAGGCTGTAGCGGCGGAGATGCGGAAGTGGAAGGTGGCGGTGACGAACCGACCGGAGACGTATCACTTCAGAAAGTTTTGGATTCCGGAAAGTTACACGTAGCGGTCAGCCCGGACTACGCACCGTATGAATATCTGGATCTGGTCACCGGCGAAATCAAGGGCAGCGACATCGAATTCGCAAAGCACATTGGTGAACAGCTGGGAGTAGAGGTAGTCTTCGAACAGATGAACTTCGAAAGCTGTCTGGCTGCTGGAACCACCGGAAGCGTAGACCTGGTAATCAGCTGTATGGGTTACAGTGCTGAAAGAGCCGAATCCATGGAACTGTCCGAACAGTACAACATTCACAACAACATGACAAACACTATATTAACTACAGCAGAAAAGGCCCCCAGCCTGAATGTGGGTGAAGACTTCGCCGGCCTGATCATCGCAGCACAGAACGGTTCCACCATGTACGACAAGGCCGTGGACGAACTGCCCGGCGTAAAGGAAGTCAAAGCGATTTCCTCCATCGCAGAAGGAATCATGATGCTCCAGGAAGGTAAGGTCGACGGCGTGGCTATGTCCAGTAAGGTTGCAGAGGAGTTCTGCGGTAACTACGATGGCCTGGGAATCACCGGATTCAATTTCGCTTCTGAAAAGAAGGGTAACGTGGTAGGCGCTGCTAAGGGCAACGTGGCTCTGATGGAAAAGGTCAATGAAATCATTCTGAAGGCAACTGAAGAAGATTTGTTCCTGCAGTGGTATGAAGCTGCCGCAGAAGAAGCGAAGCAGCAGGGTCTGTAAACAGAACGTTTGATCAGACGGATAACAAAAACATAACATACGTAAATACAACATAAGAGGGGCCCGGTTCATTGCTGGGCCTGAACGATAGACAGGAGAACAATTATGAAGCCCGAAATTTTATTCTTAAAGCAGGAAGACACGATCGCCGCTGGCGCTGAAGATATGAAGATGACACTGGAACTGGGAGATAAGGCCATTAAAATGTGGGCCAAGGGAACGCTGATCAATCCCACCAAGGTAAGCATGAGCCTGGATGATCACGGTTCTTTCTTCGTGGCAATGCCCACCTACGTGGGCGGCGAAGATGACATCGCCGGATTCAAGTGGGCTGCTGAGGGTCGTCAGAACCTGGGGAATGGACTTCCGCTGGGAATCGACGTTACCGTACTGAGTGATCCATACACTGTACTGCCGAAGGCATTTCTGGATGCATCTCTGATCACCGCCATGAGAACTGCAGCTTCTGCAGCGCTGGGCGCCAAGTATCTCTGCAGCCCGAAGTCCAAGAAGGCAACCTTAGTCGGCTGTGGTATCGTTGGCCGCTACGCGGTCAAGGCTGTGACCCTGGCAGTACCGTTCCTGGAACAGATCGAAATCTATGACCTGAACATTCCGAAGGCAAAGGCACTGGCTGGTGAATTCAAGGATAACGCCATCCCCGTAACCGCTGTGGAAAGCCTGGAAGAATCGGTGAAGACCTCCGATATTATCATCACCATGACCACCGCACAGAAAGCCTTCATGAAGAAGGAATGGATGAAGTCCAATGCTACCATCGTACAGATGGGTCCCTGTGATTTCGGTACCGATACCGTGATGGGTGCAGATAAACTGTTCGTGGACAACTGGTTCCAGGTAAGTAAGAGTAAGCTGTCTCCGGTTCATGAACTGCACGAAGCAGGAAAGCTGAACCAAGAAGATATGACCGAACTGAGATATGTGGCTGCTGACATGGCTGCGGGCCGTGATAACGACGATCAGCAGGTTATGTACGTATCTCTCGGTCTGGGAGCTATGGATATCATGATCGCTCATCAGGTTTACAAAAATGCAAAGGCCATGGGTCTGGGTACCATCGTCAACCTGTGGGATGCTCCGAAATACGTTTAAGCAAATCGACAGAAATCGTTAAAAGAGGTAGGAACTATGAAGCCTGAAATATTGATGCTGAAACAAGAAGATGTCATTGAAGCCGGTGCACTGGACATGGTGATGACGCTGGAAAAAGCGGAATTGTCGCTGAAGATGTGGGCAGAAGGAACACTGAAAAACCCCACCAAGGTCAGCCTGGGATTACGGGAAACCCACGAATCTTTCTTCATGTCGATGCCCTGTTACATCGGTGGTGACATTCAGGTGGCTGGATTCAAGTGGGCTGCCGAGGGACGTCAGAATTACGGAAAGGGTTTACCTTTGGGAATCGATGTTACCGTGCTCAGCGATCCGAATACAGTTCTTCCGTACGCATTTATGGATGCATCTCTGATCACCGCCATGAGAACGGCGGCTTCCGCCGGACTGGGTGCCAAATATCTTTGCAATCCGGATTCCAAGAAAGTGACGATGGTAGGATGCGGCGTGGTTGGACGATTCGGCGTCATGGCTCTGACCAATGCGGTTCCCTTCGTGGAACAGATCGAGATTTTCGATCTGAACCTGGAAAAAGCGAAGGGTATAGCGGATGAATTTAAAGACAATCCGATTCCGGTAACAGCGGTGGAAAATCTGGCCGAATCAGTAAAGACTTCAGATATCATTGTAACCATGACCACAACACCGACACCGTTCCTGAAGAAAGAATGGTTGAAGCCCAACGCAACGGTAGTTCAGATGGGTGGCCGCGATCTGGAAGATGACGTAATCACTTCCGCGGATCAGTTCTACGTGGACAACTGGTATCAGATTACCGGAAGCGGTAAGGGTAATGTGGCTAAGCTGGCTAAGGAAGATAAAGTACATCAGGATACCAGCGTGGAACTGAGATACGTGGTAGCCGGAATGGCAGAAGGCCGTAAGAGCTACGACAATCTAGTCGTGTACTGTTCCCTGGGTCTAGGCGCTATGGACATCATGATCGCAGATCAGATCTACAAAAATGCCAAGGAAAAAGGCCTCGGAACGGTAGTAAATCTTTGGGACTCTCCGAAGTACGTATAGTACCCGGAAGCAATATAAAATCACAAACAATCAAAATGGCGAAGTTTTCTTGAAAGAAATTTCGCCATTTTGATTATAAATGTTTATGTATAAATTGTTCAAAAAACTAAGAATATGCATCAAAATATGCATAAATACATTGTTATGCGAATAAAAATAAAAAATATATCTTAAATATGCAAAAAATCGCTGAAATTCGCTTGACATATGCAACGGTTGGTGGTACTTTAATCATGTGATATTTATATTGCTTCTGAAAACTAACGATATAAAGGAGATTTAAAAATGAAGAGCAGTATTTGGAAGAAATTATTCGCAGTTATGATGATCTTAGTTCTGGTTTTGGGTTGCTTCGCAGGTTGCGGCGGCGGAGAAGCAGAAGAAGAGGGTGAACCCCAGGGTGACGTATCCTTACAGAGCGTGTTAGATTCCGGTAAGTTACACGTGGCGATCAGCCCGGACTACGCACCGTACGAATATCTGGATCTGATGACCGGTGAAATCAAGGGAAGCGACGTAATGTTCGCTGAATACATCGGAGAACAGCTGGGCGTGGAAATCGTTTACGAACAGATGAACTTTGAAAGCTGCCTGGGAGCAGTGAACACCGGCAGTGTTGACCTGATGATCAGCTGCATGGGTTACAGCCCGGAACGTGCTGAAACCATGGAACTGTCCGATCAGTACAACGCTCACAAGAATATGGAAAACACCGTACTGGCTAAGGCTGACGTAGCTTCTACCCTGAAGGTTGGCGAAGACTTCGCAGGTCTGAAGGTTGCTGCACAGAACGGTTCCACCATGTATGACAGAGCAGTGAACGAACTGCCCGGCGTAGGCGAAGTAGTTGCTGTATCCTCCATCGCAGACGGTATCATGATGCTGCAGGAAGGTAAAGTCGATGCTGTTGCCATGGCTCTGAACGTAGCAGAAGAATTCTGCGGTAATTACGATGGTCTGGGCATCGCTGAATTCCGTTTCGTTGCTGAAAAGAACGGTAACGTTGTCGGCGCTCCCAAGGGTGATGTGGCAATGATCGAAGCTGTAAACGAAATCATCGCTAAGGCTGCAGAAGAAGACCTGTTCATCCAGTGGTACAACGAAGCTGTTGCAGAAGCTGAAAAGCAGGGTCTGTAATCAAGGTCTGTAATACCATAACACACAAAAACAACACGACAGATTGGAGTATATATCATGAAGCCTGAAATTTTATTCTTAAAGCAGGAAGACGTTATTGAAGCTGGTGCTCTGGATATGGCCATGACACTGGAAAAGGCAGAACAGGCGCTGAAGATGTGGGCTACCGGCGAGCTGGATAACCCCACCAAGGTTGGTCTGCACTTAGATCAGCACGAATCGTTCTTTATCTCTATGCCGACTTATGTTGGCGGTGAAGATAAGGTCGCCGGGTTCAAGTGGGCTGCAGAAGCTCGTAAGAACTATGGAAAGAACATCCCGCTGGGGATCGACGTTACCGTACTGAGCGATCCTGACACAGCTCTGCCGTTCATGTTCATGGAAGCATCTCTGGTAACCGCCATGAGAACCGCTGCTTCCGCTGCGTTAGGTGCAAAGTACCTGTGCAGAAAAGATTCGAAGAAGGCGACTCTGGTTGGATGCGGTATCGTTGGACGTGACGCCATCATGGCTGTGACTCTGGCAGTTCCCTTCCTGGAAAAGATTGAAATTTATGACCTGAACGTTCCGAAGGCAAAGGCTTTAGCAGAAGAATTCAAGGACAATGCGATTCCGGTAGAAGCTGTTGAAAATCTGGAAGAGTCCGCAAAGACTTCCGATATCGTCATCACCATGACCACTGCGCAGAAGGCATTCTTCAAGAAGGAATGGCTGATGCCCAATGCAACTTTAGTTCAGATGGGTCCCTGTGACGTGGAAGGCGACTGCATCATCGGTGCAGATCAGATCTACGTTGATAACTGGTATCAGATCATCGGCAGCGAACATGGTTCCGTTGGTATGCTGTATAATGCAGGTAAGATCCAGAAGGAAGATACTACCGAACTGCGTTACGTTGTAGCCGGAATGGCTGAAGGACGTAAGAGCGACGATAATCTGGTCACCTATTGTTCTCTGGGTCTGGGCGCTATGGATATCATCATCGCGTACCAGCTGTACAAGAACGCTAAGGAAAAGGGCCTGGGCACCGTGGTCAATCTGTGGGATGCTCCTCTGTACGTATAATCAAATCTATGCAATCAAAAACGAGGTTCCACTCAGCGGAAACCTCGTTTTTTCTTTTTGTTTAAAATGTAACGTTCATGGCGTTGCAGAAGACACCGCTCAGGATACTGATTATAACCAGAAGCGTGAGAATCTGCATGTTTTCCCGCATATTGTGGCGGTTGACGCGGAACAGAATGACCCAGGCAACGCCGCTGGAAGCCAGAAGACCGGCGAGGGCGGTACCGAAAGTGATTGCCCCGGCGAGATAGAGTTCTGTGATAACGACGCTGGCAGCGCAGTTGGGGATCAGTCCCACAAAGGTGGACAGAACCGGTGCGAAGATTCCGGCGCGGCTGACCAAAGTCTGAATTCCTTCCAGACCGATGGCTTCGATCAGGGCGTTGAGGGCCAGTGTGATGAGAACGATGGTCAGGAAGATGCTGGCGGTATGGTGGACAGCACTTTTCAACGGCGAACTGTGTTCACAGTCACAGTGATCCTCTTCGCACAGATCGTGGATGTGTTCCGTATCTACAGACGGACGGATCAGAGCGTCGATGATGAAACCTGCGACGATCCCGATCATGGTTTTGACCAGTAAGATCCGGAAGACTGTCAGGGGATCGACTTTATGGCTGATCATGATGGCCAGCATTTCGTCGCTGGTGGAAAGATATACAGAAATCAGCGTCCCCAGAGTAACGACACGGCCGGAGAATAAATTCGTGGCCATGACGGAGAAGCCGCACTGCGGAAGCGCACCGAGAACGCCGCCCAGGAAGGGACCGGCTTTTCCGGCTGCTTTGATGATTGATTGTGTTTTGTGGCTGAAGGAATGTTCAATGGATTCTAAGAGAAAGAAGACCACGAACAGGAATGGAATCAGATGGATCGTATCCTCCAGAGTGTGAAGAACAATGTGTTCTATAAAATGCATCATATATTTGTACCCTCAAATCAAAATAAGTTAGCAACCGCTAACTTATTAATTATACCACTTTTTGATTCAATTGTAAAGAAAAAATCAAAGGTTGGTGAGGAAGGTGCTGAGACCGGAAAGGAAGAGGAAGGCGTAAATGATCTTCTTCATCTTTTCCACGTCGATCCGTTCTACGATGCGGATCCCGATGTTTTTTCCAATGGTCATACCGAGAATTCCGGGAATCACCAGCAGTAACAGCGGCGGTGTGATGATACCGTTGATTACGCGCATGGTGGTGGTGAACATCATGGATACGGCGAAGAAAAACTGCGAATTGGCGATGTAGGCTTCTTTGTCATCGCCGGTGATTGCCAGGATATAGATGACCATGGGAGGACCGCCGATTCCAAAGAGACCGGAGGAAACCCCTGCCAGCGTTCCGCAGATCAGTGCGCTCCAGAAGCTGGCTTTGATTTTCAGCTTTCCGGCTACAAAGAGAAAATACAGAGCGACCGCCATGAGAAACAATCCGAGAATGGACTTCAGCGCTGTCAGATCTGCGTGGACTGCAAAGCGCAGAGCCAGAAACGCAGCCGTGATGTAAAAGATGGCAGGTAATATGATGATTCTCGGACGAATATGTTTACGATACCGCCAGGCCAGCGGAACGGATACGCTGATGCTGTTCAGCGTAGACAGAGCGCTGGACTGTAAGACCGGAAGGAACATGGGGAAAAACATCATGACGAAAATCCCTGAGCCGAAGCCGGTCATTCCCTGAATCAGCCCGCCGCCGATGCAGGGAATCAATATATGAAAGAAATGTGAGATTACAAAATCCATAGTATCTACTCCACGAGAACCAGACCGAAAAAGTTGACGAAGTCTTCACCGTCGGCAGTTCCGCCGATTTCATAGCCGCAGGCTTTTGCCGTACCGATCACGTCGATTCCGCAGGCTTCCATGGAAGGTGTAGCCTGTTCCGGATGGCAGCAATCCTGCGGATTGCAATGTTCGCACAGGCGGCATGCACCGCTGCCGAATGCGGCGGCTTTGTAATACCCGTCCAGGAACAGCTGACGCATGGCTTTGTGCGCCATGGAGCTGATATCGCCTTCGCCGCGGCGATGGAACAGAATCGCTGTCTGATAACAGTCGAGGATGGAACGGGTTTCTGCGTAATCCGGTGTAAAGGGCGGGCAGCAGCGGTTCTTTCCGTAGAGGGAACAGCCGTACTGACACTTGAACGCGACCCAGGGGGCCGTGAGGACCTGCTTAGGATCAATGATTTTTACCTGATCCGCTCCCAGAATTTTTAAAAGGGTCAGGGCCTTGGAAATGGAAGAGGTGTTTTGGACCTCGGCAGGGAGCGTTTCAACAGAATCCGAGAAATGTTCTCCCAGATAACGACGGTAGCGGGCCCGCTGTTCTTCGCGGGGCAGTTCCATTCCGAATTCAAAACAATCAACCACGTCGGCATCTTTGACAATTTCTTCGATTTCGGAACCGATTACATCTTTGTCGGTATGGTTATAGACGGCAGTGGTAATGATACGGATTTCCTCTTCAGTAAACAGGTTCAGACGCTCCAGAAGCTTTCGGGCAGGCTCTGCTCCCTGATGCGCATGATCCTTTTGTTTTCCGGTAACGATGCGGCCGATATCGTGGAGTGCACAGGCGATGGAGGCCAGCTCCGGGTCAACGCCGCGCTGGACTGCCATATCTTTGGCGATCCGGGCAGAACTGGCCAGATGAACGCGTTCCCAGTGAAGGGTTTCATCGCGGTGAGACGGTTCGGCCATGGCGCGCTCTTTGATTTCTAACGCATTGATCTGTGTCAGCATCGCATACTGGACGGCCAGAAGCCGGTCGGTGCGAAGTCCGTCGGGAGCTGTTTTTTTCATATCAGTCATCGGAAGAATCCTTTCTTTTTGGGAGTCGGATCGGGAATCCATTTGGGAGCGCGATCACAAAGGGTTTGTAATTCGCTGAAAAATTTTCCGACGTGATAACCGTCAGCCACCATATGGGGAACGTAGATATTCAGCGGAATCAGAAAACGTGCACCATAATCAGATGCAGCATATTGGCCGGTAGAAGAAGCTAAGCTTGGAGAACGTCCCAGACAATCCGGCATCGTCTTGGAAGAGAAAAATCGTCCGAAGGTGATGACCGGGAAAAGCATAGGTGATGGATGGAACGTGTCGCAGGAATATCCTGTGAATGTGGTCCAGGGAGAGTTGGATACTGGAAGAAAATTGTCCGGCTTGTCAGGTTTTGCTTTGATTCCTTTGATGTTTTCCGCAATTTCCATGTCCTGGATCATTCCGTCATAAAAGGTTCTGAAGTCATCATCCCAGGGAGACCAAACATCGGAAAAGGTTTCATCATCTTTGTGAAAGATGGTGTAAGATGGGTTTACGTAATCATACCAGCCCAGATTTCCGTCCTTGTCCATGGCCATGCGCAATTCCTTGATTTCGTTGACAGTCTTTGTAACTGCATATACAAAGGTGGGATAGAACCGCTGTTTCGTTTCGTTGCATCGCATCAGCAGTTTGTTGATATCCACGTAAGCCGTCAGATTGTAATTGGTCTGGACCAGGTTTTTATAGTATTCATAATGATCCCGGCGAGGCCAGGTTTCCATATCGATCAGATGAAATTCAGCAGGTTTCATAGGTCATGTCCTCCTTCTTCAAAGTTCTGCTTTTATTATATCGGGTTTATGGATGGATTACAAGGTTGAGGGCAGCGTGGATGTGTGTGCATGAAGGCGGGGATATCGAATTTTGTCTAAATTTTGTTAAGATATGAAGCATTTATCGCGCGAAAATATGACGATTTTGACAAAAAACGCATAAGCGTGTTTTTTCGTGATATAATCCTATAATTAAGGGGTTTTTTGCCGAACAGGGGGGCCAAGAGTATATGAGTATTTTCAGAAAGAAACAAAAGAATATTTTCGCGGTGAAACGCAGAAACCGCGGCCGTAATATATTGATTGGAATCATTGTGATATTGGCACTGGCATGTGTGGGTGTTTTGGTAGTCTATCCGATGATGCGTCCCATCAATTATACGGTGACAGTGGAAGCCGGTACAGGAAATGTGAATGTATCGGACTTTGTGAAGAAGCCCGGTGCAGGCGGCGGTTCTCTCGACTGGGGAGCAGCCGGCGAGCCGGATTGGAACGTTCCGGGAGAATACCCGGTGACGGTGAAGTTTGAGGAAAAGGAATATGCGGCAACCGTCGCAATCGTGGATTCCACTGTACCTTCTGCAGAACCACAGCCGGTGACCTGGTTTATCGACGGGGAAAGCCAGCCCGAGCCCATGGAATTTGTTACCGCGCTGAACGATGTAACGAAGGTGACTGCAGAATTTGAAGTGGAACCGGATCTGTCTCAGACAGGGATCCAGTCCGTCATTGTGATTCTGACCGACGAGGGTGGAAACCAGCTTCGCGTTGAGTCTTCTCTGACCATCACCGATGATCAGGAAGCACCTGTGATTTACGGACCGACGGACCGCTTGACGTACTTAGGAACGGTTATTCCTGCAGATGACGGCGTCTGTGCCGTGGATGACCGCGATCCTGCACCGGTTCTGACGGTGGACAGTTCTGCTGTGGATTTCAATACACAGGGAGTGTATCCGGTGATTTACCGTGCAGAGGATCACGCTGGAAATGTGACAGAAATCAAAGGTACAATGACGGTATCGTATCTCCGTCAGAGTGCTGTTCCCATCGATAAACTGAATGAAGCTGTGGATGGATTATTGGCTCAGATCATTACTGATGATATGAGTAAGGAAGAAAAGTGCCGTGCTGTTTATGATTGGGCGAAAGCGAAGATGCTGTGGTCCACCAATGGTTCGGATAAGACAGCCTGGACAAAAGAAGCTTACCGTGCAGTGCGTTGGAATGCCGGTGACAGTTATACGACCAGTGCATTTTTCCACGCGTGCATGACCCGGCTTGGATTTGAGGACATGATGGTCCAGCGGTCCGGAAGCATGTACTACTGGAATTTGGTCAATCTGGGCGATGGCTGGTATCATGTGGATTGTGGCCGTGGCAGCAACGCCGTGGAAGGCGGTGTATTCATGCTGACCGATGATCAGCTGAAAGCTTCCTCCGTACAGGCCGGCAACGGCTTCTACGATTTCGACGCAGCGTTATATCCTGCTTCGAAGTAATAAAATTGTTTAAATAGCGAAGAACGAGAACTCCCGCGCCGGCCGGCGCGGGAGTTTTTTCGTTTTGTGAGTATATAAGGAGGCCGCGGCCGGTTGCCACGGCGGATTTTATTTGGAGATTGGTATAGGGTGTTTTAGCGGGTTTGATTTGGAGTTTGAACAGATAACGGGAATCGTGAGCTGTTGGGAAAACTTTTCAAGGGGTGTGGGGATGGGGTTTGTACAGATGGGGAAAAGGGAGGTGATTTGAGGAAACTTTGGAGGAAATATTTTATGTTTTGGGGCTTTGGTTTGAACAAATGTAGTGAGTTTTGTGTAATCGTGAAAACGCGTTGGGCGTGAGACGGACAAAATCGGAAAAAGTTGTGGCAAAGGACTTCGAAAATCATGATATGTGAAAACCGTCCGTCACTAGCCGCGAAAAAGTTGTGGCAAAAGGGTTCGGAAATCATGGAATGTGAAAACCACCTGCAATTCCGCTGAAAACCATCCGCAATTCCGATGAAAACTACTGGCGGATTCAATGATATTTAATACAAATTCTACATTAATATATAAGCTGCTGCGCTGTTGGCTAAATCGGCCGATTGGTGCAGTGGCTTTTTCTGTTGCGTGTAATCATATGAAAGTCGGGTAAACTGAAAAGGAGTTCATCAGAACAGCCCGGAGGGGTATTACTGAAATGGAAAGGAGAAAAGAGAATGTGTGGAAAGAGTGAACTGAAAATGATGATTCGACGGTTCGAGATTGTTTTGAAGGAAGAGGAAAGGAGTCAGGGAACGATAGAGAAATATGTCCGGGATGTGGAGCAGTTTGTTGAGTGGCTGGATGAGAAGCCTCTGACGAAGATCAACGTTTTCCTTTGGAAAGAAGACCTGGTGTCGATGTATCAGCCGATTACTGTGAACGGAAAGGTGGCGGCGTTGAATCGGTTCTTGGAAATTGTGGGAAAACGGGAATTCAAAGTAAAGTCGCTGAAGGTGCAGCGCAGAGTATTTCGGGATGCGAAAAAAGAGCTGACAAAGGGAGAATATGAGAAACTTGTCGGTGAAGCGATTCGGAGCGGACAAGAACGCCTGGCACTTTTAATGGAAACAATCTGTGCAACAGGGATCCGCGTCAGTGAATTGCAGTATGTGACGATGAAAGCGGTCCGGGATGGGAAGGCAGAAATCAACATGAAAGGGAAAGTCCGGGTGATTCTGTTACCGGGAAAACTATGCCGGAAATTGATGAAATATGGAAAGAAGCATCACATCAGAGAGGGACAGATTTTTATCACAAGAAATGGAACGGCAATGTCGAGAAAACAAATATGGACGGAAATGAAACGGTTATGCACAGCCGTGGGGGTAGAGGCAACGAAAGTGTTTCCGCATAACTTGAGGCATTTATTTGCAAGGTGTTTTTACAAAGTCTGTCATGATGTAGTCCGGCTGGCCGATGTTTTGGGTCATTCCAGCATCAATACGACACGGATTTACCTGATTTCCAGTGGCCTGGAACATGCGCGCACGCTGGAACAATTGGAATTGATTTTATAAGGGGAACCGCGTAATAATTCGATAATTAAAAAAGGACAAAATCATTCTTTTGTCCACGATAAGGGTAAAAAAAGTAGTACTTATGTACATATGAGGGCTCATACAAAAGTTATAAAAGAAAATTATCGAAAATGCGTGAAAAAGGGGGATTGATTGAACAACAAAAAGACCAACAGAGGCCGATTACGTTTTCTCGTATTTGCGGTCTGTTTGTCGTGAAATAAACTAATATTAGAGCAGATTGTTTCAGTGAAAAGGGTTGAATTCTCGAAATAACGATGGTATAATAACTTGAAATCGAAGTTTCGAGAATTAAATATATATATTGGTTGGACAAAAGAATGATTTTGTCCACTTAAATACGAGAACCATTCGTGGTATAGAGGAAAGACTGGTAGGTTACGGGATGTTCACGGAAATTTTGAAAGATCTTCGAAAACAGAAAAAGGTAACACAGGTCCAGTTGGCCGAGGCAATCGGCGTTTCCGCCGGTAATGTGGGCGATTGGGAGAATGGAAAAAGCCGACCAAATTATGGGGCGCTGATTTCACTGGCAAATTTCTTCGGCGTTAGTGCCGATGTACTGCTGGGATTGAAAGAAGTGGATGAGAGAACGACAGTCCTTGCGGACTGGGAAGTAGATCTGGTGTCAATGATACGAAAGATGGATGCCAGAGATCAGGAAGATATCTTCGGGTTGGCATCGATGAAATATGCCAGAAATATAAAAAAGGAAGCGTAACGAGCTTTCTTTTTACGTTTCTTGTCGAAATTCTAACAATTCCGATAAAGAGAATAAAAATATATCGTCATCAAGAAAACCAGCCAAGTTGGGATAGATTTGGGTGGGTTTCTTCATGAAAATACATCAAAAAGGTTCTGATTGAATTTGGATTGTTTTCGGTGTGCGCCTGTGCGAACAAGAGGGTTTGCCTGGATACAATCGAGACGACTAACGGGGAAAGCAGTGTGAATTGAATAAGAACTGAAAAGTTATATTTTATTGTTTGTTTTTAGGAGGAAAAAAGAAATGAACAAGAGAGTCGTGTCCTTAGTGCTGGCTCTGGTCATGATCCTGACTATGGTTCCCATGACCGCTATGGCTGCTAGTGCTTCCGACTTCAGCGACGTTGAACAGGGTAAGTGGTATTACACCTGGATCGACAACGTTGCAAAGGAAGGTTACTACGCTGGCTATGCTGACGGCACCTTCAGACCGAATGTAGCTATGACCCGTGCAATGTTTGTAATGGTTCTGGCTAACATGGAAGAAGCTGAACTGGACAACAGCGTGTCCGCATTTAAGGACGTAGAAGCCGGTAAGTGGTACACCGGCGCAACCAAGTGGGCTTCCGATAACAAGATCGTTGCTGGTTACACCGACGGTACTTTCAAGCCCGACACTATCGTAACTCGTGAACAGATGGCTACCATCATGCAGAACTACATCAACTGGAGATCTGCTGAAACTGGTGAAATCCACGAAACCGAAGGTTCCACCGCAAAGTTCGCTGACGATGCTAAGATCTCCAAGTATGCGAAGGAAGCTGTTGCTAACTGCCGCGAATGGGGTCTGGTAGACGGTTACACCGATGGTACTTTCCGTCCGCAGAACGGTTCCACCAGAGCTGAAGTTGCTGCTGTTATCTCCAAGCTGGCTTGGATGGTAATGGGCGGCGGTACTGGCGGTGGCCCGAGAACCTACAGCGTAACCTACTATGCAAATGCGAACGGTGACGATGTAGACAACATGCCTGGAAAGGTAACTGGTCTGGAAGATGGCGAAACAATTGAAGTTGCTGACGGTCCGGATCGTGACGGTTACATCTTCTTAGAATGGAATACCAAGGCAAATGGTACCGGTACTTCCTATGATGAAGGCGAAGACCTGACCATCAACAAGGCAAGCGTAAAGCTGTACGCACAGTGGGAAGAAGTCAATACTGCTAAGAATGACTTCATCTTAAAGGCTGTGAAGGAAGCTGCAAAAGATGCAGAAAAGGCTTACAAAGAATATGTAAACACTGAAATCAAGGGCTCTACTCTGAAGCTGAGCAATATCACCGTTAAGGAAGACATCGTTGAAGGCGCTCGTCCGCAGAAGGTTACCCTGACTGGTAAGCTGTATGAAGGTACTGTAAGAGACGTAGCAAAGCTGGCTGTACAGACCGCTGTTGAGCTGATGACCGATAACAAGCCGGAAAGACCGGAAATCGAATCCATGGCTCACGCTATCGTCGACGCATTGGAAGATGAATTCGGCGTAAACATCTTCTATCCGGAAACCAAGCAGGAAGTTATTGATGCAGTGACTGAAGAAGCTTGGGCTAAGGTTGGCGAAGCTACTCTGTGGGATCACTTCCACAATAACGAAGGTGCTTACTATACCGATGACATCACTGTTTCCGTAGGTAAGGCTAAGGCTACACTGACCGTTGACGAAGAAAACAACGAAACCTACTTCGCAGAATCCAAGAAGGATAAGGCTGAAGAACTGGGCGTTGCTATCGCAAAGGAACTGTATGGTTCTCTGATCAAGGCAAGCAACGGTAAGTACATCTCTGCAGCTAAGGTTGAATTCGTTCTGGACGTTGACTTCTCCGCTCCGACCGAAGAAATCAAGGTTTCCGCAGCTGATGCTGACGGTGATGCAGATCTGATGGAAACCACCTATAGAGAAAATGCTCAGAAGTTCCCGACCTGCTACCCCGTAACCATCGTTCTGGACTTCCAGAATCCTGATGATATGGGCGTTGTAGCTTACAAGTTCGAAGCTGGTAAGGGTTCTTCCATCAAGCTGACCGCTACCAAGGAAATGCAGAAGCTGTACCTGGAAAAGCTGGAAAGCGCAGCTAAGATCGCTCTGGAAAGCGAAAGAGTACAGAACAAGCTGAACGGTATGATCGAAGGCGCTACCGAAGAAATTCAGTCCAGCGACGTATTCAAGAAGCTGACCAATGCACTGGCTAAGTTCCTTGATGGTGGAAAGCCTGCAGCTGAAGCTATTGCTGAACAGTACATCGATACATGGACATATGAAAACATGGATACAGACAATCTGTACGAAAGCAATGTTTTCGACATGCTGTGGAACGACAAGAACGCTGAAACTGTATTAGAAAACGACCGTATTTATGAACTGGTTAAGATTACCGGTGAAAAGGCTGCTGTTTATGCGAATAAGAAGATGGATGAAGAAGCAGCTGCATTTGGAAATGTTGGAGCAGTACAGGTTAAGCAGGCTAAGAAGAACGCTGATGTTGATTACATCAAAGATAGTTTACGTGCACTGGGAATCAACTTAGGTGTAGATGAAAGTGTAGAAAACTATGTTTACGCAGTTGTTGCTGACAAACTGAGAAAAGATAACGGCGGTGAACTGAAGAATTACGCTGCTCAGTATGAAGATGATATGCAAGACTACGTAGACGAAATGGTAGCTGAAAATGTTGAAGATGCTATCGAAAGTCACGAATACTACGCTGAACTCCAGAACGCTCTGAAGGCTAAGGACATCAAGAACCTGAAGGACGCTCAGCTGGGTAACCTGGCTACCGTTTTGGATAAGGAAATGGTTCAGGATGAAGCTGAAGTTGTAGATGAATTCATGGACGAATTCGTTAAGGTATTCAGAAACGTTCCGAAGAGCGCTGCTGTTACCGTAAACGGTAAGACCATCAAGAAGGCAACTCTGGATGATATCAAGAATCTGGACGATGCTTCCAAGGCTGAAGAAGTTGTAGAAGTTGCTGCTGAACTGCTGGCTGATCCGGCTCTGGCTGAACTGTCTGTAAGCGACTTTGCAGGCGAAGGTCAGAAGATCAAGGTGGAAGGTAAGGGTTACTCCTACGAATTCTACCTGGTAATCGAAGTTAAGTAATAACCAATTTACCCAACGGTCCCGGGTTCGCCCGGGATGCCGTTGGGCATTTTGACCAGATCCGCCGAGGCGCGATGCGGCCGGCAACCGCGCATCCGCGCGGTCGAACAGCGGCGGGGCTGATCAAAGTGTCCAACAGTTAGAGGATAGCCGCAGAGCGGCTCACGTTTGAATCACTGGAAAGGAGCGCCACGTTGAACGAAAAATTATTAGCATATTTAAAAGAGCGTGGACTCTTAAATGAACGACAGGTGGAAGATCTTCGAAAGGAGTATCGCGAAACGAAGAAATCCGTTCGTGAAATTATCCTGGAAAAGGGACTGATCAACGAAGAAGTCCTGATCGAAGCACTGAGCGCGGTGTCGAGAATTCCGACAGTCAAGCTGTACGAAAATCAGGCTCCCATTGAAGTGAGAGGATTGATCAAGCCGGAACTTCTGAGAACTCACGTTATGATCCCCTTCGGATTCGATCCGGAGGATAACAGCACCTTACTGGTGGCGCTGAACGACCCCATGAACATGCGTGGTCGTGACCTGGCGGCCATCAGCAGTAAGTGTCACATCAAGCCGTACCTGGCCACCACCAGCGATATTCTGGTGACTATTGACAGATACTACGGAACCGAAGAAATCAGGGAAGCGGCGGAATTATATACTACCACCGCGGAAGAAGATACCAGCCTGGAAAGCCAGATCATGCAGGAAGACATCAACTCGTCTCCCGTTGTAATGTTGGTAAACACCATGATCGAACAGGCTGTACGTCAGAGAGCATCCGATATCCATGTGGAAGCGGAACAAGACCGCGTCCGCGTCAGATACCGTGTCGATGGTGTTCTGTACACCACGGCAACTTACAGCCCCAAGCTGTTACAGGCCATTATCGCGCGACTGAAGATCATCAGCGGAATGGATATCTCTGAAAAGAGAAAGCCGCAGGACGGTCGATTCTCCATCACCGTCGACCGCAGAGATTATGATGTCCGTGTGTCGATGCTGCCCACCGTGTACGGTGAAAAATGCGTAATGCGACTGGCTCAGAAGAAAGTTCTTCAGAGAAGTAAAGAAGAACTGGGCTTCTCGAAAGATGAGCTGGCGAAATTCAATAAAATCCTGGATAAGCCCAACGGGATCGTTCTC
>JAFUQN010000029.1 GCA_017472365.1 Bacillota bacterium
GCCTGTCTGGCATTTTTCCACCGGGCGCTATCGCCGACTGTTTTAAATATGACTTCTCTTTTTCCGAACAGTACCACGGGTCATCTCCTTTCATCGGGGTATAAAAAAGCGGCAGAGCAAGATGCTCTGCCGCCAATCGTCTGATTTCTTACTTGAAGTATCTGTCTAACAGACCCTGGAATGCCTTACCGTGGCGAGCTTCGTCTCTAGCCATTTCATGCACGGTATCGTGAATAGCGTCCAGGTTAGCAGCCTTAGCTCTCTTAGCCAGGTCGAACTTACCAGCGGTTGCACCGTTTTCAGCAGCAACTCTCAGTTCCAGATTCTTCTTGGTGGAGTCAGTTACAACTTCGCCCAGCAGTTCTGCGAACTTAGCTGCATGTTCTGCTTCTTCCCAAGCTGCCTTTTCCCAATATAATCCGATTTCCGGATAGCCTTCTCTGTGAGCTACTCTGGCCATTGCCAGGTACATACCTACTTCAGAGCATTCGCCTTCGAAGTTTGCTCTCAGATCCTTGATGATATCTTCAGAAACGCCCTGAGCCACGCCTACAACGTGTTCAGCAGCCCAGCTCATTTCGCCGCTTTCCTGCTTGTTGAACTTTTCTGCGGGAACCTTGCACTGCGGGCACTGTGCCGGTGCGCTTTCGCCTTCATGTACATAACCACATACGCTGCAAATCCACTTAGCCATAATATTAAACCTCCGTAAATGTCTCTCTTTGATCATTCGGTGATCAGTCTGTTGTGTTAACGGTGCTGTATGTAGAATAACGCTGCGCCGGAGCGCTTTGTTGTGGTTTCGTTTTCTTCATCAGCTGTTATGGTTCATATATACCACCGGAATTTGCACTTAAACACATAAAACATAAATATCTTAAAAAATAAATGTTTTATATTTTCAAGAATGAATCGATTTGTTCCTAGAGCAGGATCGGGTCGATTCCACGCGACAACCAAAAGTTGGGAGATTGGAGCGAAAAACGTCGGTACGGTGGAGAAAACCGCGGTCTTGACTTTACGGAAACGAAAAAATGCGATATAATATGAAAGATATTATGGGAAAGTGCGTGTCAAAAATGGAGACACTGCGAAAGAGAGAACTGACGTATGAAAAAGTACAATTCGATATATCGGGGGCTGGCGATGGCGTTGTGTCTGGTGATGATCCTGGGATGTTTCACGGGATGTGCCACATGGGACAATTTCGTTGCCGGGCTGAAGGATGAAGACGTTCTTCAGGAAGAAAAGAAAGAAACGATTCGCATTGGCGTGTTTGAACCGCTGAGAGGAACGGACCGGGATGGTGCTGCGGCGGAAATCCGGGGAATCGAACTGGCGCATGAGCTGTATCCGGAAGTTTTGGGAAAACCGGTGGAACTCGTCTATGGAGATAACCAGTCGGACGTGAACAAAGCGGAAGCGGTTGCTGCGGAACTGGTGAACAAGCAGGTTTCCGTAGTGCTCGGAAGTTACACCAGTACGCTGAGCTTACTGGGAAGCGATGTGTTTAAAACGGCGGAAGTTCCGGCCATCGGGATCACTTGCACAAATCCCATCCTGACGAAGAGTAATCCGTACTATGCGAGAGTATGCTTCATCGATGCGTTCCAGGGAAATGCGGCGGCGAAATACGTGTATGAGTATCTCCAGGAAAGCAAGGCCATCGTCCTGAGAGAAAAGGACAATGACTATGCGGCTGCCATGGCGCAGCAGTTTACCACAAAGCTGCTGTCTCTGGTGGAGGCCTCTTACGGCGGTCAGGTGGAATTGTCTGAAACCAGCGTTGTATATACAGCGGAGTACGAAAAGGGAACGACCGACTTTACGGCGCAGAAAGAAGCGATCCAAAACAACACGACAGGGATCAAAGTTGTGTTTCTTCCGGCAGATGCCAAGACGGCTATCGCTGCCATGGAATCCATGGCGGATATGGACCTGCTGTTCATCGGAACGAACCGCTGGGAAGTGGATGAATTACTGAACAGTGGAAGTGAAGCGGTGGAAGGGGCCAGATTCACGACGGTGTACGACTCTCATTCCGATCTGACGGATATGAGTACAGTATTTTTAAATGCCTACCGGGCAAAATACGGTCAGGATGCAGTTCCGTCCAACGAAGAAGCGCTGGGCTTCGACGCGTACCGTATGGCTCTCGAAGCCATCGGCCAGGCCGGCGATCCAGAAAACGGATATGCGATCATGCAGAAGATGATTTCGATGCATGAGTTTGCCGGAGCTACAGGGGCGATCACCCTGAATGCGGACGGCGACCCCATCAAGCCGGTCATCATCGTTAAAGTGACGGATGGCCAAATGGAACCTGAATATACGGCGGAACCCGTTTGGGGAAATTAACGCTGTGTAGATAAATGTAAATAACGCTGCCGGAAACTGCCGGCGGTGAAAAAATGGAGGAATTACAAATGAAAGAAAAGATCAAGGCAGCTCTCGAAACAATCAGACCGTATCTGCAGAGAGACGGTGGCGACGTTGAATTCGTAGACTACACAGAAGACAAGATCGTTTTGGTAAGATTACTGGGTCACTGCGCAGGATGCCCCCACAGACAGGCAACCATCAACGGTGGTATCGCTCGTATTCTGAATGAACAGTATCCTGAAATAGAAGGTATAGAAGCTGTAAGATAGGAGACGAATGATGGTACGGGGAGGAAGAGAAGAAAAGAATCGCGGATCCGGTAAGAGCCGGATGATTTGGCTCGTCCTTCTTGTGATGTTACTGGCAGCGGGCGCATTGGCGATCCCGCTGTTCGTACATACGGGGGATGAGGTTGGAGACCAGAACTCCGGGGCAACCGCCTCCGGCGGACCGGGGGACGGAAGTGAAATTGCCGGCGGAGAAGAAGTGGCGGAGCCGGTGGAACTGAGCATTACCTGTGCCGGCGATATTATGGCTCACGGAACACAGTTGACGGCTCAGTATGACAGTGCCACGGGTACATATGATTTTTCGAACAATTATATGTATGTGAAAGAGTATATTTCCGATGCTGATCTGGCGCTTTGCAACGTAGAGACGACCTTTGCGGGAGGAACACCCACCGGATATCCGGCGTTCAACTCTCCGGATTCCATGGCGGCCGATATCGAAGAAGCAGGGTTTGATGTGGCCATCACGGCTAATAATCACATGCTGGACAGAGGATACCGCGGGATGCAGCGGACGCTGAAGGTGCTCCGTGAAGCTGGTCTGACGACCGTGGGATCCCAGTTGGCCGGTGAGGACGAAACAACATTCACACTGGTGGATGTGAAGGGCATCCGCGTGGGGATCGTTGCGTACACATATGAAACGTCCCGTTCGTCTGCGCAGAGAACCATGAACGGCTCAGCTATGTCGGCAGCATCAAAGGAATGGATCAATGGTTTCTGCTATCCGGAATTGGATCAGGATCTGGCGTATCTGAAGAATGACATCGATGGCGCGAAGGTTGCGGGTGCCGATGTGATCATTGCTTATCTGCACTGGGGTGAAGAGTATCAGCGCAGCGCAAACGCCTGGCAGAAGAAGATTGCCGATAAGGTGGTGGACTTCGGTGCTGATGTGATCTTTGCGTCTCATCCCCATGTGCTTCAGCCGGTGGAATGGATCGGCGATGTTCCGGTCATCTATTCCATGGGGAATTTCATTTCCAACCAGAGAGCTGAAACGCTGGACAACCGCTATACGGAACAGGGGATGCTGGCCAATGTGGATCTGACGTGGGATCCGCAGACGGAAAGTATTACATATATTAATATGAATATACTTCCGACCTGGGTGGACCGTTTCTCTGCGGGTGGAAAGCAGAACTATTATGTGATCCCTCTCGACGGAGATCTGGATCAGAATCCAACACTGGCCCAGTCCGGGCATCTGTCCAGAGCAAAACAGGCGCTGGAAGATGTGAGAACGCTGGTGGGAGAAGAATTTCTGCACCAAAACTGTCCGCGTCTTGGGGTGGATCAGTAAAAATAAGTAGGTATTGTGAGGAAGTGACGCAGTGTGACTGCGGAAAGGAAAAATGGTATGTGTGAAAAGAAGTATATTCAGCTGATCGAAACGTATCAGGATGAAATGATCAAGGACCTCCAGACTCTGGTTCGCATCAAGAGCGTGGACGAGCTGGGAATCAATGGTCAGCCCGTTCCGTTCAGCGAAGGGGTACAGGAAGTGTTCCAGGCAACCCTGGCTATGGGAGAACGCGAAGGATTTGAATCTTTCAATGCGAACAACTACGGCGGCCACTTTGAATGGAAGGTGGATGACGCGGCAGAAACCATGGCGATCCTGGGTCATCTGGACGTGGTTCCGGAAGGAAGCGACTGGGATTTCGAGCCGTACAGCGCCGAAGTCAGAGACGGTCGCATGTACGGTCGCGGAACCTCCGACAACAAGGGTCCGATCGTTGCCAGTTTATATGCCATGAAGGCGATCAAAGAAGCAGGTTACGTTCCCAGAAAGAACATTCGCGTGATCCTGGGTCTGGACGAAGAAACCAACTGGGATGGTATGGAAAAGTACCTGGAACTGGCAGGAAAGCCGGACTTCGGTTTTACTCCCGACGGTGCGTTCCCGCTGCTGCACAGTGAAATGGGTGTTCTGGTCTTCGACCTGGTAGGAAAGTTCTCCAAGACTCCCGGCGGTGCAAAGGGTGTGGAAGTACGCAATATCCAGGGTGGTACTGCGTCCAACTCCGTTCCTGATTTCGCAAAGGCTCTGATCTTCTGCGAAGCTGGTTATGATGAAATTCGTGAAAAGGCAGAAGAATTCAACCGCAGCGAAGAACACAAGATCGTGTGCAAGGGTAAGGGCAAGAGCCTGGAAGTATCCGTACAGGGCGTTTCTGCTCACGGTGCAAGACCCCACATGGGCTTCAGCGCGATTTCCCAGCTGATGAAGTTCCTGGGTGGCCTGACCTATGCCAACGATTCTGTCGGCGAATTCGTACAGTTCTATAATGAACACATCGGCTTCGGAAACAAGGGCTACGGAATGGGCTGCGGCCTGACCGACGAAGTGTCCGGCGAACTGATCTGGAACACCGGTATCATCGATGCTAACGAAGAAGCGTGGAAGATGACAATCAACGTGCGTTACCCGGTTACCTGCACCGACGATCAGGTTTACGATGGCATGATGGAAGTGCTGAACAAGTACGGCTACGGCGTGATCAAGGGACCGCACAACGAACCGATCTATCTGCCGGTGGATCATCCGGTTATCGTGGCCCTGATGGATTCCTACAAGGAATTCAGCGGCGATGTGAATGCAAAGCCTGGCGTTACCGGCGGTGCTACATATGCAAGAACCATCCCCAACGCTGTAAGCTTTGGTATCCTCTTCCCGGAAGAAAAGAACATCATGCACCAGAGAAACGAAAGCATCAGCCTGGAACACTGGTTCAAAGCAACCAAGATCCTGGCCGAATCCATCGTTCGTCTGACAGACGCATACGTTCCTGAAGAATAGTATAATATGTATAAAACGACCGTTTTGTCGAAATCCGTACGACAAAACGGTCGTTTTTCTTTTGGTAAAACATGAAAAACGAAAAAGGAATTCTTCCGGCGAATCGGTGAAAAAAGGAAAATGCAACGGAATTTACGAATATAACGGGAATAGTTCCTATAAATACTATGGAAATCGGGAAAAACAGCGAAAAATATGGAGATGGTGACCGTGGTTCGGGGTTTTGAAAAACCGATGATGGATTCGCGGACATATTTTCAGACAATTCAAAATGACACGCCTGGACTAGTGTTCGATGTTTGCGAAAATGAGAATCGCTGAAAGCGTTGAAATTACACGGTTTTGGCTTTTTTGCCCTTCTGAAAAAAAGTGAAGATTTTCGAAAAAATATTTAAAAAAACACTTGCCAAATCGGAATTTATAGATTATACTAAAAAAGCTTGTGAATAACTGCCACGAGCACTGCTAATGCTTAAAATCAATGCGATGAAGCAGGAAGTTGCTGAGCTATCAGGTAATTTCTGCCGAGAACTGTCCGATCGAGAATCGGGCGAAGGGATCTCGCGCTTTTGTTTTGAGTAAAAATTAATGAAACACACGGAAACGTGTTTCGCTCAAAACCAAGTGACCGGCTGCGGTCCGAAACGAACCGGCGAACAGCCGTGAACACCTGAAAAAAGAGGCGCGAAAGGCCCTCGTACAGCATAGCGAAAACGTACGAAAATCAAGGAGGAACAAATAATGAGCAGTCAGAAAATCAGAATTAAGTTAAAGGCGTACGATCACAAGGCTCTGGACCAGTCCGCAGCTAAGATCGTAGAAACCGCTAAGAAGACCGGTGCAGAAGTATCCGGACCGATTCCCCTGCCGACTGAAAAGCAGGTGATCACCATCCTGAGAGCGGTGCACAAGTACAAGGACTCCAGAGAACAGTTCGAACAGAGAACTCACAAGAGACTGATCGACATCCTGAGCCCGACCCCCAAGACCATCGATGCTCTGATGAAGCTGGATATGCCCGCTGGCGTAGACATCGAAATTAAACTGTAATACTAAGAATCACATAGATTGACCTAAAGCGTGTCGCCTCTATCCTGTGTCAATGAGAGCGATACCCACCTGGATAATCTCCACTTAGTATGATTACCAAAAAGTAATCCGCTGTAAGAAATTTAGGAGGAACAAAGGAATGAAGACAATCTTAGGAAAGAAGATCGGAATGACTCAGATCTTTTCCGAACATGGCGCTGCGATTCCGGTAACTGTAATTGAAGCAGGTCCCGCAGTTGTAACCCAGATCAAGACCGTTGAAACCGATGGCTACAATGCAGTTCAGATCGGTTTCGAAGATCAGAAGGAACACAGAGTAAACAAGCCCATGAAGGGTCACTTCGCTAAGGCACAGGTTGCTCCCAAGAAGCACCTGACCGAAATTCGTCTGGAAGAAGGCGAAACCTACGAAGCTGGCCAGGTGATCACCGTAGCTGACTTCGAAGAAGGCGTTAAGCTGGACATCACCGGTACTTCCAAAGGTAAGGGTACCCAGGGTAACATCAAGCGTCACGGACACCGCAGAGGCCCCATGACCCACGGTTCCAAGCACAAGAGACTTCCCGGCGGTCTGGCAGCAGCAACTTATCCCTCCCGTGTATTCAAGGGCAACGAAGCTCCTGGTAGAACCGGTAGAGAAACTGTTACTGTACAGAATGTAGAACTCGTTAAAATCATCGCCGACAGAAACCTGATGCTCGTTAAGGGCGCAGTTCCCGGAAACAAGGGCGGCCTGCTGAAGATTCAGTACGCTGTAAAGGGAAAATAGGTTAAAGGAAAGGAGGAAGTCAAATGGCAAAAGTTACTATGCTGAACATGGCTGGCGCTGAAGCCGGCATCATCGAACTGAACGATGCAATCTTCGGAATCGAAGTTAATGAATATGCTGTTCACGAAGTGATCAAAAACTATTTAGCAAACCAGAGACAGGGTACACAGTCCGCAAAGACCAGAGCAGAAGTTCGCGGAGGCGGCAGAAAGCCCTTCCGTCAGAAGGGTACCGGTCGTCACAGACAGGGTTCCACAACTGACCCGTCCCAGATCGGTGGTGGTGTTGTATTCGCACCGAAGCCGAGAGACTACAGATACAGCGTTTCCAAGAAGGTAAGAAGACTGGCACTGAAGTCTGTTCTGACCTCCAAGGTACAGGAAAACGAAATCGTAGTTCTGGATGCTCTGAAGCTGGATGCACCCAAGACTAAGGATATGATCAAGGTATTAGAAAACGTAAAGGCTGCTAAGAAGGCGCTGATCGTTACTGCAGAAAAGGATGACGTAGTTATCAAGGCTGCAGCTAATATCCCCGGAGTTAAAACCACCATGGTATCCCAGATGAACGTTTACGAAATCGTAAATCACACAAGCTTCATCATCACCGCGGATGCTGTTAAGAAGATCGAGGAGGTATATGCGTAATGACGGCTTATGACGTAATTATCAGACCGGTCATCACTGAAACTTCCATGGATGACGCACAGAATAAGAAATATACGTTCAAAGTTGCTGTAGGTGCTAACAAGACCCAGGTTAAGCTGGCTGTTGAAGAAATCTTCGGCGTTGAAGTTGAAAAGGTCAACATCATGAACGTTAACGGTAAAATGAAGAGAATGGGTAGATTTGTAGGAAGAACTGCTGCTTCTAAGAAGGCAATCGTTACTCTGACTGAAAAGAGTAAGGAAATCGAATTCTTCCAGAGCCTGTAAGGAGGAAATGAACAATGGGAATTAAGAAATATAATCCGACCACCCCGGGCTTAAGAGGTATGACCGTTTCCACCTTCGAGGAAATCACCACCTCCACCCCCGAGAAGTCTCTTACAGTAAGCCTGAAGAAGCACTCCGGAAGAAACTCCAGAGGTAAGATCACTGTAAGACACAGAGGCGGCGGCGCTAAGATCAAGTATAGAATTATCGACTTTAAGAGAAATAAGGATGACATCCCCGCAACAGTTAAGACGATCGAATACGATCCGAACAGAAGCGCTAACATCGCTCTGGTACTGTATGCAGATGGTGAAAAGAGATACATCATCGCTCCCAACAAGCTGAAGGTTGGCGATGTGATCATGTCCGGTTCCAACGCTGACATCACCGTTGGTAACGCACTGGCTCTGGCTGACATCCCCGTTGGTACCATCATTCACAACGTGGAACTGAAGGCTGGCAAGGGTGCTCAGCGGGTTCGCTCCGCAGGGACCGGTGCTCAGCTGATGGCTAAGGAAGGAGACTACTGCCAGGTTCGTCTGCCGTCCGGCGAAGTTCGTAAGATCCGCAAGGAATGCAGAGCAACCATCGGTGAAGTAGGCAACAGTGATCACTCCAACATCGTACTGGGTAAGGCAGGCCGTAAGCGTCACATGGGTATCAGACCTACCGTACGTGGTTCCGTAATGAACCCGAACGATCACCCGCACGGTGGTGGTGAAGGTAAGGCTGGTATCGGTCGTGTGAGCCCGGTAACACCTTGGGGTAAGCCGGCTCTGGGTTACAAGACCAGAAAGAAGAACAAGGCTTCCAACCAGTATATCGTAAAGAGAAGAAACGACAAGTAAGTTGAAGGGAGAATAAAATAATGGGTAGATCTTTAAAGAAAGGCCCTTTCGTCAACGCGAAGCTGCTGAAGGCTATCGAAGAGATGAACGCTGCTAACGACAAAAAGGTCATCAAGACCTGGTCCAGACCGTCTACTATTTTCCCGCAGATGGTAGGACATACAATCGCAGTACACGACGGCAAAAAGCACGTTCCCGTGTACATCACCGAAGATATGGTTGGACATCGCCTGGGCGAATTCGCTCCGACCAGAAACTACAGAGGACATGCTGCTGACAAGTCCTCCAAGGTAAAGAGATAATAGAAAGGAGATATGAAAATGGAAGCAAGAGCAGTTGCAAAATACGTCAGAATGTCTCCGATCAAGGTAAAGCCTGTTACCGACTTAATCAGAGGAAAGAATTTAGACGAAGCATTAGCTATTTTAAAGTTTACTCCTGGTAAGGGTGCTGAACTGGTGGAAAAAGTAGTGCTGTCCGCAAAGGCAAACGCTGAAAACAACCATGAAATGGATGTTACCAAGCTGTACGTTGCAGACGCATACGCAAACCAGGGTCCGACCATGAAGAGATGGAGAGCTGGTTCTCAGGGTCGTGCGTCCATCATCCTGAAGAGAAGCAGCCACATCGGCATCGTTTTAAAGGAAAGATAATTAACAGGAGGTTAAACAATGGGTCAGAAAGTAAGTCCACATGGATTAAGAGTGGGCGTTATCAAAGACTGGGATTCCAAGTGGTACGCAGATAAGAAAGATTTTGCTGACTACCTGGTTGAAGATAAGAAAGTCAGAGAATACGTTAAGAAGAAGTTATACGCAGCTGGCGTATCCAAGGTTTTAATCGAAAGAGCAGCTAACAACCAGATGAAGGTTACTGTTCTGACTGCAAAGCCTGGTATGGTAATCGGCAGCGGCGGTGCTGGAATCGATCAGCTGAAGGCTGAAGTTGAAAAGCTGACCGGCAAGACCGTTTCCATCAATATCGTAGAAGTAAGAAGACCGGAGCTGGACGCTCAGCTGACTGCTGAAAGCGTTGCACAGGCTCTGGAAAAGAGAATCTCCTTCAGAAGAGCTATGAAGCAGGCCATCGGCAGAACCATGAAGTCTGGTGCTAAGGGTATCAAGGTCATGATCTCCGGTCGTGTTGGCGGCGCTGAAATCGCTAGAAGCGAAAAGTACAGCGAAGGTAACGTTCCTCTTCACACTCTGAGAGCTGATATCGCTTACGGATTTGCAGAAGCAGACACCACTTATGGTAAGCTGGGCGTTAAGGTTTGGGTCAACAACGGTGAACACCTGTCCAAGGATCTGAAGTCCAATCTGCCGGAAGAAGCTCCGAAGAGCGACCGCAAGAGAGGCGACAGACGCGACAGACGCGATGGCGACCGTCCGAGAAGAGAAAGAAACGACAGAAGAGACCGTAAGAACGGCGAAGTCAAAGAAGAAAAGAAGTTTGTAAATCCGAGAAAGAGACCTGCAAAGCCGGCTGTAGTAGAAGCTGCTCCTGTTGAAGAAGTAGTTACCGAAGCTTCTGCAGAATAAGCGATAGAAGAAAGGAGGAAATCGCGATGTTAATGCCTAAGAGAGTGAAACGTCGTAGAGTCCACAGAGGAAGAATGAAGGGTGTGGCAACCAAGGGTAATACCATCACTTACGGAACTTATGGTCTGGTATCCCAGGAATGTGGTTGGATCACCTCTAATCAGATAGAAGCTGCCCGTATCGCCATGACAAGATCCATCAAGAGAGGCGGTAAGGTATATATTAAGATTTTCCCGCACAAGCCGGTTACTAAGAAGCCCGCTGAAGTTCGTATGGGTTCCGGTAAGGGTGCTCCGGAATACTGGGTAGCAGTTGTTAAGCCTGGTAGAGTTATGTTTGAAATTGAAGGCGTTTCTGAAGCAGCAGCAAGAGAAGCTATGAGACTTGCTATGCATAAGCTGCCCGTAAAGTGCAAGTTTGCCATCAAAGACCAGGAAGTAGTAGAGGGTGGTGAAGCGTAATGAAAATCGAACAGATCAAGAAAATGTCCGAAGTTGAACTGAACGCTGAAGTGAAGAAGCTGAAGAACGAACTGTTCAACCTGAGATTCCAGCACGTTACCGGTCAGTTAGAAAACCCCGTTAAGATGAGAGATATCAAGAAGGATATCGCTCGTTGCAAGACCGTGCTGAGAGAAAAGCAGCTGAAGAACATTGAAGGTTAACCGAAAGGAGGATGTACAGCGTGTTAGATAGAAATGCAAGAAAGACTAGAGTCGGCATCGTAACAAGCAACAAGATGGATAAGACCATCGTAGTATCTTGTGAAGAATCTATTCGTCATTCTCTTTACGGTAAGTCCGTTAAGAGAACCAAGAAGTTCAAGGCTCATGACGAAATGAACGAATGCAGCATCGGCGATAAAGTTAGAATCATGGAAACCAGACCCCTGTCCAAGGACAAGAGATGGAGACTGGTGAACATCGTCGAAAAGGTTAAGTAATAAAGGAGGCAACCGAAATGATTCAGACAGAAACAAGATTAAAAGTTGCCGACAATTCCGGTGCAAAAGAACTGTTATGTATCCGCATTCTGGGTGGCACAAGCCGCAGAACTGCGAACATTGGAGATATCATCGTATGTGCTGTTAAGGATGCTACCCCCGGCGGCGTAGTAAAGAAGGGTGACGTTGTTAAGGCAGTTATCGTTCGTTCCGCTCACGGCGCAAGAAGAATTGACGGTAGCTACGTTAAGTTCGACCAGAACGCAGCAGTAATCATCAAAGACGACAAGAACCCCGTTGGTACCCGTATTTTCGGACCTGTAGCAAGAGAGCTGCGTGACAAGGGCTTCATGAAGATCGTATCTTTGGCACCGGAAGTACTGTAGGAGGTGGAAAAGATGCATATTAAGAAGAATGATACCGTACTGGTGATCACTGGTAAGGATAAGGGTAAGAAGGGCAGAGTCCTGAAGGCTTTCCCGAAGAAGAACACCGTAATCGTTGAAGGCGTAAACATTCAGACGAAGCATCAGAAGCAGACCAGAACCGAAGCTGCTGAAATCAAGCACATCGAAGGTCCGATTCATGTTTCCAACGTAATGTATTATGATACTAAGGCTAAGGCTCCGACCAGAATTGGTTACAAGGTAGAAAACGGCCACAAGAAGAGAGTATCCAAGAAGACCGGTCAGGTTATCGACTAAGAAAGGAGGGAATCATCTTGGCAGCAAGACTGTGTGAAACTTACAAGAATGTAGTATTCAATTCCATGATGGAAAAGTTTAAATATAAGAATGTAATGGAAGTTCCCAAGCTGGAAAAGATCACCATTAACATGGGTCTGGGCGACACTAAGGAAAACGCTAAACTGCTGGAAGTTGCAGTTGAAGAACTGGGACTGATCGCAGGCCAGAAGCCCGTTGTAACCAAGGCTAAGAAGTCCATTGCTAACTTCAAGCTGAGACAGGGTATGCCCATCGGTGCAAAAGTAACCCTGCGCGGCGACAAAATGTATGAATTTGCTGATAAATTCTTCAACATCTCCCTGCCCCGCGTAAGAGACTTCAAGGGCGTAAGCAAGAATTCCTTCGACGGTCGTGGTAACTACTCCATGGGTATCAAGGAACAGCTGATCTTCCCTGAAATCACTTACGATAAGGTAGAAAAGATCAGAGGTATGAACATCGTATTCACTACTACGGCTAAGACCGACGAAGAAGCTCAGGCTCTTCTGGAAATGCTCGGCATGCCGTTCGAAAAATAGGAGGGAATTATGGCAAAGACATCTCTCAAAGTTAAGCAGCAGAGAAAGCCGAAGTTTTCTACTCAGGCTTACAACAGATGCAAGATTTGCGGAAGACCGCATGCATACCTGAGAAAATACGGTATCTGCCGTATTTGCTTCAGAGAACTGGCTTACAAGGGTGAAATCCCCGGCGTAAGAAAAGCCAGCTGGTAGTTTAGTAAGGAAGGAGGTACTCGACCAATGACAATGACAGATCCTATCGCAGATATGCTGACAAGAATCAGAAATGCCAACACAGTAGGTCACGCTACTGTTGAAATCCCTGCTTCCAAGATGAAGAAGGCAATCGCCGAAATTCTGAAGGAAGAAGGATATATCAGAGGTTACGAAGTTATCGAAGACGGTAAGCAGGGAATCATCAAGGTTTCCATGAAGTACGGTCCGGATAAGACTAAGGTAATCAGCGGAATCAAGAAGATTTCCAAGCCTGGCCTGAAGGTTTATGCTAAGGCTGAAGACGTACCCAAGGTACTGGGAGGTCTGGGAATCGCAATCATTTCCACATCCAACGGCCTGATCACCGACAAGCAGGCAAGAAAATTAGGCGTAGGCGGAGAAGTTATCTGCTACGTTTGGTAGTAACAAGAAGGAATCTAGGAGGTATTAGAATGTCTAGAATCGGTAAGCTTCCTGTAACAGTTCCTGCTGGTGTCGAAGTAAAAGTCAGTGACAGCAATCTTGTTACTGTAAAAGGCCCGAAGGGAGAACTGCAGGAGCAGATCACTAATAAAATCGTCGTTGAAGTTGTTGAAGGCGTTGTATACGTTAAGGCTGCTGACGACTCCAAAGAAGCAAGAGAAAGCCACGGTCTGGCTAGAACTCTGATCAACAACATGGTTGTTGGTGTTACCACAGGCTACGAAAAGAAGCTGCAGATGATCGGCGTTGGTTACAAGGCTGAAAAGAAGGGTAACGTTCTGGTTATGAACTTAGGTTACTCCCACCCCGTAGAAATGCCGGATCCGGAAGGTATCACCACCGTGGTTACCTCTCCCACCGAAATCACCGTTCAGGGTGCTAACAAGGCTCTGGTTGGTAACTACGCTGCAAACATCCGTAAGTGGAGAAAGCCTGAACCGTACAAGGGTAAGGGTATCCGCTACGTAGGTGAAGTTGTACGTAGAAAAGAAGGCAAGGCCGGCGCTAAGAAGAAGTAGTAGGAAGGAGTAACGAAAATGGCTAATAAGAATAGTAAGAACGAAAGACGTCTTGCTCGTCACGCTAGAGTGAGAAAAGACGTATTTGGAACTCCTGAAAGACCGAGATTATGTGTGTACAGATCTCTGAAGAACATCTCTGCACAGATCATCGATGACGTTAACGGAAAGACTCTGGTAGCTGCTTCCTCCTTAGAAAAGGAACTGAAGGCAGAACTGGCTTACGGCGGAAACAAGGACGCTGCTAAGGTAGTAGGTGCAGCAGTTGCTAAGAAGGCACTGGCTGCAGGTATTGAATGTGTTTGCTTCGATAGAGGCGGATACCTGTATCACGGAAGAGTCAAGGAATTAGCAGACGGCGCTCGTGAAGCTGGTCTGAAGTTCTAGGAGGAGAAACAGAATGCGTACAATGATTGATGCATCCAAGCTTGACTTAAAAGAATCCATTGTAAACATCAGACGTGTTACAAAGGTAGTTAAGGGCGGTAAGAACTTCAAGTTCAGCGTTACCGTAGTTGTTGGTGATGAAAACGGCTACGTTGGCGTAGGTCTGGGCAAGGCTCAGGAAATCCCCGAAGCAGTAAGAAAAGCTACTGAAGATGCTAAGAAGGCTTTAATTTATGTTCCGACTGTAGGAACAACCATCCCTCACCAGTCCCTGGGTGTATTCGGTGCCGGCAGAGTTCTGCTGATGCCCGCTGCACAGGGTACCGGCGTTATCGCTGGTTCCGCAGTACGTACCGTACTGGAACTGGCTGGCGTAAAGGATGTTCGTGCTAAGTCCATCGGTTCCAGCAACACTGGTAACATGGCACTGGCAACCATCGAAGGTCTGAGAAACCTGAAGACTGTGGAAGAAGTTTCCCGTCTGAGAGGTAAGACCAAGTAAGAAATTTTAGGTTAGGAGGAAACGCGAAATGGCAGATAAAGTAAGAGTTACTTTAGTAAAGAGCACAATCGGCGCTTCCCCGGCTCAGAAGAAAGTTGTAGAAGCGTTAGGTCTGAAGAAGATCAGACAGACAGTAGAGCTCCCGAATACTCCCCAGACTCGTGGAGCAGTTGCAAAGGTAAGCCATCTGCTTACCATGGAAGAAATCTAGGAGGTGGATTGCCAATGAAACTTCATGAATTAAAAGCAGCTCCTGGCGCCACCAAAGCGCCGAAGAGAAAAGGTAGAGGTACTGCTACTGGTCAGGGTAAGACCGCTGGTAGAGGTATGAACGGCCAGAATTCCAGATCTGGCGGCGGTGTAAGACTGGGCTTCGAAGGTGGCCAGATGCCCCTGTACAGAAGAATCCCGAAGAGAGGCTTCACCAATATCTGGAGAAAAGAATATGTTGGAGTTAACGTAGAAGCTCTGAACATCTTCGAAGACGGCACTGAAGTAACCGCAGAAATGATCATGGCTGCAGGCCTGGCAAACAAGGTTACCGCAGGTGTTAAGATCCTGGGCGACGGTAAGCTGGAAAAGAAGCTGACCGTTAAGGCTCACAAGTTCAGCAAGACTGCTGTTGAAAAGATCGAAGCTGCAGGAGGAAAGGCTGAGGTAATCTAAGATGAACATGTTGAAGACAATGGCTCAGGCTTGGAGAATCCCTGAAGTACGTAAAAAGCTGGTTTACACAGTGATGATGCTGGTAATTTTCAGACTGGGATCTTGCATCCCGGTCCCCGGTATCAATCGTGAAATCTTCGCGGCAGCTTTCCAGGCTAATGATAGCGGTCTGTTCGGTCTGTTCGACATGTTCTCTGGTGGCGCATTTAGTAACTTCACTATCTTCGCCCTGAGCATTACCCCGTACATCACTGCATCGATTATTTTACAGCTGCTGACCATTGCCATCCCGGCTCTGGAACAGCTGGCAAAAGAAGGTCAGGAAGGCCAGAAGAAAATCGCTCAGTATACTCGTTATCTGACCGTAGTTCTGGCAACTGTTCAGGCTGCAGGTTTCACTTTCGGTCTGTTCAGAAATTACCTGCTCAGCGATAGCATCGCAATGAAGATCGTTATCATCCTGACACTGGTTGCAGGTACTGCATTCCTGATGTGGCTGGGTGAAAGAATCAACGAAAATGGAATCGGTAACGGTATCTCCCTGATCATCTTCGCAGGTATCGTTTCCAGAATCCCCACCGGAATCAGAGGTACCTGGTTATCTCTGCAGGCCGGCACTGTAGGTTGGATCGCAGTGATCCTGTTCCTGATCATGGCAGTAGGCATCATCGTTGGTGTTATCGCTGTTCAGGAAGGGTCCAGAAAGATTCCCGTACAGTATGCAAAGAGAGTTGTTGGTCGTAAAATGTACGGCGGTCAGAGCACTCACATTCCTTTAAAGGTAAATCAGTCTGGAGTTATTCCTGTAATCTTCTCCACCTCGATTCTGCAGATGCCTCTGACAATCGCATACATCTGGCCCGGCACCGGGTTTGCAAACTTTGTTACAAACTGGTTATCCCCCACCGGTAACCCCGGCGTTTGGGTATACTCCGTTTTAAACATTCTCATGATCATCTTCTTCACTTACTTCTACAATGGTATCACCTTCAATCCTCAGCAGATTGCTGAAAACATGAAGGCAAACGGCGGCTTCATCCCCGGAATTCGTCCTGGTAAGGCAACCGTTGATTATCTGGCTAGAATTGTGAGCAGACTGGGTATTGTAGGAGCTATCTTCCTGGCAATCATCGCAACTCTGCCCACCCTGCTGCAGCAGTTTACCAACCTGCAGATCGGCTTCGGCGGTACTTCTCTGCTGATCGCTGTTGGTGTAGCTTTGGAAACCATGAAGCAGCTGGAAAACCAGATGGTAATGAGAAATTACAAAGGCTTCCTCTAATAAGCGAAGCAAACAACATTTATGGGAAATAGAAAGCAAGGCGCCTGCCGCCGACCAAAAAGCGGTGCGGGCTGCAGGTTGCTTGCTTCTGAAACATGGAGGAAACAATGAAGAGATTGGTTTTGCTTGGCCCTCCGGGCGCCGGCAAAGGAACTCAGGCAGCGAAAATCTCTGCCAAATATGAAATTCCTCATATTTCAACCGGTGATATCTTCCGCAAGAACATTAAAGAAGGTACACCGTTAGGCAAGAAAGCGAAGGAATATATGGATCGTGGGGAACTGGTTCCCGACGATCTGGTAATCGATCGGGTTGAAGACCGACTGACTTGGGACGATTGTGTCAATGGTTTCATGCTGGACGGTTTCCCCAGAACGATCTATCAGGCAGACGCGTTCAAGGCTTGGTTGGCTGAAAACGATTCCTGTCTGGATGCAGTTCTGAACATCAGCGTTCCGGAAGAAATCCTTCTTCCGCGAATGATTGGTAGAAGAGTTTGCAGATCCTGCGGCGCTACGTACCACGTAACAAACATGCCCACCAAGGTGGAAGGTGTTTGCGACAAGTGCGGCGGCGAAGTATACCAGAGAGATGACGATAAAGAAGGAACTGTTCTGAATCGTTTCAAGGTATATGATGCACAGACAGCACCGCTGATCGATTACTATGAAAAGGATGGCAGTATCCGTAATATCGACGGTACTGCGGATCCGAACGAAGTATTCGACGTGATTGTCGATATTTTGGGAGCATAACGTATGATTATTCTGAAATCACAGGATGAGATTGAAATCATGAAAGAGGCTGCAGCAGTCACCCGCCAGATCCTGTTGGATCTGCCCAAGGTGATCCGCGCAGGGATCTCCACCGCAGACATCGATAAGTTTGTGGAAGATGAGATCCGTAAGAGCGGACAGCTGCCTGCATTTAAGGGCTACGGCGGGTTCCCCGCCTGCGCCTGCGTCTCCGTCAACAATGAAGTTGTTCACGGAATCCCCTCGAAGAAGAAGATTCTGAGAGATGGCGATATCGTCAGCGTGGATTTGGGAACGATTTGGAAAGAGTACTACAGCGATGCGGCTCGTACGTATCCGGTAGGACAGATCTCGGATGAGGCAGCACGCCTGATCCGGGTGACGGAAGAAAGCTTCTTTGAAGGATTGAAATTTTGCAGACCGGGTTATCGGCTCTCCGATGTCTCCCATGCGATTCAAGCGCATGCAGAGTCTGCCGGATTTTCAGTAGTAAGAGATTTCGTCGGTCACGGCATCGGCCGGAACATGCACGAAGATCCTCAGGTCCCCAATTATGGCAGACCGGGCAGAGGACCAAGACTGGTTCCGGGGATGGTATTAGCCATCGAGCCCATGATCAACGCGGGGGATTACGACGTGGAAGTCATGTCCAACAATTGGACAGTGGAAACCATCGACGGCTCCCTGTCTGCCCACTATGAAAATACGGTCGTGATTACAGAGGGAGAACCTCTGCTGCTGACTCTCTAGTCGGCCGCAGCGGAGACTAAGGTAATGGACCGGGCAAAATAACTAGGAGGTCAACTTATGGCAAAGAAAGATGTCATAGAAGTATTTGGCACCGTGGTCGAAGCACAGCCCAACGCCATGTTCAAGGTTCGCCTGGAAAACGGCTTTGAAGTGCAAGCCCACATTTCCGGTAAAATAAGAATGAACTTCATTAAGATCATCCCTGGTGACAGAGTAAAGGTAGAATTGACTCCATACGATCTGTCCCGTGGACGTATCACGTGGAGAGATAAGTAGTTAATAGATAAGACGCATATTAGGAGGTTTGAACGATGAAAGTTAGAGCATCCGTAAAGCCCATCTGCGAAAAGTGCAAGGTAATCAAGAGAAACGGTAAGGTTATGGTTATCTGCGAAAACCCCAAGCACAAGCAGACTCAGGGTTAATCAAACGCGCTAGACAGACCAAAAAAGGAGCGGCTGTGCTTCCCCGCCGGGAGGCGGCGGAGCATCCTGATGCGGTCTCATATAAGATAGCATTCAGAAGTTAATAGGAGGAAAGAAATATGGCTCGTATAGCCGGTGTCGACTTACCGAGAGACAAAAGAGTAGAAATCGGACTCACCTATATTTATGGTATCGGTAGACCTACTGCTGCTAAAATTTTGGAACAGGCTGGCATCAATCCGGACACCAGAATCAAGGATCTGTCCGAAGATGAAGTCGGTGCAATCAGAAAGATCATCGATTCCGAATACACTGTAGAAGGTGACCTGAGAAGAGAAGTTTCTCTGAACATCAAGAGACTGATGGAAATCGGTTGCTACAGAGGAATCAGACATAGAAGAGGTCTGCCCGTTAGAGGTCAGAAGACCAAGACCAATGCTAGAACTCGCAAGGGTCCGAAGAAGACCGTAGGCAGAAAGAAGAAGAAGTAAGGAGGTAGACGTAAAATGGCAAAAGCTGTGAAGAAGCAAGTTCGCAAAAAGAAGAGAGAACGTAAAAATATTGAACGCGGCCAGGCTCATATCCAGTCCACCTTCAATAACACCCTGGTAACCCTGACTGACCTGAACGGTAATGCACTGTCCTGGTCTTCCGCAGGTTCCCTGGGATTCAAGGGCTCCAGAAAGTCCACTCCGTTTGCTGCTCAGATGGCTGCAGAAACTGCTGCTAAGGGTGCAATGGAACACGGTCTGAAGACCGTAGAAGTATACGTTAAGGGTCCTGGTTCCGGTCGTGAATCCGCAATCAGAGCTCTGCAGGCTGCTGGTCTGGAAATCACCATGATCAAGGATATCACTCCGATTCCTCACAATGGTTGCAGACCCCCGAAGAGAAGAAGAGTTTAGTACAGGAGGTGTAGTAATATGGCAAGATATACAGGTCCTTCCTGCAAACTGTGCAGAAGAGAAGGCCAGAAGATGTTCTTAAAGGGCGAAAGATGCTATAGCTCCAAGTGCGCTCTGGAAAGAAGAGCTTACGCTCCCGGTCAGCACGGTCAGGACAGAAAGAAGCTGTCCAACTACGGCCTGCAGCTGAGAGAAAAGCAGAAGGCAAAGCGTTTCTATGGTATGCTGGAAAGCCAGTTCAGAACCTGCTTCGAAAAGGCTTCCCACAAGCCCGGTAAGGCTGGTGAAAACCTGCTGATCGCTCTGGAAACCAGAATGGACAACGTTGTGTTCAGAATGGGATTTGCTGCTTCCAGAAAGGAAGCTAGACAGTTAGTACGTCACGGCCACTTCACCGTAAATGGCAAGAAGGCTAACATTCCGTCCATGGAACTGAAGGCTGGCGATGTAGTTAAGGTAAAGGAAAAGAGCTGTTCTTCTCCGAAGTTCAAGGAAATCAGAGAAATGACTATCAGCACTCCTTCCTGGATCACTGTAGATGCTGACAAGCTGGAAGGTAAGATTCTGGCTCTGCCGCAGAGACAGGATATCGATACTCCGATCGCAGAACACCTGATCGTCGAACTGTACTCCAAGTAATCGTTGACCCTATCATTTGTTGAACGTAAAGGAGGGATTTGAGTGATCGAAATTGAAAAGCCGACCATCGAATGTGTCTATTCCGATGAGGAAAAAAATTATGGTAAGTTTATCGTAGAACCGCTGGAAAGAGGCTATGGTACTACTCTGGGCAACAGCTTAAGACGTATTCTTCTGTCCTCTCTGCCTGGTGCTGCTGTTACTTCCGTAAAGATCGATGGTATTCTCCATGAATTTTCCACAATTCCCGGAGTTAAGGAAGATGTAACAGAAATCATCTTAAACCTGAAGAAGCTTGCGGTTCGCCTCAACAACGAAAGTACTAAGAGAGTTATTATCAACGCTGTAGGTCCTAAGGAAGTTACAGCTGCTGATATTATCGCCGATAGTGATTTGGAAATTTTCAACCCGGAACTGCACATTGCAACTCTGGAAGAAAACGCAACTCTGGTAATGGAAATCAACATTGCCAGAGGCAGAGGATATGTGCCCGCGGATCAGAATAAGACGGAAAACATGCCTATGGCTGTAATTCCCATCGACTCCATCTATACGCCGGTACGCAAGGTGAACTTCACCGTAGAAAACACCCGTGTAGGTCAGGTAACCGACTATGACAGACTGATTCTTGAAATCTGGACAGACGGTTCCATCGCACCGGATGAAGGCGTATCCATCGGCGCAAAGATCATGCAGGAACACCTGAAGCTGTTTATCGATCTGACTGACAGCATGGATTCCGTAGAAATCATGGTCGAAAAGGAAGAAGATCAGAAGGAAAAGGCTCTGGAAATGACCATTGAAGAGCTGGAACTGTCCGTTCGTTCCTTCAACTGCCTGAAGAGAGCAGCGATCAATACCGTTGAAGAACTGACCCACAAGACAGAGGACGACATGATGAAGGTTCGTAACCTTGGTAAGAAGTCCCTGGATGAAGTAAAGCACAAACTGGAAGAACTGGGCCTCGGTTTAAAGCCCAGTGATGAATAACGATAGAAAGGAGATTCTCCAATGCCCGGCTATAGAAAGTTAGGCAGACCTACTGCCCACAGAAAGCTGATGCTGAGAAATCTCGTAACCGACCTGTTCAGAGAAGGAAGAATTTCCACCACTGATACCAGAGCAAAGGAAACGAGAAGAGAAGCTGAAAAACTGATTACCTTAGCAAAGCGCGGCGACCTGCACGCAAGAAGACAGGTCCTGGCTTATGTTATGGACGAAGACGTTGTAACCAAGCTGTTCGATGAAATCGCACCGAAGTATGCTGAACGCAACGGCGGATACACCAGAATCCTGAAGTTAGGTCCCCGCAGAGGCGACTGCGCTGAAATGGTATTCCTGGAACTGGTATAATCTAGTTTACAAGTAATGAATAGCGCAATTGCAGTTCACCTGCGGTTGCGCTGTTTTATTTTAAGAGGACATCATGAGCGAAACACATGAATTTTATAATCCCGACGAACAAAGGGTCTATGACCTGCTGGAAGAAATGGAGATTCCCTACCAGGTGAGACACCATGTGGCAGTATTCACAACAGAGGATGCTAAAATCCATAGAACCGATTTTCCGGGGATCAAAATGAAGAATCTGTTCGTTAAGGATCGTACCAATGAAATCTATTACCTGGTGGTGCTGTGTGAAGACCGTCGGCTGAATTTCAATGAATTGAAACGGCTGACCGGTGGGAAGAAAGCGAACTTCACAACACCGGAAGAACTGGACCATTATCTGGGTCTGATTCCGGGATCGGTCACACCCTTCGGTCTGATCCATGAAAACGCAAAAGATGTAGTTTTGGTTCTGGATCACAAGATCGTATCCAGTCCGGATGATCAGCAGATCAATTTCCACCCCTGCGTCAATACAGCAACCATCGCCCTGTCCATCGGAGATTTTAAACGCGTAATTACACGGTTTGGAAACCGTGTGGTGGAAGAACAATTCGAAGGACAGCTGGACAAAGTAGGGCCTGCCGGAGAATAAAAGAAGTTCAAAGCCAATACAGCGCAACGTTTACAAAAATTTTACGGAAAAAAGGGGTAGGTAAAATTTTTGCTTTATGAGATAATGGGTATGTAAAAAGAGAAGAATGAGAGTTATGAAAGGAGGGTTCCTTTGAGAATTACCATTGAAGACATTAGAAACAACGAGGCAATTTCCACATACATCCGTAAGGCGGATGAATCGCTGATCGCCATGGGTTTTACGGAACATAGTTTTGCACACGTAGGAAAGGTTGCCCATGATGCGAAGGAAATATTAGAAACGCTGGGATATCCGCAGCGACAGGCGGAGCTGGCGGAGATTGCCGGATATTTACACGATATCGGAAACGTAATCAACCGGATCGATCACGCGCAGAGCGGCGCCGTTATGGCGTTCCGTATTCTGGACAAGATGGGCGCGGATGCGGAAGATATTGCTACTATCGTTACAGCCATTGGAAATCACGACGAAAAAACGGCGTATCCGGTGAACCCTGTGGCGGCTGCACTGATTCTGGCGGACAAATGCGATGTACGCGATACCCGTGTCAGAAATAAGGATCACATTACCTTCGATATTCACGACCGCGTAAATTATTCCGTAAAGCAGTCCAAGATCCTGATCCGTCTGGAAGAAAAAGAAATCGAACTGCGCCTGCGCATCGATACCACAATCTGTGCTGTCATGGATTATTTTGAAATTTTCCTGACACGTATGATCCTTTGTAAAAAGGCTGCGGAGAAGCTGGAACTGAAATTTGTCCTGCGAATCAACGGACAAAAATTGATGTAAAACAAAACGAGAGCATCGGAAGAACCGATGCTCTTTTTCATTGGGATTGACAACGAAGGTTTATCGTGATAAACTTCAAGAAAAGAAAGGTTTATCACGATAAACCTTCTCGTTCATAAGGGGGGTTAACAATATGAGTGAAGCAAAGAACGGATTTGAACTGCATCAGGCAGAATATCGTTTCATGGAAGTGATTTGGGACAACGAGCCGGTCAATTACACCGCACTGGTGAAGCTCTGTGAAGAACAACTGGGGTGGAAAAAGTCCACCACATATACGGTTCTGAGAAAAATGTGTCAGAGAGGGATCGTTTGTAATGAAGATGCAACGGTGACAGCGATTGCAAAACGGGAACAAGTGCAGCAATATGAAAGCCAGCAGGTGGTAGAACGCAGTTTCGGCGGTTCACTTCCGGCTTTCGTCAATGCATTTTTGTCGGAGAAAAAGCTGACCCGTGAAGAAGCGGAACAGCTGAAGAAATTGATTGAGGAGGCCAGCCGATGACAGATATTATCACGGGAGATCGCCTCATTTTGGCGATCGGAAATATGAGTTTTAACGGAATGATGATCATTTTAGGAATCCTGGCGTTGCGTTGGATCATGATTAAAACATTTCCGGACCTTCCGCGAAAGTATATCGTATGTTTGTGGGCCATTCCTTTCTTTCGGCTTTTGTGTCCCCTCGACCTGAGCCACTGGCTGGGACGATTCAGTCTCCTGCCTTGGAACGGGACGCCTTTGGAAGTGGTCAACGGCCGGGGAATGGAAAATGCGCTGTATCCCGGTGTACATCCGCAGATCGATACCGGGTTCATTCCGGTGGACCAGTGGATGAACGAAACCATGGTCAGTTCCATTCCTGAACCGGTGGAAGTGACCAGCATAGATCCTTTTCAGATCACACAGTATTTCCTGTTTCTGATCTGGCTCACCGGGGCAATCGCCCTGCTCCTGATCACTGTGTGGAGTTGGTGGAAACTGACCCGGTCGGTCAGCAACGCGACATTGTATCGCCGGGAAAGAGAGACGGACATGTTGGCGCCGGATCTTGTGACACAGATCCAGACTAGAAACATTAAAATCTACGAGTCGGATCGTATCAGTACAGCTTTTGTGGTCGGGTGGATCCGTTATCGGATCTATCTCCCGGCGGGATTGACGGACGAAGAAGCGGACTGCGTACTGCTGCATGAACTGGCACATATCCGGCGGAATGATCCCTTCTGGAAGCTGGCCGCCTATATAGCGGTGATCCTTCACTGGTTCAATCCCATGGTGTGGGCTGCATATAAAACACTGATCCGCGATATCGAAATGGCGTGTGATGAAAAAGCGCTGAAAGATGCAGATCCCAGAAAATATACCAACGCGCTTTTGAAGCTTTCCATGAGAGGAAGTGGACTTTTGACGCCGCTGGCGTTCGGAGAGGGTCGCATCAAGGAACGCATCGTCAATGCATTGAATGTAAAGGAGCCGCGGAAAATCGTATGTGTTGCAGCGGTTGTGATTATTGCGATGGCGGCGGTTGCCTGCGCTTCAAACAAAAGCGGAGATTTGGAACGACCGTGGGATGATGCACAGGAAAGTTCCGCTATTGTGATTGACAGTACGTTGAATGAAACCGCACGGTTTACGGAAGAAGAACTGCACCTGGCGGTAGATGTACTGGAATACCGGACGGAGAATAAAAAAGACCAGGACATGATGTTGGGACTGATTCAGATAATGGATTGGGGAGATGCTATTGAAATCAATAAAGTCAACTTCCAGACCAATGCTCGTCCCTATGAAATCCAACTTTGGTTCCAATTAAAAGAAGGAATCGATCCGAAACAAGCGGTGATCGATCAGGCAAAGATCGCAATGAACGGATGGCTGGTGTTATCCCAGACAGAGGATATCGATGCAGTTGCGGTTACTGTAGCCATGGAAGAGGAAGAACCATACGCCTATTATCAAGTGATCTGTGAACGTGATACGATTGAGATCGTCAACGCAGAAGCGCTTTCGCATATCGTCAGCATTGCGCAAAATCCGCCGCTGCATGAAGGAAGTACTTTATACGCTGGCGAACCGACGCTGTGGGAACTGGGCGGCGATCCGGAAACACTGCTGCTTCTGATTCGCAGCCTCAATGTGGCCCGCGGAGTTCAGGAAGACGTTCTGTTCGGAAGTGCCAAGGATCCGGGCGTGGCCATGCTGTTGCCGAATCTTCCAGTACTTCCTGTGACGGATGAAGAGGGGAATATGAGCCACCTGGCCGTAGCTGCGACACAGCAGATGATTACCTACATTGAAAACCTTCCCTATGAAATCGCGCAGCATGAACTGAGAGAACAGGGATTTGTAACAAGCTTGTTTGGGAATATCAGTGATAATCTGAATCGGTGGAACTACTTTTTGGATCGGTATTGTGAAGGATTCCCTGAAGAGCCGGTGGGATATCCCAAATTTGATTCCAGTGGAACAGGGTTGGGATTTTCCAGAGAGGATTTCCTCTGGAGTGAGGAAGAAAACGGCGCCGAAAAAGGCGAAACGGTTGCCGCGGGAAAGCTGATACCCAACGGCGGAGGCCTGGGGGATGACGTAATGTTATACGCTCAGGCAACAAAAGAAGGGGATTGGATTCTGCTTGGTATTTTAGCTTACGAAGACGGATTCGTTATGATCCGGGATATCAGCCGTGATGAATACCGGGATGTGAGGTCTGCGGAATATTCCGTTCGGATGTTCGATCATCTGGTATACAAAGAAGGAGAGCCGGCGGGAGATATCGTGGATTATACGATCCTTCTGGCTGACCAGTCATCGGAAGAGTTTACATTTGAGACACTTCCCGAAATCCATTGGGAACTCTACTCGGGATACCGTCCGAAATAAGAGATTGTAAGATTCGAATAAAAAGAGAGGCAGCGTGACCGAAAAACAGGTCCGCTGCCTTTTTTAGTTGGTTTCATTCTCGGCGGGAGAGATGAACTGATAACCTCTTCTCCAGATGGTTTCGATAAAGTCATGACGGGGATAAGCCTTTTCCATTTTCCGTCGCATACGGGAAAGGTGTGCCTGGACGATTTGAGGATCGGCAGGACCGCTGGAACCCCAGATTTCGGAATACAATTCTTCTACGGACCAAACGGTTCCGGGACGGGAAGAAAGCAGCGCCAAAAGGGAGAATTCGATCTGCGTCAGACGCAGGTTCATTTCATGGATAAAGGCGCGCTGGCGCTGGAGATCCAGTGTCAGCGGCGGGAATTCGCGAATCACTTCTCCGTGGGAGAAGGAAACGGAAAGGCGGGCTTCCAGACGCGCCCAAAGGACTTCAGGGGAAGATGCTTTAGAGATAAAGTCGCTGCAGCCGGCAGAAAAGCCCTGAAGCTGGTTCATATCGTCATGGAAATGGCTTAAAAAAATAACGGGGATATCGGTTTTGGAACAAATTTCACTGCAGAGGTCAAAGCCGCTGATATCAGGTAATTTTGTTTCCATAAGAATCAGATCGTAGCTGTTTTGGGAAATCATATGAAATGTACTGGCAGCGTTGGAGGTAAAATCCGTGGAACAACCTTTCGCCTGAAGAAAATCGACATAAATACGTACTGTAGTCGGTTCGTGATCAACGATTAAAATGCGGTACACGAGAGTTCCAATCCTTTCTTTCCTGAATCAATATGTCTGATAATAAATGCCGAATTCATAAGCTGTTTTGTGCATAAATTATAATCTTTTTTCACTTAAAAAAGTGAAAACTGACGATTTTGTCAGAATTCCCCTTTCGTAAATTAAGTTTGTTACAATAATTCTATATGTCATAAAATACCGGAAGGAGTTGAAAAATGGCGGAAAATAAGGAAAATAAAGCCGAAGAACTCCGGAAGGAGCCGTATTTTGGCAGTGTGCGGTTCTTTAAAAACATGATTCTGCTTACTGTGGTGATCGCGATCCTGATTCCTTCAGTGGTGGCGGTGAAGCGCTGCCGTCAGCTGGATCAGATTCTTGTTCAGCAGGAAAAGCTCAGTGCGGAACTGAAAGAAGCGGAAGATGCTTTGAAAGAATACCGGGAGATCGAAACTGCACAGCTGGTTGTGGAGGAGATGGGATATCAGACATTGTATCCCGATTTCTATGCTTCGGAGCCGCTGAGCGCGACGGAGGAGCCGGAAAAAGTAATCTATCTGACCTTTGATGACGGCCCGTCGGAACGAACGCCGGAGATCCTGAAGATCCTGAAGGAAAAGGATGTGAAAGCAACCTTCTTCGTGATCGGGAAAACAGGAGAGCAGGAACTGCAGTGGATGAGAGACATCGTGGCCGAAGGCCATACGATTGCCATGCATTCGTATTCTCACCGATATACGGAAATCTACTCATCGGTAGAAGGCTATTTAGCCGATATGTATAAACTCTTTTGTCTGATCCGTGAAACGACCGGCGTGGAACCTTCGATTTTCCGCTTCCCGGGAGGCAGTATCAACGGGTACAACAGGCATATTTATCAGGAAATTGAGGCAGAGATGCTGCGGCGCGGGTTCGTACCGTACGATTGGAATTTATCCAGCGGCGATGCGACTGGTCAGAAAGCCAGTGCAGCGCAGATCGTGAATAATGTGGTCATCCCGGCGGTGGGCGAAACGCGGGGAATTGTACTGATGCATGATTCACGGCCGAAAACAACAACTGTGGAATCACTGGTATCGATGATCGATCAGCTGAGTGCACAGGGGTTTACGTTTGACCGGCTGACCTCAAAAATAAAACCCGTATTGTTTGGATATCGATAATGTAATGATCGAGGAAGGAAACATCAATGAGTAAGAAAAAGGATAATTTCAATGAGGCCGTATACAGCATGTTTGGTGTAGGGAAGGCTCCTGCAACAGAAAAACCGGCAGAACCGGAAGCGGAAGAAAAAATCGCAGAAACTGTCGATGAACTGCTGGCTGATTATGTGAAAGAACCGGAATCTGCAGAAGAAGAACCGGTGGTTTCCGAAGCACCTGAATTTGGAGTCACTCATATCGCAGCAGGGACTACTGTAGAAGGGAAGCTGGTATCTCAGGGAAATGTGGAAATCGCTGGTCATTTCAAAGGTGATGTGGATGCTAAGGGAACGGTTACGATCAGCTGTGACTTCCAGGGGAATGTCATCGCATCGGAGCTGTGCATCTGCAACTGCACTATCACCGGTGATGTGAAGATCTCCGGAAAGGTAACGCTCAGTGAAGGATCTGCTGTGGTTGGTAACGTGACTGCAGGAGACTTTACCTGCTGTGGTAATGTTAAGGGCGATCTGGACGTAACAGGAAATCTGACTCTGAAGGAAAAAGCGCAGATCGAAGGAAACATCACCATGGGTTCTCTGATGGTAGAACAGGGTGCTGTGATCCAGGGCGGCGTTGCATCCAAGAAAAAGTAAGAACTGCCTGACAGAAGAAACGCAGACAGGCTGCGTATATTGGGGTGAGAATTGTGAAGTCAGGTGGAACGAAGGGTGATTTTTCAAAAGGGAGCGTCGTGAAAGGCATTGTAAGCCTGGCGATTCCGATGACATTTGCCCAGCTTTTAAATGTGGGTTACAATATTGTTGACCGTTTTTTCATCGGTCACATTCCTGACAATGCGACGTTGTCCATGACGGCGCTGGGAGTGTGTATGCCGATTATTACGTTGGTTTCAGCGTTTGCGTATCTCTGCGGAATCGGCGGACCTCCACTGTTCTCCATGGAACGCGGCCGGGGAAATGATGAAGAAGCGGCCTCGGTCATGGGTAACTGCTTCGCGTTATTGTTGTATATGGGACTGGCACTGACCGTCACGGGTCTGGTTTTTCGAAAGCCGATGCTGTATCTTTTCGGGGCCAGTGATGAAACGTATGCGTTGGCAGAGGGGTATCTGGTCATCTACCTTTTGGGAAGTGTCTTCGTCATGATCACCATGGGGATGAATTCGTTTATCAATGCCCAGGGATTTGGACGTACCGGAATGATTGCCGTGGGAATCGGAGCGGTGACAAACACGCTTTTGGATCCGATCCTGATTTTTGTATTCGGTTTGGGAGTACGGGGCGCGGCAATCGCCACTGTGGCGGCGCAATTTCTGGCTGCGCTGTGGACCGTACGATTTTTGACGGGAACAAAAGCTCCTGTCCGGCTGGAAAGACGATATCTGAAGTTGAAGGGAGCGCGCGTAGGGAAAATCTGCGGGCTGGGGATCACGGGATTCACCATGTCGGCAACCAACAGCCTGGTGCAGATTTCCTGTAATACGAATCTCCAGACCTTTGGCGGAGATCCTTATGTAGGCGCTATGACCATCGTCAATACGGTCCGCGAGGTAATCACACAGCCGGCACTGGCGCTGACTGACAGTGCACAGCCCATGATTTCGTATAATTACGGAGCAAAAAATTATGCTCGGATTAAATCTGCCATCAAATTCATGGCGGTTTCCACCATCGGCTATACAGCAGTCATGTGGTTTATCGTCCATACATTTCCGCAGTTTTTTATTAGTCTGTTCAGTAGCGATCCGCAGCAGTTTGAAATCGGGATCCCTGCCATGCGGACGTATTATTTCGGATTTTTCATGATGGCATTGCAGTTTGTGGGACAGACGGTTTTCGTCGCTTTGGGAAAATCGAAAAAGGCGATTTTCTTTTCACTGTTCCGTAAAGTGGTCATTGTTGTACCGCTGACATTCCTTCTCCCTCGTATGGGGTTCGGTGTCTATGGGACCTTCGCTGCAGAACCGGTTTCTAACTTCATCGGAGGGATTGCCTGCTTTACCACGATGATGCTGACAGTATGGCCGGAGCTTACAAGGAAAGAAAAAGAACAATAAAAAAATCCTCACGATACACGAAATCGTGAGGATTTTTGTTTTCGTTATTCTAATTCATCCAGCCACAGAGCCACATCGGCATCGCTGGGCATTTTCCAGTCGCCGCGGGGCGATAAGCCGACAGAGCCGACCTTCGGACCGTCGGGAACGCAGCTGCGTTTGAACTGCTGGGTGAAGAAACGGCGGTAGAATACCTTCAGCCACTTTTTGATGTATTCTTCGTCGTATTCGCCGGCAAAGACGTTCTTCGCCAGATACAGCATCTTTTTCGGGGCGATGCCGTAGCGGACGGTATGATAGACGAAGAAGTCGTGAAGGATGTAGGGACCGACCTTTTCTTCTGTCTTCTGGGCGATCTGACCGTTTTCGTCGGGAGGCAGCAGCTCCGGAGAAATGGGCGTATCCATGATGGCCTGAAGCGCATCCTTCAAAACGGTGTTATCTTCGGAGAAGGTGGGATCTTCCGTTTCGCCGGACAGGATGTTGTCCATGAGCCAGCGGATCACGTGGATCACCAGAGTCTTAGGAACGCCGCAGTTGACACCGTACATGGACATGTGGTCGCCGTTGTAGGTGGACCAGCCAAGGGCTACTTCCGACAGGTCACCGGTACCGACCACGAGACCGCCGTTTTTATTGGCGATATCCATCAGGATCTGGGTACGTTCGCGGGCCTGGGCATTTTCGTAGGTCACATCGTGGATCGACATATCGTGTTCGATATCTTCGAAATGACGGGTAACTGCAGGAACGATGGATACTTCCTTCATTGTCGTACCCAGTGTTCTCATGATGGTGAGAGCGTTCTGATACGTATGATCTGTCGTACCGAATCCAGGCATGGTGACGGTGATGATATCCTTGGGATCGCGGCCAAGGATTTTAAACGTCTTAGCAGCAACCAGCAGGGCCAGCGTAGAATCGAGACCGCCGGAGATGCCGACGACAGCGGTTCTGGAACGGGAATGTTCCAGGCGCTTTGCCAGAGCATGAGCCTGGATCGTGAAGATATTTTCGCAGTTCTTGCGGAACTGTTCCGGATCATCGTCAACGAAGGGATTCTTCGCATAGTATCTGTGGAGGCTGTCTTCGGTGGTCATGACCGGAAGCGGAGCCAGTTCCACAGTCTGGATCATCAGAGAATCTCCGAAGGCATCGGCACAGGCTTCAAACTCCGAACCGGAAGCGCGTTCGCGGTCGATTCGCTGGTAGTCGATTTCGTTGAACAGGATGTTGGATTCACGGTTAAATTCCGATGCACGGGCCAGGATCGTTCCGTTTTCGGCGATTATACAGTCTCCGCTGAACACCAGGTCGGTGGTGGATTCCGTAACACCGGCAGATGCGTAAACGTAGCCGCAGATGTTCGATGCGCTGGTATGGGAGATCAGCTGACGACGATAATCACTGCGGCCTACCGCGTCGTTGTTTGCGGCGGGGTTTAGGATGATCTGCGCGCCGTTGAGCGCCAGCTGGGTACCGGGAGTGATGGGAGCCCACAAGTCATCGCTGACTTCGATCCCCAAACGGACGTTATTTTCGGAATCAGAGAAAATCAGGTGTCCAAAGGGTACATCCTGACCGAATAATTTGACGGAGGTAAGGACTTTGGATACGGAGATCCCGGATCCGAACCATCTGCCGTCGGAGTGTTCTCTGTGATTGGCAGGGAACATCTTCGGAACGATGCCGCGGACAGAACCGTCCTGGATCAGAGCGGCACAGTCATACAGCTTGTTTTCGATTCGCAGGTAGAAACCGACGATGACCAGCTGGGCACTTCCGCGGGTGGATTCTACAAGAGTCTTCAGAGCATCCAGATTCTTTTCGTACAGGAAGTCCTGATAAAACAGATCGCCGCAGGTGGAACCGGTGACAGCCAGTTCGGGGAACAGGACCACAGCGATATCGTCGTTACGGACGCGTTCGATGCAGCGGATCATTTCTTCAACGTTATACTTCGGGTTGGCAACCATCAGCTTCGGAGCTGCTGCGGCAACCCGGATCATTCCCAGTGTATTCATGGAAACATCTCCTTTGTATTTCTGACTTGGAATGTATTCAGGATTATGTATTTCATATTATATATCAAAAAACTGGAAACTAAAAGAAGAAAATTTAAAGAGAAATCGTCAGGGCAACGGAACGGTGTGAGAAAAATGTCGAATTCTGTCGGAGAAAACAGGATGGGTCCGAATGGACTTTTGTTGCGATACCGGTCGAAAATGGTATATAATGAGAGAGCGGTACGGCTGAGAAACCGCCCGGCGGAACGCCGGGCGATTGCCGCACGAAAGGAGAAATTATGAAAGAATTTTATATAAATCATCTGGAAACCGGCGTAGAATTTCAGGACTTCTTCATGGTCAAGTCCATTGCAGTGAAAATGGGGGCCAATAAGAAGCAGTACCTGGATCTGATGCTGGGAGACTGTACCGGAGAAATTACGGCAAAGAAGTGGGATGTGTCCGATGCGGAACTACCTGCACTGAACGAAATCAAGGAAGGGGACATCATCAAGGTCAAGGCCGGTGTTACAGAATGGAACGGGATGAGACAGCTGCGCGTCATGCGGATCCGCAAAGCGGTGGAACAGGATGAACAGGAATTATGGGATTTCATCAAGGCTGCACCGGAAAAGACCCAGGATATGTTCGATTATATCTGCCGGGCTGTTGAGGCCATGAGTGACGTGGATCTGAAAGCGATCAGCCGCCGGATGATGGAGGAAAACAAAGAACAGCTGTTATATTATCCTGCGGCCACCAAGAACCACCATTCCCAGTACGGCGGGCTGTTATATCACATGAAAAGAATGATCGATATGGGCGAACGTGCTTGTCTTGTTTATAAAAACCTGAAGCGTGACTGGGTGGTTTGCGGCGTCATCATTCATGACATGGAAAAAATCCGTGAAATCGAATCCAATGAGCTGGGGATCGCATCCGGATATTCCTTTGAAGGACAGATGCTGGGACATCTCGTCCAGGGGGTCAAGTATGTGGACCGGCTGGCCGGTGAACTGGGGATCCCGAAGGAAAAAGCGATCATGCTGGAACACATGATCCTGACACATCATTACGAACCGGAATTCGGAAGCCCGAAGAAGCCGCTGTTCCCGGAGGCAGAGCTGCTTCACTATCTGGATATGATGGATGCCAAGATGTTCGATATGGAAGCGGCACTTGCTGCGACAAGACCGGGAGAATTCTCGGACCGCGTATGGACGTTGGACAACAGAAAGTTATATAAACCTACCACTGATACGGAGTAATCTTACAGGGGCGGCGGATCACACCGCCGCCTTGAATTTACACAGACGGGGAACAGGATGGAGAGAGTCAGAGGAACGATCATAGAACTGATATATTACAATGAGGAGAATTGCTACGCGGTCATCGGTGTGGAGAATCCGGAAATGGATTTTGTGGCTGTGGGTTATCTTCCCAATGCGGAAAAGGGACGTACTTTCGTTTTTGAGGGCGTGTGGAAAAATCATGCCACCTACGGAGAACAGTTCGCTTTTTCTGCGTTCACGGAAGAGATGCCCAGTACGGTGGAAGGGATTGAGGCGTTTTTGTCATCCGGTCTTCTGAAAGGAATCGGGAAAAAGACGGCGGCACTGATCGTAAAACGCTTCGGTGAAGATACACTGAAGGTCATTGAAGAAACACCCATGCGGCTGATGGAAATCAGCGGGATCGGTGAGGCGAAGGCCACATCCGTTGCAGAGGCGTATAAAGCGCACCGGGAATTTGCGCAGATTACCGTGTATTTCCAACAATACGGGATTTCGCCCGGGTATGCGATGAAGCTGTACAAAGTCTATGGAAGCGATACCATCCGTGCGGTGGAGGAAAATCCTTACCAACTGGTGGATGATATCTTCGGGATCGGATTCAAAAAAGCGGACGCCATTGCAGAGAAGCTGGGGATCGCCAAGGATTCGGAGTTCCGTATCCGCAGCGGGATCGAATATGCACTTTGGGCGTACGGCGGGGAAGGCCATACGTTTGTTCCGCAGAAGCTGTTTTGCGAAAAGACGGCAGAGTTCCTGGATGTATCGGCCAATGATATCTATGAGATGACGGTGCAGATGGCCTTTGAAGGCGACGTTCACTTGGAGACGCTGGAAGGTCGCAGCGTGATTTATCCAATCGCCTTGTGGAAGGCGGAACAGAATGTCTGTGCGAAGCTGATGGAGCTGAACGGTGCTCCGCTTGCGCATATTGCCACGGAGGAAGAAATGGACCGCCTGATTCGTTCCATCGAATCGGAAACGGGACTGGAACTGTCCGGTGAACAGCGGTTTGCCGTCAGTTCATCGCTGCAGAACGGGGTTTCGGTGATCACCGGGGGCCCTGGTACCGGGAAAACCACGATATTGAATACCATTATGCGCATCTTCAAGCGCGTCGGGATCAACGCGGCAATCGCCGCTCCCACCGGTCGTGCGGCAAAGCGCATTTCTGAGACTTCCGGGTATCCGGCGTCTACGATCCACCGGCTTTTGGAGTATTATTATTCCGAAGGAGAAGATTCCATGCGGTTCGGAAAGACTGCAGAGGATCCACTGGACTATGAGGCGGTCATTATTGATGAAGCTTCGATGGTGGATATTCTTTTGATGAACGGACTGGTTTCAGCAATCCGCCCGGGAACGCGCCTGATCATCGTCGGTGACGCGGATCAGCTGCCCAGCGTCGGTGCCGGCAACGTACTGCGTGATATCATTGACAGCGAAGCAATTTACGCGGTCAAGCTGACGGAAATTTTCCGACAGGCCAGAGAGAGCATGATCGTTGTCAATGCCCACCGCATCAACAGTGGAGGTTATCCCGATGTCAATGCGAAGGGAAAGGATTTCTTCCTGCTGCGGACGGAAAATGAAAAGGAAATGCTGGCCACCATTAAGGATCTGAACATCCGACGTCTTCCGAACTTCTATACGGAACTGGATCCCGTTAAGGATATCCAGGTGATGACGCCGGTACGAAAGGGATTTTTGGGAACGCATCAGTTGAACCAGGAGCTTCAGGCGATCCTGAATCCACCTTCCCAGGAAAAGCGGGAACGAAAGCATGGGGAACGTACCTTCCGTGAAGGTGATAAAATCATGCAGATCAAGAACAACTATCAGCTGACATGGCGGCGTTTGGATGATTTGGTGGAAGGCCAGGGGGTCTTCAACGGGGATGTAGGCTTTATCCAGAGCATCGACACCGAAAACGGGTATCTGTATGCGTTGTTTGATGACAACAAGTATGTGTGCTACGAATTCAGCCAGTTAGATGAGGTGGAACTGGCATATGCAATCACGGTACATAAAAGCCAGGGCAGTGAATTCCCGATCATCATCATGCCGGTGACATGGTTTCCGCCGATGCTCGCGACGCGAAATCTGCTGTACACAGCGGTGACCCGTGCGAAGCAGGCGGTGGTTCTTGTGGGATCTGAAGCCAGAATGAACAATATGGTGGACAATAATCGCATCGTTGAACGGTATTCCGGTCTGGGAACACGGTTGAAGTATTATCTGGCGATGGATCTGTAGCGGGGGAATTGAATGGGATTTTGGAGAGAGCTGGGAGAGGGTCTGGCACAGGCTGTATACCCGGAAAATTTGTATTGTATGGCTTGTAACGACATCGGGGAATTCTCAGACAGCTGGGGACTGTGTGAGAAATGTCTGACCAACTTGTTTTCGGAGGACAATTTACGGGGAACGCTGATGAAGGATGCGAAAGGACGCAGTTATTCCCGGGTCCTGGCCTGTACAGTTTACGGTGGATTATCCAAAGAAATCATCGGAAAGTATAAGAACAAGAGTCAACCCTGGCTGGGTAAGAACCTGGGGAAGCTGATGGCAGAACGGTTCGCAGAGGAAGAACGGAGTTATCGGTTCGGACTTCGTGGACGGGACTTTGATGGAACGATCATTAGCCCGGCGGATCTGGTGACTTTCGTACCGATGCATCCTGCGAAAAAACGGATCCGCGGCTATGACCAGGCTCAGCTGATGGCGGAACAGGTGGCTCGTTCCCTGAGGATTCCTTGTGTGGAATGTCTGGAGCGTACGCGGAAGACCGCCGCCATGAAGAACATGTCGGAGGAACAGCGAAATCAGAACGTGTCGGGAGCCTTCGCGTGGAGAGAACCGGCCGCGGTCAGCGGACGGTTGCCGCTTTCGGGAAAGCACATGATTCTGGTGGACGATATCGTCACCACGGGAAGTACTGCAGAGGCCTGTGCGTCGGTATTGCGCCGGGCCGGAGCCAAAGATGTGACACTGTTGGCCTTTGCCGCGGCAGCGCACCAGTCAGCGCAATGAGTTTCTCGGTTTTGTAGAAAATCGTTTGACAAATAGTTTTTTGCGGATAAAATAGAAAAAGAGCGGATGATGAAGCCATCCAGGTCTGTGGTTGAAAGTCCAGGCCAGACACGGGCAAAGGGACCCACGTAAGCCGGTCTGCAAGGCAGCGGTGATCATGGCGTGTCTTAGATGTAAGTCCTCTGGA
>JAFUQN010000030.1 GCA_017472365.1 Bacillota bacterium
CGACCTGGTGGAACTGGAAGAGGACGTGGATTACGATGGTTTCTATCAGGTTCTGTCCCTGGTTACATCTGAAACCATGCTGGATCTTCTGAAAAACTACTTCACCGATATCACGGAGCATATGCCCGATTCCACCGTGGAAATCCATACGCTGATGGATGAGATCCGCAAGTCTCTTCTGGGGCTGGCCCGCCAGATCGACGAAGAAGACGGCCGTCGTCCTTTCATCGATGAGCTGTACCGCTTCCGCAACTGGTACGCCCTGGAAGGCGAAGTTCTGGTGAAGAACATGGACACTGGAGAACGTTCCCGCGTTTCGTTGAGCGAAGCGATTGCCATTTCCAGAATGGAGGCTCTTGGAGGTGACGCTTACGACTATGACTTCGAAGACTGTCTCGGTTATGAACCTGAAGAATACTCCATGACCATCAATGAAGCCATGCGGGCTGCTTACGGCGACGAATATGACGGCGGCGGGGCTGATGCCCTGGAACTGGCCGACAACGATCCCGACCAGGCTTATGCCGATGGCCTCGTGGATTTGGACAACCCTATGATGGATGATGATACTTCGTATTTGAATTAAATCAATAAGATATCTCAACTGAAAAGCAAACTGCCGCCCAGATCAACACTGGACGGCAGTTTTTGTCTGCTTAAACCGGTTCCCAACTTATTGCAGCTACTGGCTTATTACGGCTACCGACTTGCCCGTTTTTTAGAGAAAAACCTCCAATTTTGCTGTTTTTCCTCTAAAAATTTGACCTAGTCGGTGCTCCACGTCTCTACGCCTCGCTGGTATCCCCGGCAACCGGCGCTCCGCGCCTCTCCCCCGTCGCAAGATCAAAAACAAAACACCCCTTATGGGGTGTTTTCTTATTTCCACTGACTGTACATCTCCCCCATCCACTGATACACGTCCATGTTGTATGTAGCATTCAGCAATTCAGGATTCATGACATCTTCAATTGTTCCCATGGCCTGTACACGACCCTTCTGCATCAGCATGGCGTGGGTCCCGTAGGCCTTGGCCAGGCTCAGGTCGTGGACCACGGAGACCACCGCGCGTCCTTCTTCCTTCAGCCACTCGTTGATCAGCGCAAAAGTCTGTTTCTGATAGATCAGATCCAGATGGTTCGTGGGCTCGTCCAGTAACAACAGTCTGGGATTCTGGGCGAACAGCTGGGCCAAAAAGGTTCTCTGCAGTTCCCCACCGGAAAGCGTCAGGACCGACTGTTTCAGGTACGGCTCCATCCCCGTCTTTTCGATAGCCGCTTCCACTAATGCCGTGCCGTCCTTATCGCGTTCCTGAGAGAACATCTTCGGTGCGTAGGCGTAGCGTCCCATGCGGATCACTTCTTCCACGGTGAAGTCATAGCCTACAAAATGGTTCTGAGATAAAACTCCCAGATCACGAGCCCGTTCCCGGGGCTTGCACTTGGCCAGATCCCGACCTTCGTAATAACAATTACCTTCGTATTTGATTCCCTGGGAAATAGCATTGATGATGGTGGACTTTCCGGCGCCATTGGGACCGATGATCATCAGCCACTGACCCGGCTCCACGGAAAAGCTAACGTGATCCACCGTAACATGAGATCCGTAGCGAACGGTCAAATCGTCCACCCGGAGCATCGCATTGTCTTGTTTCATACCTTACTTCCCCTTTCTGGACGAATAGAAAATCGCAATAAAGGCCAGCGATCCGATGAAGGAGGTGATGACCCCGATGGGAAGATCCAGAGGACGCAGTAAAATACGCGCTGCCAGATCCGACAGCATCAGGAAGCAGGCTCCCGAAAACATGGATGCCGGTAATAATTTCTTATGGTTTGGTCCCACCACCATTCTGGTCATGTGCGGCGTAACAAGGCCCACAAATCCGATGGTACCGCCGATGGAGACACAGACACCGATCAGTGCAGAAATGGAGATCAAAACAATCATCTTCACCGTCTTCACATCCACGCCCACGTTTCTGGCGTTGTCTTCTCCCACCGCAAAAGCGTTCAATTCTCCCGCCTTCAGTAAAATCAATCCGCCAAACACCAAAAGTGCACCAAACATCACCAGCGCATTGGTGTAAGTGCTTCCCTGAAGGGAACCCATGGTCCAGAACGTAATATTCCGCACCTTTTCACCGGCGAAGGTAATCACCAAATTGATCAAACTGGAGGTGAACATGGAGTAAATCACCCCAATTAAGATGATCGTGCTGGTGGACAAAGTCGCGTCCAGCTTGTACGCCAGCGACAGGATCAGAAGCAGCGACAGAAACGCGAAAGCGATTGCCATGACCATGGTACCGCCCATGGCCAGCCCCGGAATCTGGATTCCAAAAGCGATGGCAATCACCGCCCCCAGCGAAGCCCCTGAGGATACGCCCAGAGTGGAACCGTCTGCCAGAGGGTTCTTCAACAGCCCCTGCATGGCTCCCCCGGCCAAAGACAATGCCGCACCCACCAGCGCCACGCAGATGACGCGGGGAAGGCGAACGCGGATCAGAATGTTGTACGTTCCGTAAATCGCTGCAGGGATCTCTCCGCCGTTCAGTGCCAGACGAAGAGATTCGATTACATCGCTTAACGCGATATTGACACTTCCCACACAGGTACATACCATGAAAACCGCGGCAGTAATGACGGTGAACACCAGATATTCAGTTATTCCAAAGCCGTCAGCTCGTCGTTTCATCCATTACTCCTCTGTGATCATATCGAATAATAACTGCGCACCGTCCACCAGTCTGGGACCGGGACGGGACAGTTCGTCGTTCTGTAAATTTAAAATAGCGTTGTTTTTAACAGCGGTCACGTTGGTCCAGCCGGAACGGCTCAGGATCTCTTCCACCGGGGTCATGCCTTCACCGAAGTACATAGCTATGGTAACAATATAATCCGGATCTCTCTGGAGGACCTGCTCTTCGGAAACCTGCACCCATCCGTCCACATCACCAAAGATATTGGTCAGGCCCATCATATTGGCCACTTCGTCCATGAAGGTATTGGCTCCTGCGGTCCAGAGGCCATATTCCAGCGGAGACACTTCGAAATACACAGTCTTTCCCTCGCCGGCCGCTTTGTTGGCTTCCATTTCCGCGAAGGCGCTCTTCATTCCATCCACCATTGCTTTCGCTTCCGCGTCCTTACCCACGATGGCGCCGATGATTTCAATGGATTCGTAAGTTTCTTCGATGTTATTGGCATCGTTGACCACCACGCGGATCCCTGCGTTTTCCAGAGCGTTGACCTGTTCCTCCGTCTGGTCCATTTCATTCATCAGGACCACCTGGGGAGCCAGTGCAATAATCTGCTCCAGGTTGGTTTCCGATCCGGAGGCCACCATAGTCACCTCGGTCACTTCTGCCGGGTAAGTACAATATTCCCCTCTGCCCACAAGCGTTTCTTCCGCGCCCAGCGCATAGATGATTTCGCAGTCCGATGCCGTTAAGGCAACTACTCTCGTCGCCGGTGCATCCAGCTCAATGACACGGTCCTTCTGGTCGGTCACCACGATGGCAGCTTCGCCACCTGTTTCAGTTCCGCCCTGTTCCGCTTCTCCACCGCTGCAGCCGCAGAAAACGCTCAACACCAGAGCCAGTACTAAGAATAAGCTCCATACTTTCTTGTTCATTTGTTCCTCCCCTTTCCGCGCCGCCAAAAAATAAAGCAGCGCTGTCCGAGAGAACAGCGCATGAAAAACGTCCGCAAATGATTTGACGTTTCTACATTACACTTTCCCATCGTCCGTAAGAAAATGCAATTACAATATCGACAGGCAGGTCTTCTGACTCAGGCCTCATCGTCGCATTTTATCTTCCCGTATTTCCACAGTGATCTTTTAAATGCGGCTCTTCCTTTACAGCGGCGCGACCGTGCGGGCTTTTCACCCGGCTTCCCTATTCTCCCGACCTGAGGCCGGGCACCTGCGATAACCTAATTGTCTAAAATTATCTACTCTTGTTATTATACTCCGGGGACTGCAGTTCCACAACCCCCAAAGTTCCTCATTCGTCATCCTTCGTCAGAGCCTCGTATTCGCCTCTCAGCATGGACATCAAATGAACGTCATATAAAATACCATTCTTCCTGCAGTTCTTTCTTAGAACCCCTTCGTACTGGAATCCCAAAGACAGATACATATGACTGGCAGGATTTCCGGTATAGTGGTCCAGATACATGCGTTCCAGATCCAGAATTTCGAAGCAGTAACTCATGATGGCCTTCATGGCCTGCTTTCCCAGACCCTTCCCACGCAGCTTTGTATCGGCGATATAAATGCGCCACAGCTCCGCTTTCCAGCCTTCAATAATATCCGCCAGTACGATACGTCCAATGGGTTCTCCGGCAACCACGCCTTCCGGCGTGTCCGTCTTCCAGCAGATGGTAAACTGCTGCGCATCGGGATTTTCTTCGTCAGCGATGAACTTCTTTGCACACTCCTCCATGGTCTGTCCGTCGCGGATGGAGAAAAATTCGGTTACCGCAGGATCCCGTTCCCATACATTAAAATATTCCAGATCCGCCCACACAGACGGACGAATGATCAGATCTTTCGTTTCAAAAAACATGAGGCACCTCCGTGATATGAGTCTATCATATCGCAGAGTGCCTCATTTTTCAATGTTAAATCATTAAGGAGCAAATTGCGTTGGAGAATTCCACCGGATCCTCCACATTCATGCCTTCGATCAGAAGGGCCTGATTGTAGAGCAACTGAGTATACAGCTTTACCTTGTCTGCGTCAGTTTCCTTGGCCTTCTTCAGAGCTTCCAGAATCGGATGGGAAGCATTGATTTCCAGAATCTTGTCCGCCTTGAAGGAACCATCGCCGCCAGGCATGGTTGCCAGGATCTTTTCCATTTCCAAAGACATATCGCTGCCGCTGGTGATACAAACCGGATGGGACTTCAGTCGGTTGGACAAACGAACTTCCGTCACCTTGTCACCGAGAGCTTCCTTCATCAGCTCCAGCAGGTCCTTGTTTTCTTCCGCCTGTTTCTGCGCTGCTTCCTTTTCCTCTTCGGTCTGAGCGATATCCAGATCTTCGTCAGCCACAGACTTGAATTCCTTTTCTTCATAGGTCATCATCATCTTCAATGCGAATTCATCCACATTGTCGGTGAGATACAGGATTTCAAACCCCTTGTCCTTCAAAAGTTCTGTCTGAGGAAGCTTGTCAATGCGTTCCACGGTTTCGCCACAAGCGTAATAGATACTGGTCTGATCCGGTCTCATGCGATCCACGTATTCCTTCAGTGTTACCAGCTTCTTTTCAGTGGAGGAATAGAACATCAGGAGATCTTTCAACAAATCCTTTTTCACTCCGTATCCTTCGTAAACGCCGTACTTCAGCTGGAGACCAAAGTTCTTAAAGAATTCATCGTACTTTTCTCTGTCATTTTTCTGCAGCGACAGCAGCTCACTTTGGATCTTCTTTTCCAAACGGCTGGCAATCGCCTTCAGCTGGCGGTCGTGCTGCAGCATTTCTCTGGAGATGTTCAGGCTCAGATCCTGAGAATCCACCAGTCCCTTTACGAAACTGAAACAGTCCGGTAACAGATCAGCGCACTTATCCATGATCATAACGCCGGAAGAATAGAGCTGTAACCCCTTTTCGAAATCCTTACTGTAATAATTGTAGGGAGCTACACCGGGAATGTACATCAGCGCCGTGTAGCTGACCATCCCTTCCACACTGGTGTGGATTACCTTAGCCGGATCCTTGAAATCATAGAACTTTTCCTTGTAGAAGTTGTTGTAATCCTCTTCTGTCAGTTCGCTCTTGGACTTCTTCCAAAGAGGAACCATGCTATTCAGAGTTTCCAGTTCCCGATAACTTTCATATTCCGGTTTTGCATCTTCCTGCGCATCTTCCGCAGGTTCCACCATTCTGGTCTTTTCCACCATCATGCGGATCGGATATCGGATATAATCCGAGTATTTCTTGATCAGTCCACGAATCTTATATTCATTCAGGAATTCATCATAATTTTCGTCATCCGTATTATCTTTCAAAGTCAGGATGATTTCGGTACCGTGACCATCCTTTTCTGCTTCTTCAATAGTGTACCCGTCAGCGCCTTCGCTTTCCCACTTCCAGCCCTGTTCTTCGCCAAAGGCCTTGGTAATCACCGTCACCTTGTCCGCAACCATGAACGCAGAATAGAATCCGACACCGAACTGACCGATGATGTCGATCTCCGCGTCACCATCCGCACCTTCATCGCCTTCCTTCGCCGCCTGTTCCTTTTTGAACGCCAGAGAACCGCTCTTGGCAATGGTACCCAGATTGGATTCCAGTTCGTCCTTTGTCATACCGATTCCATTGTCGGAGATGGTCAGAGTACGGGCGTCTTCATTCACTTCCAGTAAAATTCCAAAGTCTTCTCTGGAAAGTCCTGTGTGATCGCTGGACAGAGACTTGTAATATAACTTATCGATGGCATCACTGCCATTGGAGATCAACTCTCTTAAAAAAATCTCCTTATGTGTGTAGATCGAATTGATCATCAGGTCCAATAAGCGTTTGGACTCTGCTTTAAACTGCATTTTTTCCATGGTAGTTCTCCCTTCTGATTTAGCACTCACTAATTCGGAGTGCTAACAAAGTATATTATATACTCTGTCAAAGGAAAATCAATCCCTTTTTCTGTGAACTTTTCTTCACAGAAAAAGCCCGCCGTAGCGGGCTTTCAACTCTTATCTGTGGTTTCTCGGCTGCGGTTTGGGCGGTCGCGGCGGCTGGGGCGGATACGGAAGGCAGTCGTCGAAGTCATCGCAGGGGTCGCAAGGCTCCGGCGGCCCACAGGGATCGCATCCATGATCGTGGTCACAATCGCATCCATCGTCCACGGCATCGCTGAACTGCGACTGGGTCTGGCGCGGGTACAGATTGGGGAATTCTTCACACGCCACGTTATTCACCGCGCTCAGCTGAACGAAACCTGTGGAGAGAACACACAGCTGTACCGGAACGAGCAGCTTCTTTTCGCAGGTAATGCACAGCGCAATGATCAGGTTCGCTTTGATGGTCCCGTCGGGACATACGGTCAGATCCCGGCCCAGATTATTGGTGGCCAGCCGGGTCTCGCAGGCCGGGTTGCAGAATTCCGTAAACCGTGGAAGATGGGCGGTGTCTATGGATGACGGCATGCACAGCTCGAAGAAATTGGTCAGCGTCATGGGATTCGCCGCCTGCGCGATATTCACCTTCGCGCACACCGTAAACGGAATTTCATGGTCATAGCGGTCGCATAATAACAGGTCGATTTCCACCTGAACATCTCCCGTTACCGCAATGTTCTGCGTACCGAACAGCGGTGTACCCCGGCCCCGCTCATCACAGGCCGATGTATCCGCGTAAATCAGTTTTTCTGAATAAGTACCGTCCGGACCTACGACCACAATGTCCTCGCCGTTGGCGTTCTGAACAAAGGTCGCGCCGGAGATCGTCGTATTGATATTCAGCTTCAGATTGTTGGGATCTCCCGTATTCTGGGGATTGAAGAACTTTCTGCAGCGAATATCAACGATCCGCTTCAGCCTGTGGCCTCTGGGAATTGCCGGGGAGAAGGTCTGGTTCGTGACCGTCTTGATCCCCTGTAAATGAAAGAGAACGGCATCATACACCTTCTGCACATAAATCGGCTCTGAAACCACGTGGCTCAGATCCCCGTCAAACTGACACATGTCGTTTGCGTTGCAGCAATTCTGAAAGAGGTCCGGCGAGAAGCGTCCACCGAAACAACTCATAGTAGTTACCTCCTTTACCGGTCAAAGATATTACATTTCAGAATTAGTATATGAATACCGTTCTTTTGTGTTACAAATTGATTGTTACGCGGCTTCCTCCGCTCTTTTCTTTGGTGACAACGATCTGTTTGTCGATGCGTTCCTTCAGTTCCGCTACATGGGAGATGATCCCCACAAGGCGGTTTCCTTCCGCCAGGCCGCCCAGAGCCTTCATGGCCTGGTTCAGCGCTTCTTCATCCAGCGATCCAAATCCTTCATCCACAAACATGGTTTCCAAGCGGATCCCTCCGGCTGAGGACTGGATTTCATCGGAAAGCCCCAGGGCCAGCGACAGCGACGCCATGAAAGATTCTCCCCCTGACAGCGTCTTGACGCTTCTGACAGAACCATTGTAGTGGTCCACCACATCCAGCTCCAGACCGCTTTGACTTTGACGGTTATCGCTTTCTTTTATGCGGACCAGTTCATACTGCCCGCCGCTCATCACTAAGAAACGTCGGTTTGCACGCTGTAAGATCCTGTCGAAATAAGCCATTTGCACGTAGGTTTCCAGCATGATTTTCTCTTTTCCGCCCACGTTTCCATTGGCCGTCTGAGACAGGCCTCTCCACAATACGTATTGACGTTCTGCTTCATCCTGCTCTTTTTCCTGACGTTCCAGATGAGCCAGTGTTCTGCGGTTTTCGGAGACACGCCCGGAAATCTCTGTGATGTTTCCGGCCAGGCTCTTCAGTTCCACATCCAAAGCCTGGTTTTCCTGTTCCAGGTTCTCCTCATCCAGCATTTCTGCGGAAGCCAGCTGTTCGTTCAATGTGCGGATCGTGCTCTCCAAGCCTTCGATCTTGCGTTTGTGATTTTCCACAGTGCTTCTGGCCTGTTCCAAAGCCTCTTCCATGGTTTTCTTTTTCATCTTCAGGCTGCGGATGTGGTCTTCCGCCTGTTTTTGGTCCTGATACGTCAGCACTGCTCTCCGGCTCTCGATTTGTCCGGTCAGTCCATCTCGTTCCGCTTCCATCGCGGCAACCTTCTGCTGCGCAGAAGATTTCGCTTCGATCGCGGCTTTCTGCTTCTGCTGCAGTTCCGGGATCTGCGTTTTGATATCGTTTCGTCTGTAACATCTCTGCTTCTGAAGTTTTTCTTCTGTCTCCAGTGCTTTTTTTCGATCGTCGGCCGACTTCCAGGCATCGTCCAGTGCTGCTTGAATTTCTTCTTTCGTTCCTTTCATCTGCAGCAGTACTTCCGAATCCGCTTCGATCTGCTTCTTCATCGTTGCAACCGCGCCTGATTTCTGGCCGGATTCACGACTGATGCGATCCACCTCGTTCCTCGCCTGTTCCACCCGTTCTTTCTGACGTTCCAATGCCTCTTGATCCGGAGCTCCTTCCGCCAGTACGGCCGGTGCGGGATGGTCCGTTGCACCGCAGACAGGACACGGATGACCGTCTTTTAGCTGTTGTGCAAGAATACCAGCCTGTTCATTGAAGTACGCCTGTTCCATAGAATCGTACTCCGCTTTCTTCAGACCATACTCCACATTCGCTGTATAATAAGCATCCTGAATTTGTTTCAGAGCCCTCTGCTCCAGCTTCCAGCGCTTCAGCGAACGGCCCAGCTGGCTCAAATCATTCATGCGTTTCGTGCATTGTTCCTGTTCCAGAACGGCCTTTTGATGCAATGTATCCGCGTTTTCCAAACCAGACAGCTCTTCTTCCAGACGTTTCAGCTTTGTTTCTGACTGTTCCACGATCTCCGTACTGTCCTCGATCGTCTTTCTCACCGATGACAGTCTCTGTCCAAGATTCTTTTCTTTTTCCAGAAGCAGCTCCAGTTCCCCATACTCTTTCAGTTTCTGTTCTTCCAAAAGAATATCCCGGGAAAGCAGTTCCCGTTCCGGACCCTTTTCCACTTCTGTCCGGTATTGTTTCTCCACTCCTTCCAGCTTCTCGTTCATCCTGGGAAGCAGTTCTTCCGCTTCCGTCTTTTGACGAAGCGCCTTTCCCTGCTCTCTGGCCTTTCCCAACATCTGATTTACGGCTACCTGACGTTTCGTCCGTTCCTCCCGGATCGCTTCGATTTTATCCAATCGCGTCCGATCTTCATCGACAACGCTTCCGATTCGCTCTCTGACCTCCGCAGCGGAATACAGTTCAGGTTTTACCTTCAGCCGCTTGACTTCTTCCATCCAGATACTGTCCTCTGCACATCTTACTCCCGAAATATACTGACGGGTGCTTTTCTGGATATCTTCATAGTTTTGTTTCGATTCTGACGCCTTTTCTTTCAGCTTGTCCTGGAATTTCAAATACGGTCCCGTGTTGAAAATATCCCGGAATATTTTGGCACGTTCTGTCGTTGGAGCCAACAGCAGCTTCAAAAAATCCCCCTGCGCAATCATTGCAATTTGGGAGAACTGATGTCTTGAAAGTCCAATCAATTCTTCGATCTTTTCCGTCACTGTCTTCGATCCGGTAACCACCTCACCATTGGCAAGATGAAGTTCTGCCTCAGCCTTTTCTTTCGTCAAAACTTCCCCGGATCCGCCTCCGCGTTTTTTCGGTCTCAAATACTCTGGATTTCTACGAACGCGGTATTCCTTATCCGCATATAAAAACGTCAGATCCACGAATGTGGGTGTATCCTGCGCAGCATATTTACTGCGAAGCATCGACGCATCACGGTTGTTTCCGCTGGCTTCTCCGTACAAAGCGAAGGTAATCGCATCAAAAATCGTGGTCTTCCCGGCTCCGGTATCTCCTGTGATCAGGTAGATCCCCTGGTCACCCAGTTGTCCCAGATCCAGCGTCGTTTCTCCTGCATAGGGCCCGAAGGCGCTGATAGTCAAACGTACCGGTTTCATACTTCACCCTCCCAGATTTTTTCGATCAACGCGAAAGACGCTTCTCTCTGTTCGCTCGTCATTTCCTGATTGTTCTGCAGCTGATACAATTCTTCAAACAGCTGCAGCGGTGTCTTCTGTTCCACCTTCTGCGCACCCTCTACAGCCTGTTCCTGCTGTGTTCGCTTGTTATCATAGTTCATTTTCATCAGATTCGGATAGATGATACGCAGCTTTCCCATGGCATCGGGGACATCCTCCTCATCGGTCAGCGTCACCTGAATGTAATCATTCTGATCGAATTCACGGTAAAACTCCCTGGAAGTCACTTCCAGATATGTTCCACGGATTTGTCGCATATCGCGCATCGGGGTCAGCGGAACTGTACGCACTTCCGTCGTTCCCTTTTCTTTCATTTCCACGATAGTCACCGACTTTTCGTGACCACACTCGGAAAATGAATATTTCAGAGGTGTTCCGCAATACCGGATCCGCGGCAACCGCCCGCCTCCGGCGGGCTCTTCCCCTGCGGTAAGATTCTGCGGTCCGTGAATGTGTCCAAGAGCCACATAGTCAAATCCCTGATACACCGACGCGTCCACATTGTCCAGTCCACCCACCGATACTTCTTCCGATTCACAGCGGCTTGCCCCGGTAACAAACTGATGTGACAGAAGAATACTGCGACGCTTCGGGTCTTTGGTTGTAGAACTCAACGCAATTCTGACCGCATCGGAGTAATCCCCGATTTCTTCTTCAGCAAAAAATCGACGAACGTGAGGCGGTTTGACAAAAGGCAGCATATACACATCGATTTCCCCGAATTCATCGCTCAGTACGACAGGCTTCATCGTTCCATCATATTCCGGAGCAATGTATAATCCGCCGGCCGTCAGAAGACGGCTCCCAAAGGAAAGACGCTGAACGGAATCGTGGTTGCCGCTGATGAGAAACGTATGCAGATGACGCTTTCCCAGTTCCACCAGGAATTGATCCAATAACCGGACCGCTTCCACCGGCGGAATCGGCTTGTCATACACATCCCCTGCGATCAGCACCGATCCTACCTGTTCCCGGTCTGCAATTTCCAATATCTGATTTAAAATATATTCCTGGTCTTCGATCATGGAAAATTCATTGACGCGTTTTCCCAGATGAAGATCGGATAAATGCAAGAATTTCATACAGATTCGTCCTCCCGAAGTAGTGTCATATGTTTATTATACCCGATTTCCGTTCCTGAGGACAAGTATCCTCCCCAACAGAAAAAGGTGCCGTTTCAATCAAACAGCACCTTCTTTTTATTTTCTCATGAGGATTCCGCGTCCGTACAGGATTTCTTCCAACTGCTCGTAGCGGTCCGTCTTTTCAGGATCTCTTTTCCCCTGATTCACAGCAGTTAAAATCTGAAGTCTTCTCGGAACCACCTGAATATCCAGCGGGAACGATCCTCCCGTTTCACCATCCACATCCACTCCGATTTCCTCGTCGGTATCGATCTTAATGTGAGATGTCTGGAAATACATGACGTTTTTATTGTCTCTATGCTGATCCGTCAGAATACTGAGCGCCAGCTGAGGGAAATCTTTCACCGGTGTTTCTTTGAACAGAAGAACATCCATCTTTCCATCGTCCACTTCGGCCGGCGTTGCCAGATGTTTAAAGCTTCCGGCGGATTTTCCGTTCATGACCAGTGCAAAGTACACCTTTTCCTCTCCGGTGAACTCTTCACTTTCAAATCGCATGGTGATGGGTCTCAGATTCGGAAGTTCCACCATCCCCTGAAGATAATAAGCCAGTACACCTAATGTACTCTTTAGGTTGGGATCGGTCCTCTGCGACAGATCCACCAGGCAGCCCATGGCTGCCACATTGATGAAATATTGTCCATTGAGACAACCGATATCCACGTTCTGTAAATGATCGCCCAAAGCAATATCCACCATGTGCTCCACTTCGCCGGGGATACTAAAATAATACGCAAAATCATTGGCTGTTCCCACCGGAAAAATCGCCAGCGGAACATGAATATCATTTCTTACCATGGCGTTTACCACCTGGTTGATGGTTCCGTCACCCCCGGCCGCAATGATCCGTTCCACTTTCATTGCATCAGCTTCCTTCAGGACAGGATCCAACTGATCCGGCCTTGCACCTCTGACAGGAATCACCGTATAGCCCGCATCCTGAAATTTACAGAAAATGAAATCCAGATGATTCTTGATCACACCGTTTCCGGCTCTAGGATTGTATACCAGTATTACACTCCTCATAATCTCTTCTCCATCCTTCCCGTATCGATCCAATCAGATACAGCGACCCGCAGAAAACCACGGCATCGTACTCCCTGGCTTCGGATTTTACCAAAGTCAGAGCATCTTCCCATCGAATCACACTGCGATAGTTTTCAGCGCCGTTCAGCACTGTTTTCATCGCCGAAGCCAATTCCTCCGCCCCCATTTTTCGCGGATTGTCCGGCTCCGTTGCCACACAGGATATCTGCAGCGGTCCCAACAGCGGTTTCAATTCCACAAGAATATCTTCCACCGCTTTATCTCTCAGTACTCCCATCACCAGCAGTACCCTCTTTCCGGTGAAATGCTCCAGAAGAGATCTTGTCAGTGACCGTACACCATCCTGGTTGTGAGCACCATCCAAAATCACCGGAGGACATTCCGCTACAATTTCAAACCGTCCCGGCTGAACAGCCAGCTTCATTCCCCGGAGAACCGCATTGTCATTGATATTCACAATTCCTCTGTTCCTGAGTACTTCCAGTGTAGTCAGTGCACAAGCAGCGTTTTCCACCTGATGATATCCCGTCATACTCAATTCGATATTTTTATATTGATACCCCAAAATATCGATATCGAAACAATAGCCTCCCAACTGTTTTTTGACGTTGGAAAGTGTTATTCTTTTCTGTTCCATCATTTCCGGTACATCGTACAGAGGTGCTGCCGGCTTCTTCTGAACGGAAATCTCCCGAACCGCCTGACACGCAGCCTCATCTTTCACCGAAAAAATCATCGGCACTCCCGGTTTGATGATCCCAGCCTTTTCCCGGGCAATCGCCTCCGGCGTATTTCCCAGGACAGCGGTATGATCCAGCGAAATGGAGGTGATGACCGTGGCCAGAGGATGTTTGACCACATTTGTAGCATCGCACCGGCCGCCAAGGCCTACTTCCAAAACCACGAAATCCGCCTTCACTTCCGCGTAGTAGACGAAGGCGATTGCCGTGATAATATCAAACTCCGTGGGCTCTTCAAAGCCGCGGTTTTGCATATCCTCCGCCGCCTTAAACACGCGTTCCGCAATTTCGCAAAGCGTAGCTTCCGGAATCTGTGCTCCATGAAACTGAATCCGTTCTGTGAATTTCTCAATATAGGGAGAGGTGTACATTCCACAGGCATACCCGGCCTGTTCCAGCACATTGTACAGATAAGCACAGACCGATCCTTTGCCGTTGGTCCCGGCAACGTGAATAATGGAAAGAGAATCCTGGGGATTCCCCAGAATTCTCATCAATTCCGTTATGCGTTCCAGACCCGGTTTCTTTCCAAAGGCATAAAAGCTATGGATCCTCTCCAGGGTCTTTTCATACGTCATATTATTGTACCTTCGTTATTTTACCTTTGCTTCAACGACAGGAATACGTTCGATGATCTTAGCCAGCATATCTTCATACTTGGCCAGCTTTTCGCGTTCTGCGTTGACAACAGCTTCCGGAGCCTTCGCTACGAAACCAGCGTTGTTCAGCTTACCGGCAGTTCTCTTTACTTCGCCTTCCAGTCTGGTCTTTTCCTTCTTCAGACGTTCCAGTTCTGCCTTGTAGTCCAACAGGTCATCCAGCGGAACATAGATTTCCACATTGTTCATTACTGCGGACATAACTTCGTCAGGAACCTGATCCTTGGAGTCGATGAAGGTGATTTCCTGAACATTGGCAATGTTCTTCAGGAAGTGCTGGGTATCCTTCATGAAGCCAGCTTCCTTACCGGAAGCCAGGATCACGGCAGTCAGCTTTCTGGAAGGAGCAGCGTCAGCTTCCGCACGGATGTTACGGATGGAACGGATGGCATCCATCGCAGTTTTCAACTTCGCTTCTTCTTCTTCGAACTTCAGAGCTTCGGTGTATACCGGCCAGCTTTCCTTCATCAGGAACGCTTCGGTGTTACCTTCCTGGGGCAGGTAGCTCCAGATTTCTTCGGTGATGAACGGCATGAAGGGATGTAACAGCTTCAGCATATCCTTCAGAGCCTTGACCAGAACGTAGCGGGCTACCTTCTTGTCTTCTTCATCAGTTCCGTATAATCTTGCCTTTACCAGTTCGATGTACCAGTCGCAGAATTCGTTCCAGATCAGATCGTAGATCTTCTGAGCAGCCAGGGACAGTTCGAACTTATCCAGATTTGCAGTGATTTCAGCCACAGCATCGTTGATGGTGGACAGGATCCACTTATCTTCATCCTTCAGAGCCAGCTTTTCAGCGCCTTCGGAACCGTCAGCCATCGCTCTGAAGTTACCTTCTTCGTCCTGCAGGTTCATGATGGTGAATCTGGATGCGTTCCACAGCTTGTTCGCGAAGTTTCTTGCGGATTCCAGCTTGTCCATCTTGAATCTCATATCGTTACCGGCGGTGATACCGGACAGCAGCATAAATCTCAGCGCGTCAGCACCGTACTGATCGATGATTTCCAGCGGGTCGATACCGTTGCCCAGAGACTTGGACATCTTGCGGCCTTCTGCGTCACGAACCAGACCGTGTACGTAAACGTACTTGAACGGGGATTCGCCCATTTCTTCCAGACCGGAGAATACCATTCTTACAACCCAGAAGAAGATGATGTCATAACCGGTAACCAGAACGTCGGTGGGATAGAAGTATTACAGATCCTTGGTCTTTTCCGGCCAACCCAGAGTGGAGAACGGCCACAGAGCGGAGCTGAACCAGGTATCCAGAACGTCTTCGTCCTGGTGGAAGTGGGTGTCGCCGCACTTCGGACAAACTTCCGGCATTTCTGCAGCTACCACCATTTCACCGCACTTGTCGCAGTAGTACGCCGGGATTCTGTGACCCCACCACAGCTGACGGGAAGTACACCAGTCGCGGATTTCTTCCAGCCAGTGCAGGTAAATCTTTTCAAAACGATCGGGAACGTGAGTCAGTTCGCCGTTCTTAGCAACTTCAATGGCGGGCTTTGCCAGTTCTTCCATGGCAACGAACCACTGGTCGGAGATCATGGGTTCGATGACATTGTGACATCTGTAACATTCACCGGAGGGAATGACTTTTTCTTCGATCTGAACCAGGTAACCTGCTTCTTCCAGATCCTTGACCCAAGCCTTACGACATTCGTAGCGGTCCATACCAGCGTACTTACCGGCCATGTCGGTCATGGTAGCGTCGGGGTTGATGCAGCAGAGCTGCTCCAGATTGTGTCTCTGACCAACTTCGAAGTCGTTGGGGTCGTGGGACGGAGTGATCTTTACAGCACCGGTACCCTTTTCCGGATCGGGATACTGGTCAGCGATGATAGGAATTTCTCTTCCCACCAGCGGCAGGATCACATTGGTACCAACCATATCCTTGTAACGTTCGTCACTGGGATGTACAGCAATGGCCACATCCCCGAACATGGTTTCCGGACGGGAGGTAGCTACTACGATACCTTCGCCGCCGTCAGCAGCAGGATATCTGAAGTACCAGTACTTACCCGGCTTATCTTCGTGTTCTACTTCTGCGTCAGACAGGGAAGTCCCACAAACGGGGCACCAGTTGATGATTCTGTTACCCTTGTAGATCAGGCCCTTGTTGTACAGGCGGATGAAGTGTTCCACAACAGCCTTGTTGCAGCCCTCGTCCATGGTGAAACGTTCACGGTCCCAGTCACAGGAGGATCCCAGCTTACGGATCTGCTTGTTGATTCTTCCGCCGAATTCTTCTTTCCAAGCCCATGCTCTCTTCAGGAATTCTTCACGTCCCAGGTCTTCCTTGGACTTTCCTTCTTCTGCACGGATCTTTTCTACTACCTTAACTTCGGTAGCGATACTTGCGTGGTCGGTGCCGGGGAGCCACAGAGCGCTGTAACCCTGCATTCTCTTCCAGCGGGTCAGAACGTCCTGCAGAGTCTGGTCCAGAGCGTGGCCCATGTGCAGCTGACCGGTGATGTTGGGAGGCGGCATTACGATGGTGAAGGGTTTCTTGTTTTCATCCACTTCTGCATGGAACGCCTTGTTTTCTTCCCAGGACTGATAGATGCGATCTTCAAAGTCTTTCGGACTATATGTCTTCGCTAAATTCTTTTCCATTGATCCTTGTTCCTTTCTGATTTGACATCGGCGGGTCCGCGCCCGCCGCGGCAACCGCTTCGCGGATTGCCCAAAAAACTTAAAACCGTCCTGAAAGGCTCTTGCCTTCAAGGACGGATATTTCCGCGGTACCACCTTGATTCCTCTGCAAAAACAGAGGCACTCATTTGATGATGCGCTCCAAAGCAACCTTCATCGACAGGGACCGGTAAGACCTCTCAGCCACGGATCTTTTCTCTTCTCCCGGTATCGTTCGACTACTCCTCTTTTTCATCGCGCGTATTCAGTTGTTCGTTTCAGAACGATTACACTTTATTTTATCAAAAAACGGGGTCATGTCAACCCCGTTTCGATACAAAACCATGTGAGAATGCTGAGAATTACTGGTTTTTCGCCGACAGATATTTCACCAGGAAAGAGCGGCGGTGAATGGGTGTGATCCCGTACTTATCCAGGCCCTCATAATGAGCTTTGGTACCGTATCCCTTATTCTGAGCGAAGCCATAACCGGGATAGGTGTCCTCATATTCTACCATCATCCGGTCTCTTGTCACCTTGGCCAGGATGGAAGCTGCCGCGATGGACACGCTTGTGGCATCTCCCTTCACGATCCCCGTCTGAGGGATGTCCACATCCTTCAATGTCAGTGCGTCGATCAGAATATGTTCCGGTTGGATCTCCAGTCCTTTGATGGCCTTTCCCATGGCCTCCTTCGTGGCTTCCAGGATATTGATTTCATCGATGCGCTTTTCATCGTTCATACCGATGGAATAACAGATTGCTTTTTCTCTGATGATATCGAACAATTCTTCACGCTTTTTCTCCGACAGCTTTTTGGAATCATCCACGCCCAGAACTTCAAAATCCGCAGGGAGAATGACAGCTGCAGTAACCACCGGTCCCGCCAGCGGGCCACGGCCCACTTCATCCACACCGGCCACATACTGAATTCCCTGTGCATGGAGTTCGTTTTCATATTTCTTCATTTCTTCCAGACGCTGTTTCAATAGCTCCAGTCGTTCCTGTTTTGTCATGCATTTCACCTCTTTATTCAGATACCCCTATCCTACCATACTTCGACCCGATTCGACAATGCAAAATCACATTGCCGGTCGGGGAGCGAAACCGATGGCTCTGCGCTTTTCTTTCGTTTCACCCAGGAGGATCCCTGCGGCCTCGCTGATGACCTGAATGGTCAAAAGGCGAAGCTGCGCGCCGGAGAAACCACTGCGCATGGCTAAGTTTGCCATTTGGCCTTCCGTCTGATCCAAAAGACGTCTGGCCTCACGACCCGCGCCGAAATCCTTTCGTTCCGCAGCCTTCTCGAAATAATCAGTCAGCAGCGCCTCAGCTCCTTTTTCCACGTGATATCCCCGGGAAGAAGCCATGGAACAGAAAATTTCCGTCAGCTGTTCCGGTGTGTAATCCGCAAAGTGGACCATCCGCCCGATTCGGGAACGAAGTCCCTCGTTGACCGCCATCAGACGTTCCATATCATCTTTATAAGTAGCGAAAATTACGACGGTATCGCGCTCATTTTCCATGTGACGGACGATGGCAGATACTGCTTCTTCACTGTAGCGGTCAGATCCGTCTCCTGCCAGCGAACCAGCTTCGTCGATGAACAAAACACCTCCCCTGGCTTTTTCGAAAATACCGGCCACCTTCAAAGAGGTCTCACCCATATAACGTCCCACCAGATGTTCTCTGCTCACTTCCAGAAAAGTCCCATTTGTGACGCCAAGCTCACCCATGCGGGCGGCCATAGCTCTGGCCATGGTGGTCTTACAGGTCCCGGGATTTCCACAGAAAGCCATATTTCTGCAGGGAATATAATCGTCAATCACATCGCCGCTGCGATTCAGCTCTTCCATTAAATAACTGCGATACGCCTGGCGGTTGATTTCTGTTTCAATGATGGTTTTCACATTTTCCAGTCCCACGATTTTATCCAGCATTGTTCTTCCCGTAGATTTTCCCGTCGTATAATGAGGCGTGGAAATGTCGGTGAGACAATTACCGGTTTTGTGTTCCTGATGGTGGCGTTTCAGCGCCGCCTTTGCCAGAAGCTCCAGGTCTCCTTCACCAAACTTGTGACCGCGTTCCCTTTTCAACACCCGGATCGTTCCTTTCACATCCACGGCTTCATGGATTTCATACCCCATCTGCTTCACGATTTCCCGGAATCGCTCTTCCAAATACTCATCAGAAGGTGCTGTGGTCTCCACGATCTCAAATCCGCCTTCAAAAAGCAGGCGGTCGATTTTCTGATGATTCACCTTGTTTCTTGGAATCACCAGAATCACAGGCTTTTCTTCCTGGCTGAGAACAAATTCGATGGTTTCTTCGGAAAGTGCTGTGATTCCGTCGCACTTCACGATCAGAGCCGCGCAAGCCTGTGGTGCCAGACCGGCCCGCTTCTTTCCCATCATCTTCTCCATCGTTTCACCAAGATCGTTGCAAGCTCCGTCATCGATATCCTTTTCGGAAAAAATCACAAAATTGGAAGGATCACTGCATAACGACTCAACGAGATCCTTTTCCTGCTCATCACTTTCGGGTTTCGTTCCCACCGCTTTCGGTGCTTCTTCCACATCGTCATCCCATTCGATTTCCAACTCATCGAAAAAGGCTTTCAAATCATCGTCGGTCTCCTCTGTTCCTGAAGCTTGTCTTCCTTTAGAATTCTTATTTTCTTTCCGGTCATGTTTCAATCCCAGGATATCCACCACCGTATGACAAGAATCCAGGCCCTGGCGAATCGTCTCACAAATCAAAGCCACCTTTTGAGAGGCTCCTTCCCCCATCAACGTTCTGCACTGTTCCAGATGCGGCTGTCCTTCCAGTTTCTTCTTCAACGCTTCCTCAGTATCGGCATCTCTTTGCATATACCGGATCACCACCGGTCCATCCGGTGTCATCATATGGATGATTTTTTCCTGAGTCTTTCCTCTACACATACCCCCGCTCCTTTCTACAGATCGTACGTTTTTTGATTTCCCCTGTTTTCTCCTTTGGCAATGGTCTGATCGTAGTACTGATCCAGTCCCTTTTCCAGAATATATTCCGAAACGGCCGGCAAATTCGCTTCGCAGATCAGTCCCCACTTGACCAGTCGGTCAAAGGCTCCCTTTTTCCCGATTTGTAATATTCTTTTCGTAAATGGAAGAAATTCTTCGCTTTCCTGCGGTGGCAGGACATCCACCACCCGTTCAAATACCGTCAGATTCCTCATATGATCAAAACAGCGAAGATTCTGATATACCCCTGTATCCGGGTCGAAATAATGATTCATTTCATCGAATACAGGATGTTCCGGACGGATCACCAGTCGCAGCTTCGACTCAGTCAGCACTTTTACAAACTCTTTTTCACCCGGTCCTGTTTTCGGAATCAATACCGCCCATTCCGAAATATCGCATGGTCCGCTTTCCGTTGCCCATTCTTTTTCGCAGATTTCAACCATCGGTATACTGCGGTATTGCAGCATCAGTTTCACCAGATGACACTTCTCTTCCATTGTCAGTTCCCGCGGCAAACGTGCTTTCAGCACGTCATAGCAGTGCAGGAGTTCACTCTCATCTCCACAGTTTCTTCCAAGCAAAGTCACATCTGCATCCCGAAGATCGACAGATTTCAGCAGTTCTGCGTTCCCTGCAGCGATGATCTCCGCCGCATTATTGTTCTTGAACACTTCACTCATCAATTCCGGATACTCCCTTTGGAGCAGTTCCAAAATGTCTTTCTCCCTGATTTGAAGAACCAGTTCCTTTAATCCGCTGGTAATTTCTGAGCGTCCCTGCTTCAAAAACCAATATGTAGCTTCCTTGTCCCCGCAGAGGAGAGAAAACTGCCACGGCTCCAAATTCTGTTTTTTCCAGACCCTGTAATATCGTGCACCGGATCTGCCGTCGCGTAATCGGATATTAAACGAGCCATCATACGTCCCCGCACAATCCGCATTCAGTTCCAAAGCCTCTTTCGTCGACCGTGGCCCGGGCAAAGCCCCTGCCTTCATTAACATTTCAGCTTCGCTGATTTTTCCCAAATAGGCGCACAATCCGAAATATGTGGTTTTGATCTGTTTGTCACCGTACTCAAAAATATGGCTGCAGTCTGGTTCTTTCACGTAGGGTAGCACTCGTTCCAGCAACTCCAGATTTCCTTCCAGAATCAGATCTTCCACAAGGGAAATCCCCATATAGTAAGGATGATCTCCCGGATCAACTCCACATTGCAGCATCGTCATAAGCGCATCGATTTTCCCATTCTGATAGGCGTATTGCGGTACCAAAACGTTATCCACGCGATCCTTTCGGGCTTCGCCGTCATATTCAAATTTTCTTTTCGTAAACAGTGCTCTGATTCTTTCATGATCTTCTCTGTCAACGGCATCCATCAATGCCTGGGTTTTTCTTCTGTTAAAACTGTATAACGGTTCAAACGATCTGTCGTTTTTTCTGCTAAACATATCGGACCTCCTGTTATTCATTACGGTTTTAGTATAATGACTTCTCCACCGCTGTTTTCCGGAGGTTCCGCAAATTTGAAAATATTTCGGATCCGGGGCAGAATCAAAGAAAATATGATATAATGAATATTAGTAACATTCATCACGGGAGGACATTATGGCTCAAACAAAGGGAAAGGTACAATTGACGGAAGACAGAAACGATAATGCGATCCTCAGCGATTCTATGCTGACGCTGTCGCGCATCGCGGTCTGTTTGAAAAGTTTCGGTGAGGAAGAATATTTCACTGCTACAGACCTGCTGACCCGTCTGGAACGTCGTTACGGTGAAGGGGTTCTTTCCAAAGACACTGTCACAAAAGCTCTGACGATTCTGGAAAACGAAACCGAGAAATATAACTCTATCTTCGATTTCGTTCTGGAAAAATACATCCATCAGAAGAAGGAGTACATTTTATATAACGATTATCTGGATGAACTGGATGCCAGCGGCGAAAACGAAGACAATTCGAAAGATGCCCGCCCCGGTGCAAAATTTTATTATAAGGTTCTTCCCAACGTCACCAAGGCGGAAGTCAAGATGCTGGCTGATGCCATCAGCTCTTTCACAATGCTGACCATGGGCCAGACCAAAGTCCTTCTGGAAGACTTGAACCGGCTGGCCAACGATCCGCAGCATCACATTATCACCAATGTCAAAGATGATGGTTATCCTTATAAGCTGGACGATAACCAGCGGGCACAGGACATCATCAACAGCATCGACACAGTGATGAAAGCCCTGAAACAACATCGCTGTATTTCCTTTGACTATTACCAGTACACCACAAAAAAGGTTTCTGCTTCTGTTTATGAGCTGGATTTCGAAAAGCGCAGTCAACAGAGGATCCACCCCGCCTTTTTCGTTTGGTCCAACGGTTACTACTATCTGATTGGAAAGTCCATCGGTCGTGAAACGGAAGATTTTATCGTATTCCGTGTGGACCGGATCCGCAGTATGACTGTTCTGGAAAAATGTCCGGCTCTGACCTTTGATATTAACCCGGCCAGATATCGCGACGAAAACCCTGTCATGTATGGTGGGTCCAAGGAAGAAATCGTTCTCCGCATCCGCAGAACGCGTCTGAACAATGCCGTAGATGCTTTCGGAAAAAACTTTATGATTTTCCCCAGCAGCTTTGTGGATCCCAAAACAGGCGAATCCGACCAGTGGATCGAATTGCGCTTTGTAGCCAACCCGAAGGGGGTTGCCCTCTGGGCCACCCAGCATTGCACCGAAGCCTGCGTCCTGAAGCCGGATCATCTGGCTGAAACAGTACGCAATAACCTCAATGCAGGGCTGGCGTTATACGATCAGAACTAAACAAAACGAAAACTCCGGACCTGACGATCCGGAGTTTTTTATGAGTTTTATGCAGCACCGATTTCCAGGCTCTGTTCTTTCAGACAGGCCACGGTCACCCAGTCAGGAATCGCGGGGCCATACTCCAGCTCCTCTTCCGGAATCACGAAAACGGTTTCGTACGGAGTAGCCTGATTGGGGAAATCCCCGAAGCCATCGGAGAAATACATAAATCCCTTCAGCTTTTCATAGCCTTCTTCCTCCGCCACCAGCTGATCTACCCTGCGGAAGACGGGAACGAAACTTGTCCCGCCTCCTCCCATCATCCGGAATTGGGAAATATACTGGTTAAATTCTTCTACCGTGCGGATTTCCGTTTCTTCCTGAATTCCATAATCACACTGAATCATACGGAGCAGGAACTTTCGTCCGCCCAGTTCCATATCTTCCACCACTTTTTTCGTCTGGACCAGGAAGTTGTTCAGTGTCGATCCACAGCACGATCCCGACGTGTCGATGGCGATGATAAACGTCTCCACCAAGTTCATATCGCGGTACTCATTATATTCCACAATGGGAAGATCTCCGTATAGATTCAGACCCGTTACGTACCAGGCCAGATCCATCGAATCCATATCGAGACGCATAGTTTCCACGGGGGCTGTAAAACGGCGCAGCAGTTCGTCATAAGAAATGTGTTCCTCTTCTTTGTTCAATTCCAGCAGTTCCGTCCAGTCACCGCGTCCATATCCCTGATACCGTCCCTGACCATTCAAATACTTCTGATATTCTTCCACCGTCTGAGCCATGGCCATTTTCCAGGAAAAAGCCGAACCCGTTTCCGGGCCATTCCCCGGAGATTCCATTTTCTTTCCCCAAAATGTGTGGTCATCCCGGCGGACGTAATGGCTGACGGATTCGTAATTCCGTTTCAGCGTCTCATCCTTCATACCGCTGGTATACAATGTCTCTGCACTGATATGCTCCCGATCCGGAAGCACTTCTTTGACTTCATTTCGAACCTGCGATGTTCCAACGTAACTTTTTCCTCCAGGGAGTCGTTCAATCAACTGAAAGACTGCCAGATCACTGGCCGTATCGTACAATTCATGTTCCCGGCCGTTTCTCCGTTCCACATGCTGTAGCATACAGTGTCCGAGAACGTGAATCATTATTTTCGGGATCTGTGAGGAGTCTTCTTTATACAATGCGATCACATCGTCCGCATTGTAAAACAAATATTCACCGTTGCTTCCCATAATCCAGACCTCTTCCAGAGGGCGCAGCTGAAGGCGGAACAGAAGCGGTCCCAAATAGGGCCATTGCTTCAGAAGCGCCTGTCGGCTGTACCTCAAGATTTCCCCGGCCAGACTGTCGCGGTCATTTTTCCCCATGATTTTCTTACTCCTTATCTGATTCACTCACAACGTCGATCATATCGTCCAAATGGTCGATTTCACTGCACAGCTTCTCCATGGACTGGATCCCCAGGTCCGCCGCCCGGTTCAGGAATTTCTGAAGATCTTTCAAAACCATAATCAGAAAAACAACACCCACTCCACATCCCATCAGGATCAGTAACTGGATCACCTGACGCAGGATCTCCATAATGTCATACATTACGTACATATGCTATGCCTCCTTCTTGACCTTCTTTGTTAGTGCTGCTTTGGACAAATCGCCGAAGATGATTTTCTTATAATTGAGATACGTGGGATTTCCCGTTTCCGTCATGAGACGAATGGCATTTTCACTGGTGTTGAGGGAATTTAACAGGATCTCCATCTCGCTGTTTTCACCGAACACTTCGCTGATAAAATCCAGAACGTGAGTGATTTCACCGTTGGCACGGTCACGAAGGGTTTCACGTTCACCTGCCATGGCGAAAAAGGCTTTTTTGATTTTTTCGAAGGCATCCTTACTGTTCTGTCCACGGGCCATGGACCGGAATTTTTTCAGAGCCAGCTCCACCGCAGGGTCCTTATCCGGTTCGGGACGATACCAGCCGTCGATATCCTCACCGAAAACGTTCCGTTCTTTCAGCTGTTCTCCCAGAGGCTGGGCCGAATCCACCTTCTTAAGGATAACGTGAAGCTTATCGCAGGTATTGGTCAGCTTACAATATTCCATGATATCCTTCTGTAATCTGGCGCTTAACATCCAGATCACCGCGCAGCGGATATCGAAACTCTTGTTGGCAAAACGCTTCTTCAGCTTATCCTCTGCATTTCCCTGAAGGATCGTTTCCAACTCATCCTGGGTTGCAATTTTGGAAAATACATTGTAATAATTTACGAAACTGTGGCAGATTTTTTCACAGGCCAGATACTGCTGAACGAGGTCAGCATCCACTTCCGTTCCCAGAGATTCGGACAAATCGATGATCTGGGACAATTCTTCCCATCCTCTGGCAGTGACCATCTGTTTCTGAAGTCCGCTGGAAGAAAAATGATAAAAATGGCCGCGGTTCTGGGACAGATAGGCCAGGATCGACGGATGTACGTTTTTATTGATGGCGTATTCTTCCCACACGTCAAAGGACGGTTCCACATTGATCTGGCGGATACGGTCTCTGGTCACCACGTCGATCTCCTTAACCGACTTATTGTATTCCGGAGGATTTCCGGCCAGAACGATGACCCAGCCTTCCGGTACTTTGTGAGGTCCAAAGGTCTTATTCTGGAGGAACTGGAGCATCAGCGGCGCAATCGTCTCAGATGCACAATTGAATTCATCCAGAAACAGGACGCCTTCCTTCTTTCCGGTACGCTTGATCGTTTCATGGATCTCGGAAATTATTTCACTCATGGTGTAATCAGTTACATGGTATTCCTGGCCTTCATATTCTCTCACCGACAGTCTGGGAAGTCCCATGATGCTCTGTCTCGTGTGGTGAGTAATCGTATAAGACAGGAAGTTCACCCCCATCTCTTCCGCTGCCTGACGCGCCACATCGGTCTTTCCAACGCCGGCCGGTCCGATCATCGCCAGAGGACGCTGACGGTTGATGGGGATCTTATATGTCCCGTCTTCATTTTTTAAAAGATAAAAGCGGATCGCATCTTTCAGACAATTCTTTGCTTCTTTAATATTCATCGTTGATTCCTCCTGTATCGATCTTTCTGTTTACAGATTACCAAAGACACTTCCGCCGTTTTCCGGAGCTTTTGCATCTTCCCACATTTTTTCTCTGGACGGCATAGGACACGCACCGTGCTCTCTCAATAACACAGCCATTTCCCGGTCTTCCGTCAGCTCTGCAAGAAACAGCGGCGTAATAAGATAGGCCGTATTCCCCTCGTCCATAATCCCCCAGGGATCATCTCCCCATACGGTGTACGAAGAAAACGTATTTCTGTTCTGACGGCATTTCATCTTTCCCCATCTGCTGTGGGGAGTCAGATATTCTCCTTTTTTCGTAATATAGATATCCCGGCTCGTTCCATCGGGATCCATTCCCCGGCGTAATAACTCCTTAACCAAATCGTAAGCCCCGGTCCAAACCGCATAAAACAGGATGTTACCATTTACATAACATCTGCACTCATTCCAGGAAAACTCAAAAGGAAGAGACAAAGTCTCCAACATGCGTACCATGCGCTCACTCTGTTCTCCGCGGACCAGGTCCAAAAGAAGCTTTTTACATAACTGCGGGTATTTTTCCATGACCCTTGTCAGAAGCGGACCCCGGTTCGAAAACTCCTGACTGTCTGCCAGAATTTCAAGATTCTCTCTCACCATCGTAAACAGTTCCGGGATCTGTCCCCGTTCCACCATCGTTTCATAATCACGGTCCATGTCTCCTGTCATTTTCCACCTCCGCCATATGTTTCTTTCAACAAGTCGCGAATCGTCCACGAATCCAGTTCTTTCAAATAGCTCTGACACAATTCGCTGTCAGGAACGAACGTGGCACCATAGCGAACCAAAAGCTGTACCATTTCCACATCTTCCCGCAGGATTGCGATCAGAAGAGGTGTCGTTTCATTCTGTCGGACCGACGGGTATTGCGGCCGGTTGTGATACCGTCGCGTATCCTGTCTGTAAATGGAACAGCCAGCCTGGTTCTCAAAGTGATAGAGACCATCCTTCCCCTCATACCAGCCGCCTTCCGTCCATCCATCCACATTCAGCCCGGCCTTCAAAACCTCTTCCAGAAGTTCCGTCTCCCCGGCACCTGCCAGAATCCCGGTCAGAGGACCGGACACCCAGTATTCCGCATTGCGAAATGAAAATGTGGAATTGCCATAGTTGGGAATGGACAGTTTCTTCAGCAGTTCCGGTTTCTTTAACAGAACTCTGACGCAATCCCTGCCGGCCCAGCGGTCCTCTTCCCAGATTCTTATAAACAAACATCCCGCCTGATTGGCCTCAATACGGTTCCAAAAGAGCAGTTCCGGCCACTCCTCCACAGCACGCAGGACTTCCTTCCACCGGTTGTTGCTGATATTCTCTGAAATCCGCATTGCCGCCTCATTGGCATCACGGATCCTGTCAATTTTAAAGTTCATATCGTACCTCACTTCCTCCCGACGTTCCGGCAAGCTCCGCTGAAAACTCATACAGTTCCGTCAGTTGCAGGTCACAAATCAGTTTTACGGCCTGAGAAAGATTTTTCTCGTTGATCAGGCCTTCTTTCCAAAGGAGAGCCATCGCCTTTTTACTTCTGGAAAACAGCGCCGATATGGACAGTTGATCCAGCATTTCAGGATCGTGACGTTCAAACTTCACCAGTTTGAACAACCGTGCCAGTTCCATGTATTGATAATTCCGGTAACATTTAAACCCGGGTCCCAGAACACAGCGGAATCTCACACCGTTCTTCACCAGTTTCTCCACAAACCCCCTGTTTTTCCCGTCCACAGGAAGTGCATTCAGCCACGCAGAAACGTCCATTTCTGCAGGGATTTTTCCCTTGAGGATCTGCAACAGCCGCTCGCTGCGAAACATTACCATCCAGAATGTCAGAATTTCCAAGTCATCCTTCGTCAGCCGGTATCCGTTGTTCAGTAAATATTTCAGCGTTTCGACAAAATCGTCCTCCCGAAATTCCAACGGTCCCGGTTCATCCACCACTTCCGTCAAATCATATTCATCAAAGATATATTGACCTATCAGCTGTATTGCATTTTCCGGAATCTCACGTCCCGTGGAAAAATATTGTTTTACCACTTCCGGCTGAAATCTGCGCAAAATATATTTTGGCTCTATCGCCGCCATAAGCTTCGGTTTCTTTTTCTGTAAAATGCGGATGATTTCTCCGCTTTGTACCAGTGTTACAGCCATGGCCAGCTCCATCGTGTACCGGTCTTCTCCCAGTCCGAGGAAAAATTCCGCTGCTTCCGGATCTTTACAGAACATTCCGTACGCCCAGGGCGGAAGTCTCCGTAATCCCTCACACCGTTCATTGTAATATGCTCCATCGCCTTCTCTGCGTACAACAATTTCCAGCCTCGAAAACGTCAGTGGCCGCAGATAGGTAGTTTTCTTCTCCATGATATCTTCCGCAACTGCTCCCTCCGGACGTGCTCCGTGTTTCAATAAAATCTCGGCCAGTTCCTTTTTTCCGCGGATCGCACAAACACCCAGAGGTTCGGCTGTGACGAAATAATTGATTCCTTCGCAATACATTCCCGGATGATACCGTTCCGACGGCTGTTCTTCATCTTCACGGACGGCATCATAGACCAGAGCATTGGGGTTGGTATACTCCAGCGCCAGTTCCAGAATCTCCGGATCGTTTTTTTCTAAAGCCATCTGAACCAGCTGTATTCCCATCATTTCAAACTGCTCATGTTCCAGGAGCACCCGCATCACTCCCAACGCCCGCGTATCAACCACAAACTGCAGCAGTTCTTCCCTGGCATGAAATACCAGATAACTTTCTGCATCGTCCAAATATTTCAATACGTTCCGAAGTCCTTCCGGATCTTCCACAGCGATTATTTTTTTACAAGCTTCGATCCATTTCTCTGCACTCAGTTTCTTCGTCATAACCACATTCCTTTCTCCCATGCATCTTTTGTACTTCCACTTTACCCGACCCGCCACCGCCGCTTTCCGGAGGTTTGACAAAAAAAGAAAAACATCGCGCAAATTGATTTCACACGATGTTTTCATTTTTATTTTATTTCCGGCAACCGGCGCCTTCGGCGCCTCTATTCCTGCGCTGTTTTACAGGGAATATGGTACAGATAGGCCTGCGGAAGTTCCGGAAGTTCCAGAAGCTTCTTCGCGATCTGCCGGTACAGCAGCAGCTGTCCTTCATAATGACCGTACAGACCGGAACGACTGTAATTGGTCTTATAGTCACAGACGATCCACTGACCGTTCTTACAATAAATCAAGTCCATGATTCCGTTGATAAAACCGTCAGAATCAACACGGATTTCCAGAGATTCCGCCAGATCCTTCAGCATTGGATCCTGTGCCGGTAAATACAGAGAGAACGGTAATTCGGTATAGACCTCATCCGCTGTTCTCAGTTCTTTCAAAAGATCCTTCGGAAGCTCGTCCGGAATCCACGGACACTTGGCCCGTTCCACCAGGTCTGCCGTCTGATCATAGCCCCCGGCGCACATGGATTTTGCCACAGCTTTCAGAATTTCAGAAGCCGCACCGTGGACTTCCTCTTCCACCTCTTCCTCAGCCAGAATGGCGTCAGCAACAGAATTCCAATGCCCTTCCTCTGCCATCTGATCTCTGCGGTCCATCATGGCCTGCATCAGCCGGTGTACTGCCGTTCCCAGGACGGTGGCTGGAACGCTTCTCCAGTTTTCCGGAGTTTTCACTTTTACAGTGTCGTCAGAACCGTCAGCACCAACATCATCTCCCATGGCCATTTTCACAGGTTCACACTCCTGATCTGCAGATTCGCCCGGAGCTTCCTTCAACTGGACCTTACTGGGATTCAGAGTCTCATAACTCTTTTCTCCGGAGAATACACCTTCGAAAGGAGATATCATCATGATGTCCTGTCCGGAAGCCCCTGCAGCTGCAGCCGGTATCAGAGACAAAGGATACTCTTTCACGCTGCTGCCCGAAGCTTTCAGGTAGTCATCCCAGCGGCCATCATCGCGGCTTCCTGCGGTGGGGATTCCGTTGGTTCCCAGGTTTTCATAATATTCCGGGATCAGAAGTACATTTTCCGCACGGGTAGCCGCCACATAACGGAGGCGGATCTTTTCCTTCCGGAGCTGTTCTGCTTCCGCATCGGTCTGTCCCTTAAACTGGGGCGTCCCTACGATTTCGTTCATCTTCCGGCCAAATTCATTGCTCTTACTGATGCTTCCGATATAAGCCGTTCTGGTGGAGAAATCTCTGCAGAGATCCACATCGTGATCCGCAGGTCTCTTGGCATCTGCCAAAATCACCACAGGAGCTTCCAACCCCTTAGATTTGTGAAGGTTCAGAAGCTTGATCCCACGGCTGCGTTCTTCTGTGGCCATTTCATACTCGTAGCCGCCGTTTCGCAGCTGCTCTTCCATAAAGACGAGAAGTTCCTCTGCATTGCGTAGCTTACCGGCAGCTTCTTCCGAGCGGACCAACTCCAGTCCGTAGTACAGCGTATCCATACTGTCGCCTTCGGTCACGTCCAGCCAGCGCCAGGACTGAAGCCACTGAATCATTTCAGAGAACAGTGCAGACGGGCTGTCCTTTCTGGTTCTTTCCGTCACCATATCCAGAAGTTCAAAGGCTCTGGCCGCAGCCGTTCCCTTTCTTTCGTTCAGATACCGGTAAATTTCCTTCTCCTTCAGTGAGAACGGCGGATTCAAAAGACATTCATACTTTATATATTTATCTTCCGGATGTAACGCCGCATGCAACAGTCGTTCCATCATGGGCAAGACCGGATTTCCTGCCAGGCGGCTGTTGCCGGCAACACTGTAAGGAATTCCGTTCTGTGACAACAGCTGGATATACCGCTTCAGACTGGGTTTATTGGCTGTGATGATCATAATATCACTGTAAGTAATGGGAACGGTATATGTCTTCTGTTCCTTATGATCATACTTGAAAATCCTCTTATCCAGAAGATCACGGACCAGCTTCAACACCTGCTCTTCTTCATTTCCGGCGACACCGGCTGAACCGCGGCTTCCTCTCTTGACACCGATGACCGGATAGGTATATACGCCATCGATGGTACCTTTCTGTTCACTGAACCGGCTTTGTTTGTCCGACGGTTCAATGACAGGAAATACTTTCCCCAGAAAACGGTCATCGCAAAATACTTCGTTGAACCACTGGGTCACAGGCTGACTGGAGCGGAAGTTACAGGATAACTGGAGAACATCACAGCTGTCATCGTCCTCAAACAGCTTCCGAACCGCCTGATAATTGTCCACATCACCGCCGCGGAAGCGGTAGATTGCCTGCTTTTCATCACCGACGATGAACAAGGCTCCAGGCTTCAGTTTGATGTTCCGCCAGTCGTCATCCAGTGTTTCCGCTGCCAGACGGAAGAACAGTTCCGACTGTAAACTGCTGGTGTCCTGATATTCATCCACCAGGAAGTGATGATACCGGTTCTGAATGTACGCGGTCAGCGCTCCTCCCTGACAAGAATCCATGCGAAGCATCTTCACTGCAGCCATCAGACAGCTGTCAAAGGTGGCAAGTCCACGGTTTTCCATTTCTTCACGGATGTATTCACAGAAATGATCGATGAATATAATGCTCTTATAATATTTATCTTTCCCGAACGCTTCCAGAATCGGGGCCGCTGTTTTTGCTAAACGTCCCATGTTCTCCAGCCGCAGCTTTAAATCGGGATTGTTCGCCGCCATGGCCTGCAGTTCTTTCAGCTGTTTTGTCTTGGGAAGACCCACTACGAACTCATCCAACTGGACCACTGCACGGAATGCCGCCACGCGTTCATCAAAGCCCAGTACCCGCTTGATTTTTCCCAGACTTTCCGTATTCGCATTGGAAAACGGTGTTCCGCTGGCTTTGTCACCCACAAAACAGTGTTCCAGGAACTTCACAAGCCACTTAGCTTCCCGCTCACACTCATCGTAAAATGTATCATCAATGACGCACGGTGTGGGTTTCGTTCCAGGATCCAGCGAAAACGAAGCAACGCTCCATCCCGTCATGATCATTTCCCGGAAGTCCCCGGTCCCCACGCCGAATCCTCTCAATTCGTTGTACTCGCTCCAAAGAGACAGCGGCTTCTGCGTACGCTGCATATTCGTAAACAGCTCCATACAGAAAGCTTCCTGTTCTGCTTCACGTTCCAAAGGAATGAACTGGGAACTGATCCCGGCTTCCTGGGGATGTTCCATCAGAAGTTTACGACAAAAACTGTCGATGGTCCCGAAAAAGGCCTGATCGATGGAAGACAGCGCATCGCGCAGAAGCTTTGCCCGTTCCATTTCGCCGGAGGCGGTTGCCGCTTCCGCAGCTTTCTTCAATTCACGTCCGATACGGTCGTAAAACATGCGGGCCGCTTCTTTCGTAAATGTAATGGCCACGATCGAATCCATCGTACTGCCGTTTTCGATCAGAGTCAGAACCCGGCGCACCAGACTCTCAGTCTTTCCGGAGCCCGCTCCCGCATTGAGGAAAATATTGCGTCCCAGCGATTCTTTGCTGACGATTCGTTCTCTGGCTTCTTTATCTGTCATCATCACTGGCTTCCTCCTCAAACAAACGCTCTTCCACATCCATATCTCTCGTGCAGAACCCTTTCAGCTTACACCATGCACAGGCCGGATTTTTATCCGGATCGGCCAGCGCCCCGTCTTTACCGTCGGTTGCCAGCCATCCGTCACCGGTCTCCATGGCCTCAATGGCTTTGGTAAATAACTGCCGGATCACAGTTTCCACGGCAGGATCATATCTGCAGCTGACACTTTCCTGCGGAAGAGGATACAGATACGTGGTACTCAGCGCCTGACCCTTGTATTCCTTTTGGGAAAGCATCATGCAGTACAGCAGCGTCTGAACACAGCTGACCACATCATTTTCTTTATGTTTTACTTCTTTTCCGGTCTTATAATCCAGAACCGCAATTCCTTTTCCGTCAAACTTCATGACCAGATCGGGAATTCCGTGACACTGCAGCTTATCCGCCACAATGGGCCGGTCTTCGATCTTCATTTCGGTCATTTCCACCGTTCCTGCAGGGAAGCTTTCCCACAGACCGAGAAAACCGTTTAAAATAGCGTTCAATTCCCGGATGGTGCGATCCATGTTGGCCAGGTGGGGCTTCCGGATCTGCCATTCACCGAGGATCTGACTGGCCAGTTCCCCCATCTTCTGACGCTTCGCCGCCTTGATTTCATCCGCACCAAGGGTCTGAAACATGGCCTGAGTCTCTTCATTTCGGTCCCAGTGTACGAACTGTTCAAAGACACTGTGGCAGAACGTTCCTTTCTCCGCCGCATCCAGCCAGATGGTCTGGGACTCTTCATTTTCAGGCTCCTGAACGCCCAGGATTTTCGTCATCATAAAGGAATAAGGACACTTCAGCATCTTTTCCGCAGCGGAAGGTGTCACAGTAAGCAACGGTAACTCTCCCAGACCCAGAGAATCATTACCCGAAGCAGGATCGGACGCAGAAGCCGTTCCCGTGGCAACCGCCTTCGGCGGCTGTTCCAGCGTGAAGTCTGCTCTGTCCCCCATGGTTCCTTCCAGCTCGTTCAGTACCGCCGGTACCGATAATGCCTTCAGTTCATTGAGACTGTAGTTGGACCAGGACAATGTCAGATCTGTTCCGGTATCTTTCAAATATTCCACGATCCGGCGGAAGGTTTCACTCCGTTCACGGATCTGATCTTTTGTCGTCTTCAAATCACAATCTCTGATGCGGCTCTTTACCAGTTCAATATCTCCGTCCAGAAGGACTGCGTTTTCCGAAATGCTTCCGGTCAGCGACTGAAGTCCACAGAGAAAGATGACCGGACGGCGATACAGATGTGCCTTGTTCCAGCTGCAAAGGTGAACCTTTCCCGGTTCCGGGCTGGCCCCACCGGCCTTTTGCGTCTGGAACAGCTGAATTACCGAGGGCAGAAGATCAATGTCCTCCACGCCTTCAAACTGTCTCGCATCCTCCATCAACGACCGGAATATCCCATAACTCTGCAGTTCAAAGGGATCCCCATCTCTCAAAAAGACCATATCTTTCAGGATCATTTCCACAGACATCATTTCAGCGAACAATTCACAATAGGGGATGGCTTTTCTCTGACGATCCGCTCCCGCTTCATCACTGGTTTCGATCACATTCGAGTAAGCTCTTAAACGTCGCAGGTTCTCGCCGATATCCAGAGAGAAATACAGATTCTTCGCCAGTTCCAGGACCGTTCTCCAAACCTTCCAGCTCTCCTTTTCATCCAACCCGTCTTCCATCATCTTCTTTCGAAGCTTCTGAGAATCCAGCTTGTCCGCCATAGCTCCAAACGACTCTTTTGTATAGGCGTTCCGATGCCAGTCCAGAAGCTTTTCCGCTAAAATGCACACTCTGGCTTTCCCCGTCCTCTCTCCACCGTCAAGAGTCATATTGAGTCCCTCATATTCACGGAAGAGGGGCGCATACTGAGACGGATTTCCACAGGCGATCAGATACTGGTCCAAAGGCTTTCCGTCATTTTTGATCGCTTCCACGATGGTTCTGACTTCATTGGACGCACCATAAGAATCAAATTTCTTCATCGTATTGGTTGTTCCTTTGTTTCCGCCCAATACGATGTTTTCCTTTTCGATTTCGATCATTTCAAAGCACAGCTGTGCCAGTTCCTTTTCCAACGGAGCCAGCGGCCGTTCTTCCACAAAAATTCCACGCCCCCGCATCAACGGAAGTTCATGCATCTTTCCTTCCCGGATGGTCTTTCTCAGGACCGTCACCGTGTCTTCAAATCCACGTTCTTCCAACGCCTTCAGATACGGCTCCGCCAGCTCTCCGATGATCGCATCGTTCTTCCGTTGGATCAGCGCGCTCCCTTCCTCTGCCTTCAATAACCGTCTTAATCCGTCCAATTCCCCCTCATCGGAAGAAAGCTGCAGGCGCAGGCGATTGATCGCCATCAGCGACGACTGGACATCGGAAATACTGCGGGCAGTGAAATACCGGCCGGGAGCTTCGTTTTCTTTCATGATTCCGTATAATAAAAACGCCGCTTCTGCACCGGATAATACAGGACGTTCCACACGGATTCCATAGCTCTGTCTCACTTCTGACGCCAGCTGGCTCGGGCTCATGAAATGCCAGTTATATACAGCTTCACCGGCCATGGCGCGGTTCTTTAAAATCGCCTGTCCGGGAAGTCCTTTTGCGATGACATAGATTTTTTCTCTCATTACAATTTCCTCATTTTATCAGTTCGGAATGATTTCACCTAACGGATACTTTCATTATACAACATCTTCTTCCGGAATTGTTCGGAGGTTTTCACTTAACAAAAAAACTCTCCCGATCCGGCTCTTTCCGAAGGGAGAGTTTCTTTTTGTTTTCATAGATTTAGTACGGTTCCACCTGTTCCAAAGTGATGTGGCCGATGGTGGCGCTTCTGAATTCGTCGATGACGGTCTTACCGGTTCGTTCGTAGTCGATGCGGCCGCCGGACAAGATAAAGCCGCGCTTCTTAGCGATCAGTTCCATGGTGTCCAGAGCAGTTTCACCCAGTTCGGTCAGCTTGTAACGTTCCATCAGCATTTCCGGGTAGCGGACCTGTAATACCTTGATCAGTTCCAGGCACAGAGTGGCGATGTCCAGAATTTCATCCTTGATGGCGCCGCAGAAGGCCAGATTCAATCCAACATTGGGATCTTCGAACTTGGGCCACAGGATACCGGGAGTGTCCAGAAGCTGCATGTCGTTCCCCAGGTTCAGCCACTGCTTCCCACGAGTAACGCCGGGTTTATTTCCGGTCTTTGCGCTCTTCTTACCAGTCAGACGGTTGATCAGGCTGGACTTACCCACGTTGGGAATTCCCACGATCATCATGCGCAGCGGCTTCTTTCTGGCAGCGTCCTTGTTCTTTTCATCTCGGATCTTTTCCAGAAGACGGATCAGCTGGTTGGCTCCCTGTCCGCTCATGCAGTTCATGGCTAAAACCATATTCCCTTCCTGCTTGAAGAACTCAGACCAGGCCTTGTTTTCTTCCGCATCGGCCAAGTCGCTCTTATTCAAAACGATAATTCTCTTCTTATCTCCCACCAGCTGGTCGATGATGGGGTTTCGGCTGGAACTGGGAATTCGGGCATCGATGACTTCCACCACCAGATCCACCATCTTCAAATTTTCCTGGATCAGTTCCCGGGTCTTTTTCATATGCCCCGGATACCAGTTGATATTTTCGATCATATATGATAGCCTTTCTCTTCTTCAATTGTGCTTTGGATTCGATTTGCCCAAATAGTATATCATATTCTACGAAATACTTCTATAGGAAATAGCATATGTACTAAACTCACCATGACTCTGCAACATTTACGTAAACACGTCCTCAACACTTTTCGACGTAAATCTAAAGCATCTAAAATCAAAAACATTGTCTCCGATTTACGTAAAGTTCCATTCCTTTTGTCTTACCGTAAATAATGTAGTGGATTGAATGAATATCATGTCCGAAAACTCACTCCCACTCAACTCGATTTACTTTTTTCATGTAAAATTACAATTTTTTAGAACTCCAATTTGAAATTACAGATATAATTCCTTCACACATTGCACTTTAAGCTCTTATTACCGACAGCTTCTTCGTATTTTTTTACGTAGATCACACAAATAAAGGTGTTTACGTAAACACTCCGAAAGAATAATGAAAATCATCTGTTGAGACCATTCTCCAATCATTCTAATCTGAAAAACAAATAAAAATACTGGTATCCGATCAGCATTTCCTGTTTCTCGAACACCAGTATTCAATATCTTAATTATATTTTCTATTTCTTCGTCGCATCCTTCAGTTCATTGATGATCATTCCGGACAGAGCCAGCAATGCCAGGACGTTGGGTACAACCATCAGCTGGTTGAACATGTCAGCCAGTTCCCAAACCAGATTATTGGATAACAGAGAACCCAGGAACATGAAGATAATAGCGATGATCATGTAAGGAAGAACTGCCTTCTTACCGAACAGATATTCCACGTTCAGCTTACCAAACAAGTTCCAGCTGAGGATGGTGGAGAATGCGAAGAACAGTAAGCAGATGGCTACAAATGCACCACCCAGGCTTTCACCGAACACAGATCCAAAGGCCAGCTGCGCCATATTAGTCTTTCCTACACCTTCTGCAGCACCGGTAGCTAACACGCCGTCAGCGGTGTACAGGGTAGAAATAACAACTAAAGCAGTCATAGTCAGAACCACGAAGGTGTCGATGAAGACGCTGACCATAGCCACAACACCCTGATCGTGAGGTCTCTTTACATTAGCCATGGCATGAGCATGCGGTGTGGAACCCATACCAGCTTCGTTGGAGAACAGACCTCTCTTCGCACCCTGGCTGATGGCCGTTTTAATGGCATAACCGAAACCACCGCCGATGATGGCTTCCGGATGGAAGGCATACTTGAAGATCAAACCGATGGCTTCCGGTACATAGGAAGCTCTCATGATCAGCAGAACGATACCACCCACCAGATATAACGTAGCCATGACCGGAACTAGCTTTTCAGTTACGGAAGCAATACGGCTTGCGCCACCGATGAAGATAATGGCAGCAAATACACAAAGCGCTGCACCAACGATCCAGGTGGGAATACCAAAGGCATTGTAGCAGGATTCGCCGATGGAGTTGGCCTGTACCATGGTGCCCATGAAGCCCAGCGCCAGGATCGTAGCCACGGAGAAGAATGTAGCCAGAGCCTTACCGAAGCCACCCTTAAATGCAGTCTGGATGTAATACACGGGACCACCCTGAACAGTACCGTCTTTTTCAACGATACGGGTCTGCTGCGCTAATACCGCTTCCGCATATACAGTGGCCATACCAAAGAAAGCGATGATCCACATCCAGAAGATGGCACCGGGGCCACCGGTTAGGATCGCACCGCAGGCACCGACGATATTACCGGTACCAACCTGCGCAGCGATTGCCGTGGTCAGCGCCTGGAAGGAACTCATCCCCACTTCCTGCTTTCCGCCATTTAAGCTGAAATTTCCAAATACGCCGCGGAGACCTTCCCCGAAGCAGCGTACCTGTACAAAACGAGTACGAATCGTGAAATACAGACCGCAGGCAACCAGCATAAAAATCAGAATGTAGTCAGATAAATAACCATTGATTGTTTGTACTACTTTTAATAAAGCGTCCATAATTTTGTTTTCTCCTGTTTCTTTAAGTATTTTTCGAACGAAAAAAGCCACTGAACAAATCAGTGACTCCAAAGAACAGGGCAGCATGTGCACGAAAGACCGTAAGCGCTTACGGCTCATATGTACGTCTGTCCTTTCGCCTGAGAGATTCGGCATCGATGGCGACCCTCATTGATCGCATCCACACCTTGCACCTTCGGCACCCGCCCGAAGCGGGATTCTCCAGAGTTCCTCCATTTACGGTCTCGTTCGATTCCGTAAATTTCATCGGTTTTATTCAACTGAGATATGTTTTATCACATATCCACAGGGTTGTCAACACTTTGCGTAAAAAAGAATTCACACCACAAAACTTTATAAAAAGAGGCCATCCGCAGATGGCCTCTCAAATTACAATGATACAGGCAACCGCTCGCCTGCGGCTCGCTCTTAGAACAGACCGCTGATCTTTCCGTTTTCGTCAACGTCGATCTTTTCTGCAGCCGGCACCTTGGGCAGACCGGGCATGGTCATGATATCGCCGGTCAGAGCAACGATGAAACCAGCACCAGCGGATACCTTCAGGTTGCGAACGGTCACAGTGAAGCCTTCCGGAGCGCCTAACAGCTTCGCATCGTCGGAGAAGCTGTACTGGGTCTTCGCCATACAGATGGGCATCTTGTCAAAGCCCAGTTCTTCCAGCTGAGCAGCCTGCTTCTTGGCATTGGCAGTCAGGATCACATCGTCAGCACGGTAGATCTTCTGAGCAATGGCTCTCAGCTTGTTTTCAATGGTATCTTCCACGTCATAGCAGAAGGTGAAGTCATTTTCTTCTTCGCACAGTCTGACAACCGCATTGGCCAGATCAACGCCGCCTTCACCGCCCTTGCCCCAAACTTCGGACAGTTCTACATTTACGCCCAGACGCTTGCATTCTTCGCGAACCAGTTCCAGTTCAGCCACGGTGTCGGTGGGGAATCTGTTGATGGCTACAACTGCAGGCAGCTTGTATACCTGAGTGATATTTTCGATATGTCTTAACAGGTTGGGCAGGCCCTTCTTCAGAGCCTCCAGATTTTCGTTGTTCAGTTCTGCCTTGGGAACACCGCCGTGGTTCTTCAGCGCACGAACGGTGGCAACGATAACAACAGCGCTGGGCTTCAGACCAGCCATACGACACTTGATATCCAGGAACTTTTCAGCACCTAAGTCAGCACCGAAACCAGCTTCGGTCACAACGTAGTCGCCCATCTTCAGAGCGGTCTTGGTAGCCAGAACGGAGTTACAGCCGTGAGCGATGTTAGCGAAGGGACCACCGTGGATGAATACGGGGGTGTGTTCCAGAGTCTGAACCAGGTTCGGCTTCATGGCATCCTTCAGCAGAGCAGCCATGGCACCCTGAGCCTTCAGTTCACCAGCAGTAACGGGCTTGTCATCATAGGTGTAGGCAACAACGATCTTGGACAGACGATCCTTCAGGTCGTTGATGTCGCTGGCCAGACACAGAATCGCCATGATTTCACTGGCTACGGTGATGTCGAAGCCGTCTTCTCTGGGAATACCGTTGACCTTCGCACCCAGACCGTCCACGATGGAACGCAGCTGACGGTCATTCATGTCCACAGCACGTCTCCAGATGATCTTTCGAACGTCGATGTTCAGAGCGTTGCCCTGATAAATATGGTTGTCCAGCATGGCTGCCAGCAGGTTGTTGGCTGCACCGATAGCATGGAAATCACCGGTGAAATGCAGGTTGATATCTTCCATGGGGATGACCTGAGCATAACCGCCGCCGGCAGCTCCGCCCTTCACGCCGAATACAGGTCCCAGAGAGGGTTCTCTCAGCGCAACGGTAACCTTCTTACCGATTTTCTTTAAACCGTCAGCCAGGCCTACGGTGGTGGTGGTCTTACCTTCACCGGCAGGAGTCGGGTTGATGGCAGTTACCAGGATCAGCTTACCGTCGGGTCTGTCCTGACGATCCTTTAATAACTGGTTACTGATCTTTGCTTTGTAATTTCCGTACAGTTCCACATAAGAGGGATCGATTTCTGCAGCTTCTGCGATCTGCATGATAGGCAGGATCTCAGCTTCCTGTGCGATCTGAATGTCGGTCTTGAATTCCATTTCTTTTCTCCTTTTGTCCTGAAACAGGTCATCGCTCAATACTATCGTTCAACGCTTTGCAAAGCGCAAAGTTATCTATTTTCACCATACTCCAATTCACGACAATTCGCAAGGTCTTTTTTCAGTTTTTTTCATTTTTATTATTCAATCACGAACATTTATTTAGTTTTATAAAATATAGTTCGTATTTTTGACTTTTTTACATTCTTCTTGAGGCTTCCATCCGAAAATGATATACTTTTCTGGAGAAACAACCACAACAACACAGGAGGGTACGACAATTTATGAATCCTACACATATGCTGAGAGCCAGACTTTCCAGCCTGGCCATATTCCGAAACTTACTTCACAGCCCTGTCATGGAAAAATTCATGGCGCTGTTGGCTTGTTCCAATAGCGATACTGCCGAAGCGGTCAGCCGCTACTCTGACTTTGTCTCGGAACTGTATCGCGAAGAAGAAGACTTTGGTCACTACATCCTGAATTTCATCCTGGAAGACGAAAACTCCTATATGTTAGCCAAGTGCGTCGGAAAGTCCACTGAAGGTCCTATGGAAGAAGCCTTGGATCGGGAACTGGAACTGATCCAGGAACTGTGTTCCCTGACCAGCGATGATGTCAAGGCACTGATTCCTGAATATGATGGTTTCCTCCCCGGTTGGAATACTACCACCGTGGATCTGAAAACTATTTATCACGACCGCATCGCCAACATCCACAAAATCGGCTACGGTATCTTTGCACAGTACCACATGTTCTCCATCAACGACGGCGAAATCGTACCGATCAAACATCCCGATCCCCAGAGACTGGATCAGCTGTCGGACTACGAAATGGAACGCAACAAGGTCATCCGCAACACGGAAGCCCTGCTCACCGGCGGCCCTGCCTCCAATGTCCTGCTCTACGGCGATGCCGGGACCGGAAAGAGTTCCACCATCAAGGCAATCGCTAACGCGTACAAAGACCAGGGTCTTCGCATGATCGAAGTAAAAAAGAACCAGCTGTATCAAATTCCTGATATCGTTGAGACCCTGTCCAATAATCCTTTGAAGTTCATCCTGTTCATCGACGACCTGAGCTTTACCTCCAATGACGACGACTTTGCAGCTTTAAAAGCAATTTTAGAAGGCAGCATCTCCGGAAAGAGTTCCAATCTGGTAATCTACGCCACCTCCAACCGCCGTCATCTGATCAAAGAAACCATGACAGAGCGACAGGGCGACGAACTGCATCTGAACGACACCATGCAGGAGCTGATGAGCTTGTCTGCAAGATTCGGTCTGATCATCACCTATCAGCGTCCCGACAAGAAGGTCTACGTTAATATCGTAAAGCATTTGGCCCAGCAGTACGGAATCGACATGGACGAAGAACTGCTGATCCAGAAGGCCGAAGCCCACGCCATCCGTGCCAACGGTCGAAGCCCCAGAACGGCGAAACAGTTCATCGAACTGCTGAAGACAGAAATCATCTCTCAGTAAGGAGGATCTTATCAATGGAAAAGAAAGTTTTAAGCTGTGTACATTGCGGCGTGAAAAATTGTCAAGACCAAAAGGGAGAGTATCCTCCGTTCTGTTTAACACAAAAACCCGAAACGCAAGCTCCTTTGGAAGAAAGCTGGAAAATCTACGCAGAAAACGACGAAGTCAGAAAAATAGCCGTTGCTTCCGCTCAGGTCGAAGCCGAACATTACTGTCAGGCTACCCGTGTACAGGAAGTTCTGTATTTCGCCAAGAAACTGGGTGCAAAGAAAATCGGAATCGCTACTTGTGTCGGTCTTCTCAACGAAGCCCGTAAATTTGCCCGTATCCTGGAAGCTCAGGGTTTCGAGCCTTACGGTGTCGCCTGTAAAGTCGGAAGCCGTTCCAAAGAAGAACTGGGTATGAAGGATGAAGAAAAAGTCTACCCCGGAACGTACGAACCCTATTGTAATCCCGTTGGTCAGGCTCTTCTGTTAAACCAGGCTAAGACGGATCTGAACGTTATCATCGGCCTTTGTGTTGGCCATGACTCTCTGTTCATCAAGTATTCTGATGCCATCGTGACCTGTCTCATCGCTAAGGACAGAGTCCTGGCCCACAATCCTTGTGGTGCGCTGTATTCCGATTACTTTGATCATTTAACAGACAAGCCCATGTTCCCGGATGAAGAATAGTATCTAAAATAGAAAAGGAGCTGTCATTTCAGCTGACCGGATAAGGTCAGTTGAAATGACAGCTCCTTTTTATTCTTTTAAACTCTTATTTTCTCTTTTTGAAGATCAGGCTTCGGAACAGGATCACGTTCATTACAATAAAGAACAAAGTCAGGATCCCTAAAGTCAAATAAGGTTTCACCGGAGCCATGGTTGCCAGAAGCATCAGCGGAAAACCGAACACGATGGCCGGAAAGTTCTGATATACCATGTTGTCCGCAGCGGGAGTTTCAAATTCGCCGTCGATTTCACGCAGCAGGATAACACCCGTACTTGCAGTACCTGTCAGCATCCCGTACATCGCCAGGAACTGCTCTTCCTTATATTCCGGGAACAGCTTTACACAAACGAATCGGACGTAGGCATACGTGCTTACCAGACCGGTAATGCCCAGAATGAGGATAATTCCCCAGTAATGTTCCAGTGCGCTCAGACGGATTGCTGCGATCCCGGCCACGACCATAACATCGTAGAAGAAGTTGGATGCGCGGGTCATCAGGAAGTCGTTGATATACTGTCTGTGGATAATATTTCTTCTGTGAAGCGTATTGATCACAGCCTTGGTCAGCGTTGCAGTCAGGACCCCCAGAAGGAAATTGAACCCGAAAATAACGGACTTCATCCCTGGAAGAATGGATCCAAGAATATTCATCAGTAAGTAAGCCAGCATATAGGCAACCATGATCAGCGCCACCTGAATGGTCAGCTTGTCCATGCTTTCCTGCATAGGTACTTCGTTTTCTCCCTGGATCTGTTCCGATGTAAGAGCTCCTTCTTCCGAAGCGGATTGTCCGATCACACCTCGTCTTCTTAAAAGATTCAGGTGGATCACACCGCCGAAGCTGGCACTGAGAAATCCCAGAGCCGCAATGGTCAGCCCAAAGACTTTTCCACCTTCAAATCCGAAGTCATTTTCATAAATACCACCGTAGTTCAACGCCTGGCCGGTACCCTGACCGTAACCGAAGGGCAGCAGGACTCCCGCTGCCTGGAAGAATCCATCCATGACTATGGCTGCCACGATGGTGATTCCGAACCCCAGAACCGCCTGCAATAAATAAGTCGACACGGTGGTGACACCGGTATTAAAGATTTCAACCGTTCTCTTCTTTGTCAGCTTTCCTTCGGAACTCTTAAATGTAGCTGCAATGAAACCGAGCGCCAGACAATGATAGGTGATCATTTCCAGCGTTGCAGTCCCGTTTCCCCCGAAGAAATGAGTATCGAACATGATATTCCCGGTGAAAACTTTATATATCCCGGCAATCACGATCAACAGTCCTCCGCCCAGTACCGAAGTGGGAATCAGCGAAGTCTGAAGCAGCGGAATCGAACGCTTCATCATATTTGCGACCAGAAGGCTGGCCAAAAGTATGGCGATAATGTTGAAAAATCCCCACACACTATAGTCCCAAAAATTTTCCATTTGTATCTCCCGTTGTAATGTTGTGATGTCGATGGTATATATTCACGTATTTCAGCGCATTGAAGTGCGGATCGCCCTTCAACTGATACACATGCTGATCGTAATAAATATTGAGCTTGTTTCGGCCCAAAACAGCCATGGCTGTTACCTGGTCAAATGCCATTCTCAGTTCACGGTCCGTTCCTTCATCCATAACGACCCGGTTTCCGTATAACGTAAATTCTGCATTCTGACGCAGGATTTCTTTTTTCTTTCTGACAATCACTTCAGAAAACGATGCTCTGTCGCTGAACAGAGGCGAATTCTCATACTGTGTCAAATCCAGTGAATTGATGAAATCTTCCTGATAGTCATACCACTGGCCGAGGAATGTAAAAGGAAATTCAAACCCGTTTCCGCGAAGTTTCTTATCCTCACCGTAGGTGATTTTCCGATGGCAGCAGGTACATTCGGTTTCGTTTCCTTTGCTTTCAAATTTGGCAAGACCACAGTAAGGACATACGTAAATGGCACGTTCCAGATATTCTGCCTGTCTGTTGGAGCGGTAGATTCCTTCGATCTTACTTTCATCCACATCCAACCCTTCTTCGATCATGGCCATCAGTTCTTCATTGGACAGATCTTTATATTCCTCCGGCTCGATGACTCTGGATACGTAGGAATAGATTTTTCCCTTCCGGATCTTATCGCTCCAGCGGGGCTGTACGCCGTAACCTCCTTCGATGCGGTACAGTGCAATGGGAAGCTTCAGACGCTTGGCCAGCGAAGCGATTGCCGGATTCATATAAACAGTACGGCCGCTGTAAGTACGGTTTCCTTCCGGAGCAAGAGCGATGGTTCCTCCCTCTTTCGCGACGCGGAGACAGTTCATAACCGCAGTAATATCGGTCGTTTGTTTCTTGATGGGGATCGGAGCCACCAACCAGCGGATCGCAGATGAAATCCAACCTTTGGAGAAGATATCTTCCGTGGCGATAAAATATAACGGTCCCCGAAACGACATTCCAACAAAGAACTGATCGAACGGTGTCTGGTGATTCATCAGAATCAAATAACCGCGATCACCCTGCTCCTCGAACCGGTCTGCCTGTACCCCGTACTTCCACCGGGTATATGGTGCCAGAAAAAAACGCAGGACGTCCATGACGATCCGATGGCGCGGATAGATCCACTGTTTCGTTTTCTTTTTCTTCTCAGCCATCGCATGCACCTCCTGTGAAAAGTTTACTTCGAAAACCATTTTGTCATAAAAACGTTGATTATGCAACTTTTCGTCGCATCTTTTTCATAAATCCCCGGGAACATTTTCCCCTTTCGTTCCGTCTTACCAATAACATGCTGTTGATCTTTGTTCAAAACCATCAAGAGGGGGTTCCTGATATGAAGAAACAATTCGACAAAAAGATATGCTCTCTGTTCCTGATCCTGGCCCTGACGCTGGGCCTTCTGACCGGCTGCGGAGGGGGCGCTTCCATGGAAGGCGGCGCAGATATGGCGCCTGGAGAAAGCTTTGACAAGTTCGAGTCCTCCGACATGGGATTCATCGAAAGTGAATCCAACGGATCTTCCGGTTCGGCTTCCACCCGTCCTTACGGCGACGATGTGAAACTGATCCTCCGGGCCAATCTGACACTGGAGACCACGGATTTTGACGACTCCGTCACCAAGCTGAATCAGTTGGTGGCCGACTGCGGAGGCTATTACGAACAGTCCAATGTGGATATGGGGAGCTACTATTCCAGCGGCTATCGCTATGGCCGTTACACCGTCCGCGTTCCTAAGGACAATTATGATCGGTTCCTTAACTCCGTGGGCGAGGTCTGTCACCTGACCAGCCGCAACGAATCCGCCGAGGACGTGGGCCTTCAGTACTACGATATCGAATCGAAAATCCGTCTTCTGGAAATCAAACAGGACCGTCTGATGAAGCTTCTGGAACAGTCCTCCACCATGGAAGACATCATCACACTGGAAAACGCGCTCTCCGATATCCAGTATCAGCTGGAACAGTTCAACAGTCAGAAAAACCGTTACGACAGCCTGATCGGCTATTCCACCGTGGAGATCCGTCTGGAACAGGTACAGCGTCTGTCCGGTGAACCCATGGAACAGCAGAGCTTCGGTTCTCAGCTGGGTACCGCTCTGACGGAAGGTCTTCTGAACACGCTGGACGCCTTCTCTGAACTGCTCCTGACCATCGCGTATAACATCATTCCGCTGACCATTTTCATCGTTATCGTCATCTGCTTCTCCTCCCTTCTGAAAAAACGCAGAAGAAACCGCATGATGACAGGCTCTTACAATGGTGGAAACCAGAAAAAATGGTTCCGTAAAAAAGGTCAGACCGTGGGCGAATCTTCTCCTGACGGTGATTTCATTCCCCCCAGTTCGGAAGATCCGGTTGACCGCAAATAAACACTGTGGTAAAATGCAAGACAATCAATAAACGAACGTGACTCCTTACCGCCGGGCAAGGAACTCAAGCGTCATCATTCTGTCGTTAGGCCTTAGAAGACAGAGTGATGGCGCTTTTTTATCGAAAGGACCTCTATGAACATTACATCCACGACACGCATCAACGAATTTTCCAAATACACCATCCTGAACATCCTGGGGATGATGGGGCTCTCCTGTTACATCCTGGCTGATACTTTCTTCGTCTCCAAAGCGCTGGGTGCTGTGGGATTGACCGCGTTGAACCTGGCAATCCCCGCCTACAACTTTATCCACGGTACCGGACTGATGCTGGGGATGGGCGGCGCCACCCGCTGGTCCATTCTGAAAGCTTCCGGTTCCGACCGCGGCGATGCCGTGTTCACCACCGCTTTCCGGCTGACCGTGATCCTGTCCCTGGGTTTTTCGGCTCTTGGACTGTTGGGTTCTGCGCCTCTGGCCCGCCTTCTGGGAGCCGATGAGATCACCTTCGAGATGACCAGAACGTATCTGCGGATCCTGCTTCTGTTCTCTCCCCTGTTCATGATGAACGATCTGCTGCTCTGCTTCACTCGCAACGACGGTGCTCCCGGCCTGGCCATGAAAGCGATGCTGGCCGGAAGCTTCTCCAACATCCTGATGGACTACATTTTCATGTTTCCTCTGCAGCTGGGGATCTTCGGTGCCGTCCTGGCAACCGGCTTCGCCCCCGCCATCAGCATGATGGTCCTGTCGCCCCATCTTCTGAAGAAATGCAACACCTTCCATCTGGCCGACGGATCTTCTTCACAGATCCCCGTCATTGCGTCCATCGGCCTTCCCTCCCTGGTGGCGGAAGTCTCCTCCGGCGCAGTGATCATTGCATTCAACATCATAATTCTTGGACTGGAAGGAAACATCGGTGTTGCCGCCTACGGCGTGGTCGCCAACCTGTCGCTGGTGGTCGTATCGATCTACACCGGCCTGTCTCAGGGAGTTCAGCCCCTGTTATCCCGCAGCTACGGTCACGGAGACCAGACTGCTGTCAATGCTTTTCTCCTGTATGCACTGGCCACATCCTTGGCGCTGTCCCTTTTGATCTACGGAGGATTGTTCCTCGGCGCAGATCCGGTCGTCGGGATCTTCAACAGCGAAGGAAACCCACAGCTCCAAGCCATGGCAATCGACGGTCTCCGCCTGTATTTCACCGCCTGTCCTTTTGTTGGAACGAATCTGGTCCTGGCGGTTTATCTGACCTGTACCGATAAAGCCCGCATTGCCGGAGTCCTGTCCATGCTGAGAGGATTCCTGCTGATCCTTCCGCTGGCTTTCCTTATGGCCGCCATGTGGAAAATGACGGGACTGTGGCTGGCCTTCCCCGTAACGGAGCTGGCAGTGTTCTTGTTAAGCATTTATTTTATGAAACGACACTAAAAAAGTGCTGCTCTTAACGAGCAGCACTTTTTTCAATTCTTGCTTATTACTTCTTATAAACGATCTTACCGCCAACCATGGTCATGATAGGGAGAATGTCCTTGATTTCCATGGGGTCACAGGTGAAGATATCGGTATCCAGCAGGATCATGTCAGCGTACATGCCTTCCTTGATTCTGCCCTTCTTGTCTTCCATAAATTCTGCGTAAGCACTTTCCACGGTGTAAGCGTCGATGGCAGTTTCCACGTCAACACATTCCTGGGGACGGAAGCCGCCTTCCGGATAACCATCCATGTCCTTACGTGTCACAGCCTGGTAGATATTCCAGAAGGGATTACAACTTTCTACAGGACAGTCGGTACCATAGGACAGGTGTGCACCCTTTCTGATCAGGGTACCGAAAGCGTAGGAAGTGGAAGCCAGTTCTTCGCCGCAGACCTTGTCAACGACCTTCATGTCGTAGCCTAAGAAAATGGGCTGAGCCATGACCAGAATATCCTGATCCACAATACGGTCCTGGAGACCTTCATCAGTGATCTGGCAGTGTACCAGCGCATGACGAAGCTTGTTCTTACCATCGATAAATGCTTCCTGATAACAATCCATGGTCTTTTCCACAGCAGCGTCACCAATGGCATGAGTCACTACCTGCATGTTGTACTTGGCAGCCAGCTTACAGTATTCCATCATATCTTCATGCTTGATCCATTCCAGGCCGTAATTATCTTCGGTACCGGGATAGGGCTTTCTCATAAACGCTGTTCTTGCACCGAGAGATCCGTCCTTGAACAGCTTCAGAGGTCCCAAGGTCAGCCAACCGTCTTCCGGATAGTTTCCATTCACGTATTCCCCTTCGGTCAGATAATACTGGAAGTCCTTCATATCATTGAAACATACCTGATGACGATAGCGCAGCTTTGCCATACCGCCGTCATAGATTTCATGGAACATCTGGAATGCACCGGGGATATCCATGATGGTGGTACCAACATCGTTGGACTGCATGGAAGTCAGACCGTGTTCCACAGCGAACTCCATTGCGGTCTGGATGATTTCCTTGCGTTCTTCCATGGTAAAGTCGGGAATCGTCTTCTTTGCAAAGTTACATGCATTGGCAAAGAACTGTCCGTTGGGATATCCGTCCACGATCTTAAATTCGCCGTCGGGGAACTGCGGAGAATCAGCGGTCAGACCCATCAGTTCGATGCACTTGGTGTTGGTCACCAGAATGTGGCCGCAGACACGTTCTAAAACGATAGGAATTTCGGTACTGATCTTATCGATATCGTGACGGTCAGGAATTCTCTGATCTCCCACAAAGAAGTCCTGATTCCAGCCGATGGCGTGGATTCCGTTGACGCAGCGTTCCGGATGTTCTACGATGAACTTCTTACAACGATCGATCATATCTTCGATGGAAGTCACGCCTTCGATGTTTGCCTGATACAGGGTTTCTCCGAACTGCAGCAGGTGCATGTGAGAATCATTGAAACCGGGGAGCAGCGTTTTTCCTTCAGCATCGATCGTTTCAGCGTCACCGGCCAATGCCAGGATTTCTTCACTGGTACCCACCTTGGCGATGAGACCATTTTCCACCAGAACTGCTTCTGCGAATTCGCCTCTGTTGACATATACTTTTGCGTTGATAATCGCCTGTTTCATTTCCTTTTCCTCCTTGGACCGTTTCGGTCCTCTATCTATGCTTTCATTATATCATTGCCTTTTCTCCCATTGCAATGGTATAATTATTTTGTATGTTTTGATTGACAAATCAAGGAGGTTTTCATTATGAAATACGATTTCGCATATTTCCAGAAGAGCGCTGATTACGTACGTTCCATGATCGATTTCACACCGGAAATCGGTATCATCCTGGGTACTGGCTGCGGTCCTCTGGCGGAAGAAGTGGAAAATCCCGTGGTGATTCCTTACGGCGATATTCCCAACTTCCTGGTATCCACAAACCCTGACCACGCAGGAAAGCTGATCCTGGGTACTTTAGCGGGAAAGAAAGTCGTTTGTATGTCCGGCCGCTTCCATTACTATGAAGGCTACGACTTCGAACAGCTGACCGTTCCCATCCGTCTGTTCAAGCTTTTAGGCGTTCAGAAGACCATCGTGACCAATGCCGCTGGCGCTGTGAACACCAGCTACGCTCCCGGCGATGTTGTGATCCTGAAGGACCATATCAACTTTATGGGCGTTGCTCCCACCAGAGGCCACAACGTGGAAGAATTCGGCCCCCGTTTCTTCGACGTTTCCGATATGTACACCAAGGCACTGAGAGACATCGCTCACGAATGTGCTGCACGGACCTCCCTGAAGGTTCATGAAGGCGTCTACATGTACATGTGCGGGCCCCAGTTTGAAACTGCAGCTGAAATCAGAGCCATCCGCGTTCTGGGCGGCGACTGCGTCGGTATGTCCACCGTTCCCGAAGCTCTGACCGCAGCACAGTGCGGAATGCCCCTGCTGGGTATCTCTCTGATGACCAACATGGCAACCGGCGTTACCACCGAAAAGCTGGGCGGCGCAGAAGTCAACGAAACCGCAGCTTCCGTGGAACTCCCCTTCAAAGAATACATTAAAGATATTTTAGTTCATATGTAACCCCCAAGTGGCCGGTCTTACGACCGGACCGCCATTCATGACAGGAGATCTTAATCATGAAATTACTGTTCAAAAATGCATCGATCCTGATGGAAGACTGGTCCGTTCTGAAGAATGGCTTCCTCGGCATCGACGGCGACACCATCTGCTATCTGGGTCAGGAACGCCCGCAGGAAGACTTCGACAGCGAAAAAGATATGAGTGGAAAGCTTCTGATCCCCGGCTTGTACAATATGCATGCCCACTCCCCCATGAGTATCCTCCGCGGCATCGGCAGCGGACTTCCTCTGGACAAGTGGCTGTTCGACAGCATCTTCCCCATCGAAGCCAGAATGACTCCGGAAGATATCGCCGTCGGTACTCGTCTGAACATGATGGAAATGGTCGCTTCCGGTACTGTCAGCTTCACTGACATGTACGACCAGACCTGGGTCACCCTGGACGAAGTGGACAAGGCTGGTATGAAGGCCAATCTGTGCCGTCCGATCCAGTGCTTTGACCCCTCCGAAACGTACGAAGACAACTTCCGTTCCAAGGAATCCATCAAGCTGTATCACGACATCAACGCCATGAATAACAGCCGCATCAAAGCGGACTTCTCCATTCATGGCGAATATACAAACCAGCCCCACATCGTGGCTGCATACGCGGAAGAATGCAACAAGCTGGGCGGTCGCGTCCACCTGCATTTATCCGAAACCAAAAAAGAACATGAAGAATGTAAGCAGCGTCACGGAAAGACCCCTGCCCGCTTCTTCTACGACCTGGGAACCATGGAACTGCCCGTAATCGCAGCGCACTGCGTATGGGTGGAAGATGATGACCTGGTTCTCTTGAAAGAAAAGAACGTGACCTGTGTTCACAATCCCACATCCAACATGAAGCTGGGCAGTGGATTTATGCCCAGCCAGAAGATCAAAGACGCCGGTATCCGCCTCTGTATCGGTACCGACGGCGATGCTTCCAACAACAACCAGGACCTGTTTGAAGAAATGCACCTGGCTGCTGTTCTCCACAAAGGCTATCACCTGGATCCCACCATGTTGGAAGCCACTGATCTGCTGACCATGGCAACCGTCAACGGTGCGGAAGCCCAGGGCCGTGAAAACTGCGGCAAACTGAAAGTTGGTTATAAGGCTGACGTGGTTGCCGTGGATATGGACCGTCCTCACATGATGCCTGCCCATGACGTACCGTCTCTGCTGACCTACTCTGCTCATGGTTCTGACGTGGTCATGACCATGGTCGATGGTAAGATCCTGTACGAAAACGGCGTGTTCCTGACCATGGACTGGGAAAAGACAAAGTTCGAGCTGGACGCCTGCATGAAGCGTCTGTTTTAATCGCCGGAACGGCGATTGCCTGATTCAACAGAAAGGAAGAAAAATCAATGGAAAGAGCTGACAAAAATCTGGCGTTTATGCTCCAGTATGAAAATATCGCATGGTACGAAAACGGTAAGGTTCGCATCTTAGACCGCCGCATCTACCCCACCAAAGTGGAATTTGTAGAATGTACCACCCACCAGGAAGTCACCCAGGCCATCACCGATATGGTCACTCAGAGTGCAGGTCCCTACACCGCAGCTGCCATGGGTATGGCACTGGCTGCGTATGAATGCAGAAACATGAACGAAGCCGGTCAGAAGGAATATCTGAGAAAGGCTGCTTACACCATTTCCCACGCACGTCCGTCCACCGTGGACAGAATGGTAAGAATCTGTGAAGGTTGTTACCAGGCTGCGGAAATCGCCATGGCTGCCGGTCTGGACGTTCCCCAGGCCATCGTTGACCACACCGTACGCACCAACAACGACAGATATAACAAGATCAAGAAGATCGCAAAGCACTTAGTAGACATGTTCCCGAAGAACGGTAAGGTTCTGACCCAGTGCTTCGGTGAAACCATCGTCGGCCAGATGCTGGCAGAAGCCCGCGAACGCGGAAATGAACTGAAGATCTACTGTGCAGAAACCCGTCCCTACTTCCAGGGTGCAAGACTGACCGCAAGTGTTGCGAAGGATATGGGCTTCGACGTTACTCTGATCACTGACAACATGCCGGCATTTGCCATCCAGAACGAAAAAATCGACGTCTTCACTTCTGCTGCTGACGTTATCTGTCAGGACGGTCACGTTGTCAACAAGGTTGGTACCTTCCAGATTGCCATCGTTTCCAAGTACATGGGTATCCCCTACTTCGTAACCGGTGCTCCCGACCTGGGTCATCCTACCGTAGAATCCACCCACATCGAAATGCGCGATCCCGATTTCGTACTCCAGGCTATGGGCGTTCGTACCGCCATGGAAGGTGTTAAGGGCTATTATCCGTCCTTCGACATCACTCCGCCGCACCTGGTATCCGGTGTTGTAACCGATGCTGGTATCTATTCTCCCTACGACCTGCGCCGCTACTTCGAAGAAGGCAACGGTGGCGAATACGAAATCGTGGTATAGTTCTTCCAAACAAATAAAAGAGGTTATACATTATGTTAATGCAGAAAGAACGCGAACAAGTCGTTGAATACGGAAAAATGATGAGTGCTGCCCGTCTCAGTACCGGTACCAGCGGAAATATCAGTGTCTACAACAAGGAACTGGGCCTTATGGCCATCAGTCCCTCCGGCCTGGACTACTTCTCCACCACGCCGGAAGACGTCGTTGTAACTGACCTGAACGGCCACATCGTCGATGGTACCAGAAAGCCCTCCAGTGAATGGGGTCTTCACACCATCTTCTATCAGAATAAGCCCGACGCCGGCGCTGTAGTGCACACTCACTCCATGTACTGCACCATCTTCGCTTGTCTCGGTCAGAGCGTAAAGCCTATCCACTACGCCATCGCTGATGCGGGCGTTGCGGAAGTTCCCTGTGCTCCCTACTATCCTTTCGGTACTCCCGAGCTGGCAAAGGCCGCCATCGAAACCTGCGGCGAAGGTAAGGCTGTAATTCTGGGAAACCACGGTCTCGTAACCTGCGGAAAGGATCTGAAAGCTGCTTACGGACTGGCCTGCAACATGGAATTCGTTGCAGAACTGCAGTACCGCGCCATGTCCATCGGTCAGCCCAACTACCTGACCACCGAACAGATGGATGATGTCATGGAACGCTTCAAGACTTACGGTCAGCCCAACGGAAACAAGTCCGGATACTAACCTTATAATTTCCAAAAATATTTCGCTTACGAAGAAATGTTTTTTGTGTTATAATTGAATAGCAAAACAACGTGTAGTTTTTCTGAACGTAAGTCCAGTTGTGAAAACTACACGTTTTCTTTTTTGGACCGGTTTGTATGTTGGACCCGGCGGCCGGGTCTGTAAAGTGCAGAGGAGTATGGAAATGTATAATAAAGGCGACTATATCATTTACGGAAGTTCCGGTGTCTGTCTGGTAGAAGACATCACCATTCCCGATTTCATGGGTGACGGTACCACAGAATACTACGTTCTGAGTCCTGTTCGCGACAATGGCCGTATCTATATCCCTGTAAACACCACCAAGTTCATGCGTCCTGTCATTACGAAAGCTCAAGCTATGGAGCTGATCGCTCAGATCCCCTCCATCCAAAAAACGGAGTATCAGAGCCGCGATCACAGAATGTTGGCGGAACATTATAAACACTCCCTTGACAGCCACGAAGTCTCCGATCTGGTCCAGCTGATCAAGACCATCTATCTGAAAAACGAAGACCTGGCCACCCGCGGAAAGCGTCCCTCCAACACAGATCTGCAGTTTATGAAAAAAGCGGAAGATCTCCTTCACAGCGAACTTTCCATCGCTTTGGAAATTCCTTTCAATGAAGTCGGAAAGTTTATCACCAGCGAAGTTGAAAAATTGAAATAATGCATAAAAGCCCCTACCATAGTGTGGTTCACTAGGTCCTCGCCTTCGGCTGCGGAATCGTTCACCACACTATGGTAGGGGCTTTCTTATCTTCGAATTCTTCCTTCAAAACTTTCTTCAAAACTTTTCATGGGATTTGTTTTCAAATTCGATAATTTTGTTTTCCCCGGGAAACTTTTGAGCCATTTTAGAAAAAGCTCTGAGAAATCCACCGTTTTCTCTGCATTATTAATCTGGCCCCCATTTTTCGGACACGGGGCACGGACATGAAAATATAGATAACATTAAGCCACGGATTTACCGGAATATTGTTCTTCTGGTGTCAGATATCCGTTACTTGAATGTAATCGTCTGCGGTTGTAATAAGCCCAGATGTATTCATAGATATCATCAATGGCTTCTTCTTTTGTTTTATAGGGCTGGATCCATTCCACCTTCATACGGCCCCAGAAACTCTCTATAGGTGCATTGTCCCAACAATTCCCGGTTCTGCTCATACTTCCCTGGATCTTGTATTCTTTCAGCTTCTCAACATAACTGTTGGATGCGTATGTGGACCCTCGATCGGAATGTAGAATACATCCTTCCAACTTCTTTTTTCCTATGCGGTTCTTAGCATCTTCCAGGGCTGACATCACTAACTCCTGGTCGTTGTGCTCGCTGATAGCCATACCTACAATTTTTCGGCCATACAAGTCCATGATGGCGGCTAAATACAGCCAGCCCTCCTCAGTCCAAATATAGGTTGTATCGCTAACCATCTTCTGGTTTTTCGATTCTGCAGTGAAGTCTCGATTCAACAAATTCGGAAAGATATTCGTACTTCCTTTCGAATCTGTTGTAACCACATACTTCTTCCGCCCTTTTGGAACTAAGCCATTTTCGCGCATGATCCGGTTAATCCTCTTCCTGTTGATGGGGCGTTTGTACAACCGACTAAGTTCTTTGGCAATCCGTCTTGCTCCGCAAGACATCCTGCTGGCAAGAAATAGTTCCAGAATATCGTGATATATGTATTCGTTTTCCGTCATTCGGCGAGGAGCTTCTCGTTTCAGCCAATCGTAGTAACCGCTTTTGGAAACCTGCATCACTTCGGCCATCTTCCGTACACTGAATTCTTCTGCATGTTCTGCGATAAAAAGATAACGTTCAGTTACAGGTTTCTCTTCGAGAAGAAGGCCGTGGCTTTTTTTAGAATTTCATTCTCTTCCTGGAGTTCAGCTAACTGCTTTTCCAGATCACGAATCCTTTGTTGTTGATACCGTTCCGGGCCATTTTCTTCAAAAGCAAAATCACCGTATTGAGAATAGGCATCAGACCACTGCTTGATTTGTTTCACATTTAGTCCATATTTCTTTGCCACTTCAGAATATGTCTTTGCCTCCACAGCATCTTTAGCAACTTTTAATTTAAATTGAGACGTATACTGTGACATATTACGTACCTCCTTCTTACGGACATTATATCACTGCTACCAGTGTCCGTGTTGAGGAGTCCGTAAAATGGGGGCCACTTTAATTCAGATACGTTTCGAAAAAATCTCTAACCACATAATGTCCCTTTCCATGCTTTGAGGTGCGGACCACATTCCTCGGAGTTATGGAACGTTGACGTCTTTTCATTCCCAGTGATACAATAAACACATCAACACTGTAATGCGAGGTGCGACTATGAACTACACCATCACCGCAGATCCCATGACAGATCACCAGCTTCAACAATATTTGAACAAGATCGAATATGACGGTCATATTTGTCCGACCTACGAGGTTTTATCTGCGCTCCAATATGCCCATCTGACCCATATCCCCTACGAAAACCTGGACAGCCTGGAACGTAAGGTCACATCGTTAAATCACGATGCGTTGTTCCAAAAGATGATCCTGGGAACCCGCGGCGGAATTTGCTTTGAGTTAAACGGACTATACGCATGGCTTCTGGAGAAAATCGGATTTAAGTTCAAAAATCATGCTTCGCGATATATCTTCGCCGATGATATGGTCCAGATGCGCCGCCACCGCGTTATGACTGTTACAATCGATGACCAACGCTACCTCACCGATGTGGGCGTCAATTCCGAAAGCCCCCGCCGTCCCTTGCGACTGGTGGAAAGCGAAGTCCAAAGCGATGGCGTCTCTGAATACCGATTTGAAAAAGACCCCTTCTGGGGCTGGCTCCTCTGGCAGAAGCTTCGCGGTCACTCCTGGCATCGCCTCTATGGTTTCACCGAAGAACCGCAGCTTGACATGGATTATGTGATGCCCTGTGTATTCTGTGACCTTCATCCCGATTCGCCCATCAACAAATTCGAAAAGGTTTCGATCTTCACCGAAGACTCGAACATCCGCATCTGGAACGGCGAATATCAAACCTTTTCTCACGGTCTCAAAGAAATCCGCCCCATCGACTCCGAAGAACGTCTAACACTTCTGAAGCGAGACTTCGGGATCATAAAAAAATAAGCTCCCATACTGGGAGCTTTTTGTTTTGTTTTTATTCTAGACGTTATGCCAGACTGTATTCTTCCAACAGTTGGTCCAGATAAGTATCATCCGCAATGGCTTTCTGCACATCCTCGATTCGATTTTCCGAAAACAGAAGACGATACAGCGAATTGATATTTCCCCTCACTTCGATTTTGGCCTCTGCTTTGGCTTCTGCTTTGGCCTCTGCTTTGGCTTCTGCTTTAGCTTCTGCTTTAACTTCTGCTTTAACCACATCCCTTAATGCCACCATAGCTTCTGCTTTCGCTTTATTAAACAATCCTTCTCCCAAATTACACATAGATTTGATCCCCTTTCTCATTGCATCCGTCATTGTGATACCGAACTCATACTCCAAAATCTGACGTTTCATTTCTGGTTCATATACATTGGTCAAAAGTGCCGATAACAAACGTAACACACCAACTGCTTTCGTATCTCTAGGATCACCGAGACAAATCACCACTTGAGTCATCAAATCGTAGTCCTGAAAACCGAACATTTCCAGGTCTCCATTATCTCGATCCCTGACCTCATAATACTTGATCCTATGTCTCCACTTCTTCGGCGGATTCATACAAATCCATACGGTATATGCTTTCTTCAGTTTATCGTAATCCGAACCTACAAACTCCCGTCCGCGCTGCGATGACATCATCCGTGCCAAATAGTATGTTCCACGTTTCAAAAGTGAATACCCCGGCCAGAAATCATTTTGCGGTTCCACATCGATCCACAGCCGTCGCCCTGTAGCCGGGACAATTCCCGTAAATCGAATATCGTAAGTAACACGTCCCTCCGATACTGATGCATCTTCCATACTCCCGCCCCGAATCAACGGCAACCACTCGCTTCGCTCGCCATCTACCGCGATCTTACTGACCTGCGGATCACTTTCAATGTAATCGCGCATGATTTCATCAACGGAACAGTTCTTGTACTCCGTCATACATTCCTTCATGATCCATGCCAAGATCACCTTTTGTGACAGAAGTTCCTTACAAGCAGCATCATATTGTTCAATGATTCTCTGCTTATCATTGAATTCTCCAATCATTTTCCTCTCCCGTTTTGAACAAATTTCGATAGCCAAAACGATAAGATTTCAATGTTGATTCATCCATTATCCTTGCGGAATATAACGATTTATCGCATGTCCATTTTATCATTTTTCGCTATCTTCTTCAATATTTTCGTACCCTAATCCTCTACTTTTTTACATTCGAATTGGAATTTTTATTATTAAAAGTAAAAATAAGGTTTTTATCATTGTAACACCGACTGGAAAATATTTCAAGCTATTTCATCCTCAAAATAAAAGAAGCTCCCTTACGGGAACTTCCTCTCATTCATCATACATCGGTATCGTAAACTTCGCCAGCGATGCCGATTCAAATTCCAGCTTTTCTTTTCGAAATTCTACATTCAGACCCAGCCGTTTCATTCCTTCTTCCGTTAGATACAAGTCTGCGTCATGCTCGTGCAAAAGCGTCCCCAACACTAACGAGCCGTCTTCCCGGAACAAACACAGATCCCAAAATGGAGACGTCACCTGTCCAAATTCATCGTGAAAGAACAGGTTATTCTCTCCCCAACGGTTTCTCATCGGTCCACCCCTCCTGCAAAATCATTTTTGCCGCCATACCATAATACCCAATTCAATCGTAGTAGTCAGCGAAATCAAAATGATACAGTTTTTCTCTAATCTTTCCGGATAATCTGTTAATATCACACAACCGATACTCAGAAGAACGATCAGAATCGTTGTCCCGACTTTACTGATTATTTCCCAATTGCTTTCACGAATCACAAATCGGATAACTTCACTCGATATTGCATAAATCAATACGAACATGCGGATTTCGCTAAAGAATGGAAAAACAAACGATATAAGCAGAAAAATCCCCAAACTGATCCCCAGACTTTTCATTCTGTTTTTCAACACTTCGCGATCCATACTCTCACCCCGCTTTAATTCCTCGAACATTTCTCCGCGTCGATGGCCAGGACCAGCATCAATGCACAAACGGCGTCGTTGGGATCATAGACGTCGATCACATAGGTGTCGGTCCAGTTCCACAACTGTTTCGAGATATTGGCTACGCTTCGACCAGAGGAATCCAGGATATTGTAATCCCATTCGAACCAGTCACCGTCCACGGTCCAACCATTGTAGTCAATGTTAAACTTCGGCTTGAAGAAGGTGAATTCCTTACAGATGCTGCCCGCGTAGCGGTTGCCCAGGTACATTTCAAACTTCGGAAGGAAGGTCAGAACCTTCTCCTGAATGTAACCCACTTCCCGGCCAGCAGCATTATAGATCCTCAGAAGATGGCCCCAGGCCAGTTCGCCCTTCACCACAAACACCACATTTCCAGCCTCATCATAAATATCGTAGCTGCAAAACCACGAAAACATTCTTTGCTTAAATAACAGTTTCATCTCTAATCTCCTTTCAGTGCCCCCTTGTTTCACACGATATCTCTATCCATCTTTTCGCATGTAATACTGTCCACGATCGAAGACCCAATCTTCTTCATCTTCTCTCAATAATTCTAACACCTTTTCATAGTCACCTTCATGGATGTAGATTCCCTTGTCTACAAATAAAATGTCATGGAATCTTCCACCCATGGAATAATAGTAGTTCAGCGATTGTACTATTTTTACAATTTCCTCCCGCCGCGGGTCTTCCCATTTCACATTGGCCAAACGTACCATGATTTCCCAAAACTCATAGGATTGGCCATCCAGAAAATAGACTTTATCATAGTTGACCATACGCTGACTTCCTCCATGCTTGTTCTGAATTCCGCACATACGCGCCAAAGTATCGGTACCTTCATACCATTTTGCTTCTGTATCCCAGGAAGAAATGCCAAGCTCACCACGAATAAAAAACGTTGTCTTATGCAAATCATCCAAGAGCTCGTGACCCTGATATATTTCCCGTTCCAACGCTCTGAAACCAGAAAGCGCCACCGAAAGCAGGACTAACACTAACGCAAATGCGATTATCGCCTTCTTCTTCCCTATCTTCATGACCGCTGCTCCTTTTACCCCTATTCCACCGGATCCACAAGGCTGAGCTTCTCTAGTTCCTCTTTATCGTCTTCAAATCCCAGCTTTAAAAGTTCCTCGTAGCCCATCTTTGCAAAGTTCCGGTTGGCACCCCAGCTGAGATTGAGTAAGCCTTCGCCACCGCCGCTTCCGATACAATCCACGGTCTGAACGCCATCTACTTCCACAAACATCATGGACAAGCTGGCGTAGCTTCCGTTACGGAAATAATACTTTTCAAACGCCAGAAGACAAGCCTTCATTTCTCCGATTTCACGCCAGTGTTCACACAGAACCTCTGCATCCAACATCAGCGCTTTCCGAACTGCCTTGACCACGTCCCGCAGCTCCTGCGATTTCTCTTTTCTTACCTTTACACTTGTTCCAGCCATCTCTAATCCCCCTTCTCCGATAACCCGCCATCCGGCAGACTGTCGCTAGCCGACCGCACCAGCGGTTGCCTCCAAATAGATATTGTACTCACGCCAAACGAATTGTCGCAATTTTTTGACGAATATTTGTTATATTATATAAGACCATGCCATATACCGTCAACGATTTCGGCCACTATGTAATTGAAGTGTAATCATATACTCCATCCTCACCGCCCGGGAGAGTATATGAACGGATTTCCTATACACTCTCCCCAGATAGTCCCGCTTTTCTTTCTCGGGGAGAGTTCCGACTATTTCCCCTACCGTCCTCTCCCCAAAATCTTATATCTTCACCCTTCGCGGAGAGTTTAATCCAAAATGTCGGGTATTCTCTCCCCAAAACAGCCTTTTTCTCTCTTTCGGGGAGAGTGTCCGTCAAAAAACTTAACCATCTCTCCCCCTAACCCTGTTTCGTTCTCCGTCGGGGAGAGTCCGCACCAATTTGCTCTCTCATCTCTCCCCGAAAGGTTTTCTTTCCTTTTCCCCGGGAGAGTTCATACCTAATTCCCTATTTTCCTCTCCTCGCACGTCTTCTACTCTCCTTTCTTTTCCCCTTACCTCCTACAACAACGCGCACTCACTACATATACTGATGCCTTACGCGTAAAACAAAAGCTCCGCCTAAGCGGAGCTTTCCATTTATTAAATTATTCTTCATCCACGAACCACTTGATCTGGCGTTCTTCATCCAGGAAACAGAAGCCTGCGAAGCCCTGGTTCGGTAAACGGTTGATCAGCTTACCCACCTTCTTCGGTTTTACGAAGAGACATACGTCGTACTGATCACGTAAGCCATTTGCATAAGCCACCGCTTCAGTGATCTGTGCTTCGTCGTACAGGACAGCCACCTTCTGACGGCCGCCGGGAATCTGGTATTCCTGTTCGGACAGGATACTGAAGATACGTTCGAAACCGATGGAGAAACCGACTGCAGGAACGGAGTCGCCGATGAACTTACCAACTAAGTTATCGTAACGGCCGCCGCCGCCAACGGAGCTTCCGAAGTCCATGCTTTCGATTTCGAATACGGTACCGGTGTAGTAACCCTGACCACGAACCAGAGACTTGTCGTAGTATACCTCATACTTACCGTCAGCCAGCTGGTTTGTGCTGTCCAGGATCATCTGCAGAGTGTCGATGTAAACGGGATCGCTGCAGTAATCGCGGGCCACATCCAGAGTGAACGGAGTTCTTTCCAGCATTTCACCGAACTTTTCGATGACAGCAGCATCGAAGCCCTTTTCGGTCAGTTCTGCCTTCACGCCTTCGGCACCGATCTTATCCAGCTTGTCGAAGGTGATGCAGACGCTGTCCAGAGATGCTTCTTCAAAGCCGACGGTCAGCAGGATATCCTTCAGGATACGGCGATCGTTGACCTTGATGCGGAAGTTCTTCATACCGATGGCCAGCAGAGCCTTGGCAGTGGTGTCGATCAGTTCCACTTCACAAGTGGAAGATGCGGAACCGATGATATCGATATCGCACTGAACGAATTCTCTCATACGGCCCTTCTGCGGCTGTTCTGCACGGTATACGCGGTCCATCTGGATCACTTTGAAAGGATTCGGCAGTTCATTTCTGTTGTTCGCGTAGTATCTGCACAGCGGAAGAGTCAGGTCATATCTCAGACCCAGGTCAGCCAGCTGATCGTACTTTTCAGCATTCAAAGCCTTGGTCAGCTTGTCGCCGCGCTTCATGATCTTGAAGATCAGATTCAGATTATCGCCGCCTTCGCTCTTGTCCAGATTTTCCACGTCTTCAATGATCGGGGTAGCAATCCGTTCGAATCCGCTGGCCAGATAGGTTTCCAAGATTCTGGACTGGAGATAGTCTCTCAGTCGCATCTGCTGCGGTAAATAATCATTCGTACCTTTTACAGGTGTAATTTTCATAAAACTTTCCTCCTACAGTCTGCAGACTTCCACGGACCAGCCTTCGGGACCATTCTTTTCGCCCCACTGGATTCCGGTCAGTTCATCGTACAGCATCTGGCTGATGGCTCCGATCTTTCCATCGTTGATTTCCATCACCTTGTCGCCCCACTTCAAAGTACCTACCGGGCTGATAACAGCAGCGGTGCCGGTACCAAAGATTTCCTTCAGTTCGCCATTATCGTAAGCTTCACCGATTTCTGCAATGGAAACGCGGCGTTCGGTCACCTTATAACCCTTGTTCTGCAGCACTTCGATCATGGACTTTCTGGTGATACCGGGTAAGATAGAACCGTTGATCATGGGAGTTACCACTTCATCGCCAATGACGAAGAAGATGTTCATGGTACCTACTTCTTCCACGTACTTCTGTTCCACGCCGTCCAGCCACAGAACCTGTGCATAGTCCTGTGCGTGAGCTTCCACTTCTGCAGCTAAACCAGCCGCATAGTTACCGCCGGTCTTGGCAAAGCCCATACCGCCGCGGACAGCTCTGACGTAAGCATTTTCCACGTAGATCTTTACCGGATTGATTCCGGACGCATAGTACGGACCGGAAGGAGACAGGATGATCATAAACTTGAAGTTATGAGCCGGACGAACACCCAGGAACGGTTCCGTCGCGAAGATGAACGGACGGATGTACATGGATGCGTTTTCCGCGGTGGGAACCCATTCCGCGTCGATTTCCAAAAGCTTCTTAGTAGCTTCCACGCAGAAATCCACCGGTAGTTCCGGAATACAAATACGCTGGTTGGAGTTGTTCAGTCTCTTGAAGTTTTCTTCCGGACGGAACAGTAAGATTCGGCCGTCTTTTGCTCTGTAGCCCTTCAGACCTTCGAAGGTTTCCTGGCCGTAATGCAGAGACATCGCTGCGGGACTCAGGGAAATATCGCCAAAGGGAACGATCTGGGGATCATGCCAGCCCTGTCCCTCATCATAATCCATAACGAACATATGGTCAGTGTAAATCGTACCAAATCCCAGCTTGGACTCATCCTGGGGTTTTGCTTTCGGAGCGTTAGTTAATGTTACTTTGATTTCCATTTGAGTATCCTCCTGTTGTTGTTGCAAGTACCCTTTATTTTATCCAATTCCCCGTAAAAAAGCAAGGTCTCCCTTGGTCATTTCAAACAAAGAACGGTGCAATTTCTGCACCGTCCCACGGATTGTTCGCTTATTTCTGATATAATCCCGACAGCAGTGCAATTTCCGCTGTATATCCCGGAATCTCATTGGGTGTTTCCAGGAAAAACGGCAGGTCCCGAAGCGCCGGATGGTTGATGATCCGCGTAAAGGCCTCCAAGCCGATATGCCCACCACCGATGACTTCATGGCGGTCCTTTCGACTGGCCAGCGGATTCTTCGAATCGTTGATATGAATAGCCTTCAAGCGATCCAGCCCCACCACGCGGTCGAATTTCTCCAAAACCCCATCCAGATTGTTCACAATATCATATCCACCGTCGTGAACGTGGCACGTATCAAGGCAGACACCGATTTTCTCCGTTAATTCCACACGCTTGATAATCTCCGCCAACTCTTCGAACCTGCCGCCCACTTCACTTCCCTTTCCAGCCATGGTTTCCAAAAGTACCGTGGTGGTCTGCTCCGGTTTCATCACCCGGTTCAAAAGATCGCTGATCAGGCGGATTCCTTCTTCCGTACCCTGACCCACGTGGCTTCCGGGATGGAAATTGTACATCTGACCTGGCGTGTATTCCATGCGTTCCAAATCGTCGAGAATGGTGAGCTCGGCAAACTCCCTCACTTTCGGATCGGCCGATGCCGGATTCAGCGTATACGGTGCATGCGCCAGGATCTTTGCAAAGCGGTTTTCTTCCATCAAAGACATCAGCGCTTTCGCATCCTCAACATCAATTGCTTTGGCTTTACTTCCACGGGGATTTCTCGTAAAAAATTGAAACGTATCGCCTCCCATGGAGAGGATTTGCCTTCCCATGTATAAAAATCCTTTTGTTGAGGATAAATGACATCCAATATGCAGTCTTTCACTCATTTTATTCGCGTTCCCCCTTCTCTTAACATTCTGAAATTCCATACTATTTTTCATCATTCTTTCATAAATGTTCGTGATTTTTTCATCTTTTTTGTTCTATTTAAGATTTTTATAAAAAACATTACGATTTTTCAAGGTATTTTTTAAATATTTTTACCGAATACATATTGACTTTCCCTATAAGCAGGTGTATAGTGCAGTTATCATAGATTGTGAATAAGAGTTTTGTTGGACAGGTTTCATCCGCGCCGTTTTATCTTCCTCGCTTTACACCGCTGTGGTTTCCTTCCGACAACTCTTTTTCTTTTTCCTGCGATCCCGGATTCCTTTGAAGGAATCTTTTTTATTGTACCGCTCTGTTGTATTTTAACAGTTTGTGCTACAATAGCATAGGATTAAAAAGCTGTTTATTTTATACCCATATCAGAGAGTATTACACAAGGAGTCATAACACCATGAATCAAAAAACCAAAGGCGTCATGTGCATCTTAAGCTCCGCCTTCTGTTTCTCCATGATGAACGTTTTCGTTCGTCTGTCGGGCGATGTCCCTTCCATCCAAAAGAGTTTCTTCCGAAATCTGGTTGCCGCGCTGTTCGCACTGTTTATCCTTCTGCGAAACAATGAATCCTTCCGTTGGAAGCCCGGAAACCTGAAATATCTGTTACTGCGATCTACCACCGGAACGCTGGGGATCCTGGGTAACTTCTACGCCGTCGATCACCTTGTCCTGGCGGATGCAACCATGCTGAACAAGATGTCCCCCTTCTTCGGAGTCATCTTCTCAGCTATCTTCCTGAAAGAAAAATGTAAACCGACCCAGGCTTTGGCTGTACTGGGAGCCTTCATCGGAAGCTTGTTCATCATCAAGCCGTCCTTTGCCAATGCAGATCTGCTGGCTTCCCTGATCGGTTTCATGGGCGGCGTTGGAGCTGGTGCTGCCTATACCACTGTCCGTTATCTGGGCCTTCGCGGAGAACGCGGTCCTCTGATCGTATTCTTCTTCTCCACCTTCTCCTGTCTGGTGGTATCTCCCGTGCTGCTGTTCGACTATCATCCCATGACCACAGGTCAGCTACTCCTGCTGCTGATGGCAGGTCTCTGTGCTGCGGGTGGTCAGTTCTCTGTCACTGCAGCGTATAAATTTGCTCCTGCCAGAGAATTATCTGTTTACGACTACTCCCAGATCCTGTTCGCGGCGATCACCGGATACTTCGTATTCAACCAAATTCCTGACGGCTACAGCTTTATCGGCTACGCCATCATTGTAGGAATGGCCATCATGATGTTCATTTATAATAATCGTCAACACAAAAAAGAGCTGTCCTGATGGACAGCTCTTCATTTTTATATTATTCTGCGGGTGTTACATTCACAGCTCTCAGCTTTTCACTGTTTCTCGGATCCTGTTCTGTTTCGTAGGTAACTTTCTGACCTTCGTTCAGTGTTTTGAATCCTTCCGTCTGAATGGCGGAAAAGTGAACGAATACATCGCCGGAACCATCTTCATTGGAGATGAAACCGAACCCTTTTTCTGCATTGAACCATTTCACGGTACCCTTGTACATGTGCCTTACCTCCCTTTGTCGCGTCGAAGTATAGTTCCATCATAATCGATGCGTTAAGGAAAAGTCAAGAAGATGCTAAGATTTTTTCAAACTTTCTGTCATTTGACTGTACCTTTATTTTTTGTGACAAGCATGGAAAAACATGATATCATAAGGCTGGTGCCTTTACGAAAGGCTGAAAGGAGAGAGTATTTATGGCATTATTGATACAAGCCGTCACCAGCGTTCTTCCGCTGCTTCTGATGATGGCTTTGGGTTTTGCGACCTCAAAGAAACCCTGGTTCGGAAAGACAGGAGAAAGCTTTTTGTCGAAATTCTGTATGCAGGTAGCCATTCCCTGTTACATGATCGTCAACGTTTCCACCACCTGCCCCACGCGTGCAGATTTGATGGATCTTCTGAAACTGTTCCCCGTGCCTTTTGCAGCGATTTTTCTGTTACTCGGGTTGGCGTTCATTGCGGTGCGCGTTCTGAACGTGGATAAAAAGATGCATGGATGCTTCATCAACGTGATGTCCTTCTCCAACACCGTGATCATCGGCTTTCCGGTGACCATTTCCCTGTTCGGCGAAGAATCCACCCCCATCGCCATGAGTTATTACGTGGCGAACACCGTTCTGTTCTGGAGCATCGGTGCCTATCTTCTGCGCAAAGACGGTGGTATGAAAAGTAAACTGATCAGCGCAGAAGGTTTGAAAAAACTGGCCTCCCCGCCGCTGATGGGCTTCCTTGTCGGCATTGCTCTGGTCATCCTGGGTATCACCCTTCCCACCTGGCTGTTCAACCCTCTGCAGAAAGTCGGAAACTGTGCAACTCCTCTGGCCATGGTCATGACCGGAAGCGTTCTTCGCCATATGGATGTTAGTCAGCTGAAACCCACCAGAGAAATGAAATATCTGCTGCTGAGCCGTTTCGTCATCGCTCCGGCCATCCTTCTGACCATCATGCTGAACCTGCCTCTGTCCGACATGGCAAAACAGGTCTACCTGATTATGACGGTAATGCCGGCCATGACTCAGTTCGGAATCGTAGCCAGAGAAGCCAAAGCCGATTACGAATTCGCCGCCATGGCGATTGCCATCACCACAGTGGTCAGTATGATTCTGATCCCCTGTTACATCATGCTGATCGCCTTCCTCATGGGCTGATCGCAGACAAACTAATCACAGACAACAAAAGGAGCGCCTGCACAGCGCTCCTTTTTGATTAAGGATATTCTAAAAGAAGAGTCTTGGATGATTCTTTTTATTTCTTCCACAGACCGTGGAGGTTGCAGTATTCGTAAGCAGCTACCACCTCATCGCCGTCAGCCAGAACGAAATCTGCGCTGGGAGCAGCTCCAGGAACCAGAGCCTTTCTCTGTACACCCTGCTTGGTTTCCAGAGCGATCCACTGAATGAAGTGTTCTTCCACCATGGGATGTTCTGCAGAGCCCACGAATACATTGACTTTATTTCCATCAATGGTGATCACGGGAACATGCTTTTCCACGGAAGCATCGGTGGTGCCGGGAATCATTTCCGTCATGTTCTGACCGCAGCACTTCATCGGTACGCCGGACGCCTTAATTACTTCAACCATATTTCCACAGATGTCACACTTGTAAAACTTCATATTATTGTCCTCCTAAAATTTTATATGTCTCCATACGTTACGCTCAAGCGCGTATTACACTTTACTGATGTTATATAGATACCTCTATTCTGTCCTGTTAAACACAATAATATAAAAAGACTTCAACTAATTTTGACGACTTTTTTCGACTATAATGCCTTCAGACACTCCAGTGCCAGACCAAACAGCCGCTCTGCCTGATCCTTCACCCCGCCGGACAGACCACGTCCATCCCAGTTATCCTCCGTCAGAACATCTTCCGTATAGAAGAACTGTCCGAATTTCACATCGCGGAACTTACAAACCGCCAGCGCCGACGCACTTTCCATATCTACAGCAATGCAGCCCTGTTCTTTCCGCTTCGCCATCTTCGCAGCTGTTTCGCGGTAAATGGCATCGGTTGTCCACACTTTTCCAAGACGAACTTTTTCTCCTGCTCCCTCCAGGCAACCGCACACGGTCTCCACCGCTGCTTTATCGAACGCGACTTCGTCGCTTGGCGGAAGGTAATGATAACTGACACCTTCGTCGCGGATGGCCGCCGTAGGTACGATGATTCCCCACTTGGGAATGTCTTCCGCCAGAACACCACAGGATCCGAACATCATCACCGACTTCGCCCCACGGGAAATCACTTCTTCCAGATTGATCACACATGCCGGAGCTCCCACACGGGACATGTAAGCACCATAACGAGTACCATCTTCTTCAAAAACATAGACCGGAAGGCCGCCATCTTCCGTATCCAGTCGACAGATGGTTTCCACTACACGTCCTTCCAAAGCACGTTCCAATAATTTTTTTGAATAACAGGTCAGCACCTTTTCCGGAAAATGTTCCAGCGGCGGTGCCACCATAGATGGTTCAAATATCGCCTTGGGACTGGGATCGAATTGTTCCAAAATCACGCTCATACAGCCTCCTTCCGTGCAGTCATCCCGCACTGGTATCTGCAATTTCTTTATATTTATTGTAGCCCAGCACTCCGGAAAAAGCAACGATGGTCTTCGCAAGGCGATTGACACGAAAGGGGGTTGTAAAACCCGTAATCTCCCATGTATAATGTGAGTAACGACATTATGTCTGTATGTATGTGAATTTTACGCAAAGAGGTGACACTGTATGAACAAAAAAGCATTGATCGGCAACGCGCTTCTGCTGCTGACCGCCATCATCTGGGGGACCGCCTTCGCCGCACAGCGCGTAGGTATGGATCACATCGAACCCTTTACCTTCGGAGCTTCCCGCTACGTTCTGGCCACACTGGTTCTGATCCCTATCATCAAATTCTTTGAAGCAAAAGAAAAGAAAGACCCCGGATACATTCCGCCCACCGCGGAAGAAGCTGCCGTCCAGAGAAAGTACACGATCCGCGGCGGCATCACCTGCGGTATGGCTCTGTTCGTAGCCAGCTCTTTCCAGTAGATCGGTATCCAGTATACTTCTGCCGGTAAGACCGCGTTCATTACAGCTTTATACATCGTTCTGGTTCCGGTTTTCGGTCTGTTCCTGAAGAAGAAAGTCACCTGGCTGACCTGGGTCGGCGTAGCGATCTCCGCAGTGGGTCTGTACCTGCTGTGCATCAAGGAAGACTTCACCATTGAAATGGGTGACTTCATCGTCTTCCTGTGTTCCATCTGCTTCGCCATCCACATTCTCTGCTGCGACCACTTCACCGAAAAAGCCAATCCGGTCAAGCTGTCCTGTATCCAGTTCGCTACCGCCTGTGTTCTGTCCTGGATCGCCGCTTTCGCCACCGAAACGATCACCATCGAAGGCATCATGGCAGCCGGCTTCGCCATCTTCTACTGCGGCGTCTTCTCCGCAGGCGTAGGCTACACGCTGCAGATGGTTGCCCAGAAGGATACCGATCCCACCATCGCATCTCTGCTGATGAGCTTAGAATCCGTATTCGGTGCTGTTGGCGGATATTTCATCCTCCACGAAACCATGGCTACCAAGGAGCTGATCGGATGCGTCGTCATGTTCGCAGCCATCATCGTAGCTCAGATTCCGCTTCCGGAAAAGAAATAGCATAAAAACAAAACGCCCGCTGTTCTCACGAACAGCGGGCATTTTTCATTTTGTTTCAATTTCAATCTCAGCGATACATAATTACATCTGAGCGATAACGATCACAGCGATCGCAGCGATGATCACCAGTTCTACAATGATCTTGATCTTCTTGTACTTCTGTACCTGTTCCTGAAACTCTTTGGAATTTCTATCTACAGCCATGGTTTTCCTCCTCGGTTTTCGAAAATATCTATGGATTAGTATATCCTGTTTTTACTGAAAAATCAACCATTCCGGTGTTCTTCACCGAAAATACATATTTCGCAGAAACGCCTCCGTAAAATGTGGCTGATCTGCCAGTTCCACGTGTCTTACCTGCTTTGCCCAACAGCATCCACGATCCCACTCTTCATCGGACAGTAAAATCATCGATGCACCTGCGCCGGCTGCATTTCCGCATCCCGTGATCTCCGTGTTCTTTGGAAGAAGCCCAATTCGAACCGCGCTTTCCGGTCGGATGTGGTTTCCGAATGTTCCGGCCAGACAGATGTGCTCTGTCGTCTTTAATCCGGCCGCCTCCGTTAGAATTTCGATCCCCGCAGCAACCGCCCCCTTGGCGGTCTGAAGCAGCCGGATATCATTCTGTGTCAGCAGCGCATGGCCTCCGACCGTACCTTCTTCATCCATCCATCCTTGAACAAGCATAGTGGCTGCCGTGTCAATAAATTTCGATCCCGGCGTAATGGATCCGCCTTCAAAAGCTGGTCCCGCCGCCGTGGAACATCCCCATAACTGTCCCCTTCCATCGGTCAGGATCAGTTCTCCATTGGTTCCGATATCGATGGCGATCACCGGTTGTTTTTTCTCAGGAAGGCGCAGTGCCAACATCACCGCCGCCGCATCGGCTCCCAGATGGCCGCCCATGACCGGGAGAGTCCTCAGCATCGTTCCTTCCATCAGCTTCCATGCACAGTCCTGTCCCAATCCCAGTTCCTCTGCATTGATTTCCAACGGAAGTTCCTCGCCCCGGAAGGGGGCGATTGCCAAACCGGAAGGATCTTTTCCAAACAGGAAGTGCATCATCGTAGGATTTCCCACAGCGGAAATTCTGCCAACCGCCTCCGTGGTCATTTCTCCGATCATGCGGTTCATTTGTTCCACCAACAAATACTGCATCTCCCCGATCCGCTTCCTGTCTCCTCCGGCATACTCGATCCTGGAGATCACATCCGGGCCAAAGCTGGTCAACGGATTTTTTGTGGAACACGCGGCCAACGGAGTCCGGTCCTTCCGCGACAAATCCCATAACATTGCCGCCATAGTCGTCGAACCGATATCAAAGGCCACTCCCAACGGGCCGCCCCGTCCCGCCTTATTAAAAAACTCATCGCTCCACAAAACATCCTCCGGGAGCTGTATCTTCCCTTTCTGCAGATCGATTTTGGAATTGGAACGACACACGGTTCTTGCATTGCAGGTGGCACAATGTCCCGTTCCCCCACAGAGCCGGTCTCGTTTTATTTTCTTTCTTTCTGTGATATCATTCATTTCCCAACCTCTTTTGATTATTGATACAGAACTGACACCCGATACCGGGATGACAATGATCGATACGACCGCACATTCCTTTCCCCTGTCCTCTGCGTCCTCTGCTGATTTCCGTGGTTTCAAACCACCCGCCAAAGGATTTGTCCGGTATCAACACAAAGGAATCATTGATTTCCATACCGATGCGCCATCCTTCCAGCGCCTCATACAGTCCCCTCATTGTTTCATTGGGAATTCCGCCCAAACCGGGTCCGGAAAGATCTGGTTTTTCGTCACATCGTCTATCGTCAATGAACAATTCCTCAAAAAGCAATGTTCTTCCCGCATCCAAAAGCGCTGTCCCCCAGGCATCGCGGTACAATTCTTCCGTCATGGTCCCGGCCCATGTCCCTCCAGCGTTTCCCCCTGTCAGTTCACCAGCCGTCATCAGAAAACACCGGTCTTCTCTGCGCAGCATCGCCTTTAGACGATACATCTCCGGCGAAGGTTCCCAGACGGTTCTCCAGTCCTCACCCATGCGCAGCTTCATATACGCATCGGTCCTCGTTTTCAGTTGTTCCGTCTCCGGTGTCCATACTTCCAGATTCATTCCTCTCTCCTTTTGCGTTCAGTATATCACAATTTCGTCGGTTCATGTGGTATAATAAGTCCATGATTACAATGAACACTAGATTACAATTTTATAAATTTGACCAGCTGGATTCCACCAATGCCAAGGCCAGGGAACTGGCATCCTCCGGCGCCTCTCACGGTACCGTGATCGTTGCCGGAGAACAAACCGCCGGCCGTGGCCGCCTGGGCCGTTCCTTCGTTTCTCCGAAGAATTCCGGGATCTATTTGTCTGTTATTTTACGTCCGGAAGTCATCGGTCTCGACAACAGCTCCATCACACTTCTGACCACGGCCGCGGCCGTGGCGGTTGCCCGCGCCGTCAAACGCGCGCTGGATCTGGAACTTCAGATCAAATGGGTCAACGACCTGTATCTTGACGGAAAGAAAGTCTGCGGCATCCTCACCGAAGGTGTCATCGATCCGAAACTCGGTACCTTCGATGCGGTCATCATCGGAATTGGTTTGAATTACAGAGAGCCGGACGGCGGCTTTCCCGATGAATTGAAGGACATCGCCGGTGCTCTGATTCCGGCGGGCCAGACTGTTTCAACAGAGCATCTCCCCACATGTGATGAACTGGCCATGTTCCTTTCTGAAGAACTTCTTTCCCTTCTTCCCAACCTGACTTCCCGCGAATTTCTAAACGAATACAGATCGCGTTCCATGGTTCTGGGCAGGAAGGTCCGCATTTTCCCCAAAGGCCCTGTGGGATCCAACCCTGAGCGAAATTTCGAAAACGGCGAAACCGTCACCGCCCTGGACATTTCCGAAGATGGCGGTCTGATGATCCGCCGGGATAACGGAACAGTCGAAACACTGACAACCGGCGAGATTTCTTTGAGATTACTTTAAGATGAAATAAATGAGGTACGTTATGAACAACACCATCCGATTTTCCAGTGGTCGCAGTGTCTTTCGCTGCCCCATCTGCGAAGAACCTCTGCTCTGTGAAAAGAACAGTCTGGTCTGTTCCAAACACCACAGCTTCGATATCTCCAAACACGGTTACGTCAATTTGGCTGGCGGGACGAAGGGTTCCACTGAGCATTATGATAAAGAGTCCTTTCAAAAACGTCAGCAAATCCTGGAGGCCGGTTATTACTCCCACATCAGCGAAGAGCTGATCGACATTGTCGGCTCTCTTCCCAACGTGGTAACGGTACTGGACTGCGGCTGCGGTGAAGGGTTTTATGCCCGCGAACTGGATCAGAGGCTTTCCGAAAAGCAGCTGATTGCCTTTGACATTTCCAGAGATTCCATCCAACTGGCGGCAAAGAGCGATAAAGGCGGCGTTCAGTGGTTCGTGGGAGATTCCACAAATCTGCCCATCCGAAGCCACAGTATCAACTGCATTTTGGACATTTTCGCTCCGGCCAACTACGCTGAGTTCCGGCGGGCCATGAGCCGTACCGGCTACATTGTAAAAGTCGTTCCCGGAAACGGTCATCTGAAAGAATTTCGTGAATTAGCGAAGGATCACCTGCGTAAAAGCGAATACTCCAATCAGTCCCTGGTGGACTACTTCGAAAAGCATTTCGAACTTGTGGAGAGAAAGCTGGTCTCCCGGACCTTCGAAATGCCTTTGGAAGACCGCGAGATCTTCGCAGATATGACCCCCTTACTCTTCAACATCGACCGCAGTCAAATCGATCTGACCAAAACCGAAACCCTCACTGTAGAAGGCGAGATCCTCATCGGCCGTCCTCTGGACCGGGAAGAACCGAAAAAGGCCAAGGGCGGAAAGTCCAACAAAGCGAAAAACACGAAACCCAATGCCTCAAAATCGAAAAAATCCAAAAAGTAAAACGAGAGCCGAAAGGCCCTCGTTCTTTTTATGCATCGTTTACCGTTCTGCATGATCGAATTCTTCCCGAATTTTCTTTCGAAGATCCTCATCCATGAGGATCTGGGCGCCGGTCATGGCCATGGCGCTGACCACGTAATGGATCTGCTCTTTCGCATAATCCGTCATGGTCTGTTTTGCGAATTCTCTGGTGTGCCCCACCACTTCACCGGTTTCGTCAATTCCGAAATAGGGATGGATGGCCGGACACCGGAAGGAAATGTTGGACATGTCGTTGGAACCCTTGGATGTTCTCGGTGGATACACCTTCGGAACACCCGCATCCAGCAGATTCTGTGTGAACAAATCATCCATAGTCTTGTTGGTGATCAGGTGACAGTAAGATGCTTCGTAATTGGAGATCTTGATCTCACAGCCGGAGGACAGAGCTCCCGCTCTGGCGCAGTTCTTCACCTTTTCCACCAGTTCATCCAGATAGCTCTTGGTGGAAGCTCTTACATAGAAATCAGCGCAAGCATATTCCGGAACCACATTGGCTACGGTACCGCCGTTGGTGATGACGCCGTGGATACGGGCATCGGACTTGATGTGCTGTCTCAGACCGTTGATGTTGACGAAGGTCTGGATCGCGCCTTCCAGTGCATTGATCCCCTTGTCAGGGAACGAGGACGCGTGGGCCGGCTTCCCGTAGAATTCGAACCGCAGCGCTTCGATTGCTAAGGCTTCGCCGCTTCTGTGATAGTTGGCATTGGGATGAGCCATCATAGCTGCGCAGAGGTGATCCACTCGACCGTTATCCGCGAACACCACCTTACCGCCCCAGGTTTCTTCCGCAGGAGTACCGAAGACTTCCACAGAACCGCCCACTTCTTCGATGACCTTGGACAGAACGATCCCCGCGCCGGTCCCCACGGTACCGATCATATTGTGGCCGCATCCGTGACCGATTTCCGGAAGAGCATCGTATTCCGACATGAACCCGAAGGCCGGACCGGGCTTACTGCTCTTATATACCGCGTGGAAGGCCGTCTTCATTCCTTCCGAACCAACCTCCACTTCAAACCCATGCTTTTTCAGGATCTCTGTGTGGAGGCGACAGGCCTCATACTCCTCGTGACCCAGTTCCGGGTGTTCGTAAATTGCCTGGGACAGAGCCGTCAGTTCTCCGTGAATCTTCCGTTCCTCTTCCTTGATTCTTTCTAATAAGCTCATACCGTACCTCGCTTTCTCTAAAAAAAGAGGATCCTGCCCGCGCAAAATCCTCTTCAAAAACATTATTTTAATGCATTTACAACCGCTTCGTACGCTTCATCCATGAAGTCGCCTTCGAAGGTTTCGATCTTTCCTGCATCACAAGCAGCGGCCAGCTTCGGTTCCATGGGTACCTTAGCCAGAACCTTCAGACCATACTTTTCCGCAACTTCGTCCACGTGGCTTTCACCGAAGACCTGAATCTTCTTACCACAGTCGGGACAAGTGATATAGCTCATGTTTTCCACGATACCCAGAATGGGGATGTTCATCATCTTGGCCATGTTTACAGCCTTACCTACGATCATACCAACCAGCTCCTGCGGAGATGTGACAATAATGATACCGTCCACGGGGAGAGACTGGAATACGGTCAGGGGAACGTCACCGGTTCCGGGAGGCATGTCCACGAACATGTAGTCCACATCCCAGATCACTTCGTTCCAGAACTGCTTCACAACACCGGCAATGACCGGACCTCTCCAGATGACAGGAGTATCTTCGCCGTCCAGGATCAGGTTCGCAGAAACCACGTCAATACCACCTGCGCTGGTGTTGGGATATGCGCCCTGTTCCGTACCCATCAGCTGACCGCTGACACCGAACATACGGGGAATGGACGGACCGGTGATATCCGCATCCAGGATACCTACCTTATTACCATTTCTGGAAGCCAGAACGGACATCAGGCCAGTCACCATGGACTTACCAACGCCGCCCTTACCGCTGACGATACCGATCACCTTACCGATGCGGCTCAGATCATGGGGCTTTTCCTGAAAACTTCTGGGATCGCGATCTGCACAGTTTTCGCTGCAGCTTCCGCAATCATGATTACAATTTGTACTCATTCTCTTTTCCTCTTTTCATCCTATAGTTACCGCGCCCGAAGGCACAGATTTTTAACGTAACGATTACTTTACCCTACCGCGAAACCGGATTTTTGTCAACCCCGCGGCAACCGCCTCCGGCTGACCCGTCCTTCATTTCTATTGCACCGCTTCGAACTTTACGCCGGAACTACAGTGGATCTCGCCGTCATTTGTGATAAATACGGCTTCTGCATCGCCCAGAGACTCGATCAACGCCATTCCTTTATCCTTTCCCAAAAGCAGACAAATCGTGGAAAGCGCATCACAGTCCGTGGGATTGCTTCCGATGATGGTCACACCACTGACATCGGTATCGCAGGGATATCCGGTCTCGGGGTCCAGAATATGATGATACAGAACTCCATCCTGTTCGAATTTCCGTTCGTACGTTCCGGAAGTCACAGCCGAACAGTTCGGTTCCACCTGAACCACGCCCACCAGTTGATTTTCTCCGACTTCCGTCCCGGTGGCGCTCACCGGTCGTTTGATCCCGATCAGCCAGGGACTTCCATCGGCCTTAGTACCGATACAGGAAATATTTCCACCAAAATCCACAATGCCTCTGGTCACACCGTTTTCTGCCAAAAAACCGCTGACCTGATCCACGATATAGCCCTTGGCGATGGCTCCCAGATCCAGATGAGCCTGAGGATCGTCTAACGTCACATACCAGTGTTCCTCTCCCGGCGTTTCCAAAAGGCTTTCTCCGGCTTCGATGATCAGGTTTTCATAGCCGACGTGAAGGACTTCTTGGCGAATCTTCTCTTCTTCCGGAACCACTGCTTCGCCGGAGGAAAAATTCCACATCCCCACCAGCTTACCTACAGTGATATCAAATTTCCCACCCGAAAGTTCTCCGTATGATATACTCTTATCCAACACATCCACCACACGCGAGTCGGTGATTTCCACCGGTTGGCCGGCGGCCTGATTGATCCGGTCGATATCGCTGCCCGCCACAGTGCGGCTCATTTTGTTTTCCAGTTCCCTTGCAAGATCGAAGGCCTGAACAGCCAGTGCCTCACCCTCTTCGTAGGTTCCTTCCCACTCCTGAAGTTTCAAATTACATACTGTATTTAAAAGAAAATCCTGTTGTTCCACCATCTGTTTTTGATTATTACCGGCTCCACAAGCAGCCATCCCCGGTACCATCCCCAGGACCAGGACCATCGCAATCATCCGGCGGACGATATTCCAAGTGTATTTGAATTTCATAGTTCATCCTCCTGCACTTCTGCGCTTTCCTATTTTACCACATCTGGTACGGTTTTAACAGAGCTGTACCAATTTTGTGCCCGGGTCGCAAGGATCTTCGGAATCCTCCGTGCAATTCCACAAAAAACCGAATTTTTTACCCCTGAAATGCGTCAAATACCTTGTATTTCCGCCCATTCTCTGTTACGATTGAACTAATGCTTTATCTGTGAAAAGTGCTGTCATTCCGGTCGTTTTTTGGGTTTCCGTTCGACAGCCTTTCAGCATCTGGCAACATACGGAAACTTACATATCACCTGAATCCGTACCGTCAAAAAACCCGTGGGTACGGTCAAACACCTTTTGCGGGGCGTGATATCCGAAGGTTCCGGGCCACGCAGGAACGAAGCGCCTGCATGACTAAATCCGCAAAGGGGGATGCTATTATGAATAATACTAATACCTTAATCAGTCTTCGCGGCGTTACCGTGGAATACGACGGTGTCGTTGTACTGGATCATCTGGATCTGGACATTAAGGATAAGGAATTCGTTACTCTCTTGGGCCCGTCTGGCTGTGGAAAGACCACAACGCTGAGAATCATCGGCGGTTTTACGGAGCCTTCGCAGGGTGACGTTTTTTTTGATGGAGTGAAGATCAATGACGTACCGCCGTATAAGCGAAATGTCAATACGGTGTTTCAGCGTTACGCTCTGTTCCCGCATCTGAACGTATACGAAAACATCGAATTCGGTCTGAAAATCACCAAACTGCCGGAAGAAGAGCGCAAAAAACGCATCAAGGAAATGCTGGCCATGGTAGGTCTGTCGGGTTTTGAACTGCGCCGCGTCAACCAGCTGTCCGGCGGTCAGCAGCAGCGCGTAGCGATTGCCCGCGCACTGGTCAATCACCCTCGTCTTCTGTTACTGGACGAACCTCTGGGAGCTCTGGACCTGAAACTGCGAAAGGAAATGCAAATCGAGCTGAAACGCATCCAGCAGCAGCTGGGGATCACCTTCCTCTACGTTACCCACGACCAGGAAGAAGCCCTGACCATGTCTGACCGTATCGTGATCATGAAAAACGGCGAAATCCAGCAGATGGGAACACCCACCGATATTTATAACGAACCGATCAACGCCTTTGTCGCCGACTTCATCGGCGAATCCAACATCGTTGACGGTGTCATGATCGAAGATTATCTGGTGGAATTCGGTGGCCGCCGCCTGCCCTGTCTGGATGGTGGATTCGGTAAAAACGTGAAAGTCGATGTAGTCATCCGCCCGGAAGACTGGGAAATCTGTAAACCGGAAAACGGTCAGTTCCGCGGGATCGTCAAATCCAGCGTCTTCAAGGGCGTCCATTACGAGCTGATGGTCCAGGCCCCCGGCGAAGAGGAGGAATGGATGGTTCATACCATCGAAAACCACCCCGTCGGAAGCGAAATCGGTCTGATCCTGACCCCCGACGATATTCACATCATGAACAAAATGTCTCCGGAAGAAGAAGCTGAGCTGGTCAGTGCACTGGAAGCCGACTCCATTCTGGAGGACGGCGAAGAAAGCGACGAAGAATAGGAGGCTGCCATGAAAGCAAGAATTGCTGCGGCCCCGTATCTTCTGTGGGCTGCCTTGTTCATCATCATTCCCATGGGACTGGTGGGCTGGTACGCCATTACCGACATGGACGGAAACCTGACACTGGACAATTTCAGTGCCAGTATGCGCTTTGCACCGGTCATCGGCAGTTCCGTCTGGCTGGCAATCATCGCCACAGGCATCTGTCTGGTCATTGCCTATCCTTTGGCTTATATGATCTCCCGGAAAAGCGGAATCGGCCAGCGTACTCTGATCCTCCTGGTCATGCTCCCCATGTGGATGAATTTCCTGCTGCGTACTTACGCCTGGATGACCTTACTGGAAAACAACGGTGTCATTAACCGTCTTTTGGGCATGATCGGCCTGGGTCCCTATGAAATGATCAACACCCCCGGGGCTGTGGTCCTGGGTATGGTATATAACTACCTGCCCTTTATGATCCTTCCCCTGTATTCCGTTATGACGAAGATCGAACCACTGCTCATCGAAGCCGCCACCGATCTGGGCTGTTCCCCCTGGGAAACCATGAAGCGCGTGATCCTTCCCCTGTCCCTTCCCGGGATTGCTACAGGCATCACCATGGTATTCGTACCGTCGGTCTCCACCTTCGTCATCTCCGTCATGCTGGGCGGAGGTTCCTTCATGCTGATCGGTGACCTGATCGAAATGCAGTTCCTCGGAAATGCCTACAACCCTCATTTAGGTGCGGCACTGTCCCTGGTTCTGATGGCGATCCTGCTGCTGTGCATGGTGATCACCGATATGTTCAGTAATCCCGAGGAAAAGGAGGGCCTGTTATTATGACAAAAAAACAGAATTCCTTTACCTCCAATTTATACATTTTCATCGTGATGGCGTTCATGTATCTCCCCATTCTGGTGATGATCATCTACTCCTTCAACGACAGTAAAAGCCGCGGTGCCTGGGCCGGCTTCACCACTAAGTGGTATGCCGATCTGCTTCAGAACGAAAGTATCCTCACCGCGCTGTGGAACACGCTTATCGTCGCTGTGATTTCCTCCGTTGTAGCTACCCTTTTGGGAACCGCTGCTGCCGTAGGGATCCAGGCCATGAAGAAGAGAAACCGCGAACTGATCATGAACTTCACCTATCTCCCGGTCATGAGCCCGGAAATCGTCATGGGTGTTTCCCTCATGCTTCTCTTCGTCATGTTCGGCGTGGATTTCAGTCTGTTCACCGTCATCGTGGCGCATATCACCTTCAACGTTCCTTACGTGATCCTGTCGGTTCTGCCAAAACTGCGTCAGATGGATAAATATTTGTTTGAAGCGGCCATGGACCTGGGGTGTACCCCTCTGCAGGCCTTCATGAAAGTTATGCTCCCGGAAATCATGCCCGGGATCATTTCCGGTTTTCTGATCGCCTTCACATTCTCTTTGGACGACTTCAACATTTCCTACTTCGTCAGCGGCGAACGGGCCCAGACGCTTCCTGTTCTGATCTACTCCATGACCAGAAAGCGCGTCAGCCCCGAGATCAATGCTCTGTCCGCCATCATTTTCGTGGTTGTCCTGACTGTTTTAATCATCACCAACCTGAACGATGTGCGCAAGGAAAAGCAGCTGCAGAAAGGAGGTCGACGTGGATAACAACATGTTCCGGCGTCTGACCGCCCTGTTCTGTACCATCCTTCTTCTGGCAGCCAGCGGCTCTGCCGCTTTTGCCGACAGCTTTGAATTCGACCGCGATAACCTTCCCTATACCGACGACTGGGATGCTTACTCTTATGACGAGGAGTATTACAGCCAGCTGGCCGGTCAGGGAGCCTCCATCAATTTCTACAACTGGGGAGAATACATTTCCGATGGCAGTGACGATCTGGTGGATGTCATCGCCGAGTTTGAAGCACTGACTGACATCAAAGTCTACTATACCAACTTCGCCACCAACGAAGAACTGTACGCAAAGCTGAAAAGCGGTGCGGCCAGCTATGACGTCATCGTACCGTCGGATTATATGGTTGCCCGCATGATCAAGGAAGAAATGCTGGCGCCTTTGGACTATTCCAACATTCCCAATGTCCGGTATATGAACCCGGCCTTTATGGATCCCAACTACGACCCCGGATCGGTCTATTCCCTGCCTTACGCATGGAACACTGTAGGGATCATCTATAACACCTCCATGGTGGACGAAGAGCCGGACAGCTGGAGCGTTCTGTGGGATGAACAGTACGCCGGTCAGATTCTGATGTTCAATAATTCCCGCGATGCCTTCGGTGTCACGCTGAAGTACCTGGGATATTCCCTGAACACCGAAGATCCTGCTCAGATGAGAGAGGCCGCAGAACTCCTGAAAGAGCAGAAGCCTCTGGTACAGGCTTACGTCATGGACCAGATCTTCGACAAGATGGAAAATAACGAAGCAGCCATCGCAACGTATTATTCCGGCGACGCTCTGCTCATCGACAACGACAACATCGCCATCGCCATTCCCAAGGAAGGTACGAATAAGTTCGTGGATGCCTGCTGTATTCCTGCCGTAGCCAAAAATAAGCTGGGCGCGGAAATGTTCATCAATTTTCTGAACGAACCTCCCATCGCTGCTCAAAACACAGAATATGTGGGGTATGGTACCGCCAATTTAGCGGCCTATTGTCTTCTGGATGAAGAGGTCCGAAATGACCCCATCCTGTATCCGCCTCAGGAGATCCTGGACAATTCGGAAATGTACATCAACTTATCCGATGAAGCGAATCTGATGCTGGACCAACTCTGGACCGAAGTCAAGGCCAGTAACAAAAACATTCTGACCTGGGGAATTCTCCCCGTCATGACCATCGCAGCCATCGTCATCGGGAAAAGACAGTACCGTAAAAACCGCGAAAAACGTCACAAATATATGATTGAAGATTAAAAAAAGGACGCCGTCCCTTCGGGGCAGCGTCCTTTTTCATTTCTCTAATTTTTTAAAACACGGGCCTGACTTTCTTCCGCAAACTGTTTACTGTACAGATCGTGGTGATATCCACCTTTCTTTAATAAGTCCAGATGCTTTCCCTGTTCTACGATTTTCCCATCTTTCACTACTAAAATCAGATCTGCTTTTCGTATCGTAGATAAACGATGAGCGATAAGGAAAGACGTACGATCCTTCAGAAGATGATCGATGGCCTCCTGAATCAATTGTTCCGTCTGAGTATCGATGGAAGATGTCGCCTCATCCAGAACAAAGATTCTGGGATCAGCCAATACCGCTCTCGCAAACGAAATCAGCTGTTTTTCTCCTGTGGACAGGCGGTCCCCGCCTTCACCCACATCGCTATCCCAGCCGTGTTCCAGCTTTTCCACCACGATATCCGCTGATACTGCTTTTGCAGCAGCACGGATTTCTTCTTCCGTTGCGTCCAATCGTCCATATCGGATATTTTCTCTCACCGTTCCCGAAAACAGATGCGGATTCTGAAGAACATAGCCGATGTTGGAATGAAGCCACAACTGACTTCTCTCCCGATAATCCTTCCCGTCGATCAGGATCTGTCCCGATGTGGGTTCGAAGAAACGACAGGCCAGATTCACCAGAGTACTCTTTCCTGCACCGGTCTCTCCAACGATGGCCACAGTTGTTCCCGCCGGAATGTGCAGAGAAAAATGTTTCAGAACATCTTCTCCACCATCGGGATAGCGGAACGTTACGTCACGGAACTCGATTTCGCCGGTCAAAGGTTCCCAGTTTTCCTTCCTCGGGTGGAACAAATCACCGTACCGTCCGATGACTTCCGGGCTGTCCTGAATATCCGGAGTCCTGTCCAAAAGATCTGTTACACGCTCGATGGATGCCTGGATAGAGATGAATTCGGCGATGTTCGCTGCGGTCATTTGGATCGGTTCAAAAATTCCCACGGCATAGGTCAGGAACGTGGAAAGCGTTGCGATTTCCAAGAGTTGCTCCGTCACCATATATCCGCCGCGGAGCAGTACGATTGAAACCGCCATGGTGGAGAAGAACAATACCAGCGGAATATAGACTGCATTCAGCCGCGCAGCTTTCACTCCGGCCAGCTCCGCTTCTTCCGTCAATTTTCTAAATGCATTCGTATTCTGATCTTCGATGACCAGTGTCTTGGATGTTTTTGCTCCGGTGATTCCTTCGTTGAACGATCCGGTAATGCGGGAATTCAGTTTCCGGATCCGCCGGTTCCATCGCAGGATCTTCTCCTGAAAATATCCCGTCAGCGCCAGAATCACGGGAACGATCAGTAGGACCACCAATGCCAGCTTCCAGTTCAGAAACAGCATTGCTCCAAAACCGCCGCCCACATAGAAAATGGACCACAGAAGATCCGTCATATTCCAGGCGATCATTCCGGCAATGCGGTTTGTATCCGCCATGACACGCGTCAGGAGATATCCCACCGGAGTGACGTTGTAAAACGAAAAAGACAGTGTCTGTAAATGATTGAACAGCTCCCGTTTCAGATCCTTTCCCAAGTTCATTTCAATGTGCATGGAATTCCGGGTAAAGGCGATGACTGAAAGCGTCTGCAACAGTACCACACCGGCATATGCTGCCGCATAAGGCCAGAAGCCCTCCAGCGTTTCCGCTTCGATGAAGTTTCGGATCGCATATCTCTGAAACAGCGGAATCACCACGTCAATGGAGGCACATACTGCATTGAAGATCAACATGCCGACAAATGCCAAACGGTAACGCTTCAGAAACGGGATCAGCCGTTTCCAAATGGAAAGGTCAAAGGACTGGGTATATTCCTTTTCATCAAATGCGGCCATTCCCGTCACCTCCTTCCAATAACCGGCGGTCATCACTGCTCATCTGAATCTCGTAAATATCACGATAAATCCCGGGACACCGGGTCAGTTCTGCATGTGTTCCGATATTCTGTACCCTTCCTTCATCGAGCACCAGAATCCGGTCCGCCTGCATCAGCGTCGTTACGCGATGAGAAATCAGAATGGTCGTTATCCCTTCAAGATTTTCTTTCAGCGCCGTTCTGATTTTCGTATCGGTTTCTGCATCCACCGCAGACAAAGAATCGTCAAAAATCATGATTTTTGCATCAGAAATCAGCGTTCTTGCGATAGCGACCCTCTGTTTCTGACCACCCGACAGGGTTACACCGCGTTCTCCCACCAGCGTTTCGTAGCCATCGCGGAATTCCGTGATAGCTTCATCGACACAGGCAATCTCCGCGGCCCTGCGAATCTCGTGATCCCCGGCCAGCGGCCGGGTTGCCGCGATATTTTCCCGGATGGTTTGGGAAAACAGAAACGGTTCCTGAAGAACCAGTCCGATTTTTCTCCGCAGATCACTGCGACGGATTTTTCGGATATCCACGCCGCCGATCGTAATTGTCCCTTGATCATCGTTCAAATCATACAAGCGGTCCAAGAGATGAACCATGGTACTTTTTCCGGAACCGGTACTCCAGAGGATAGCGAATGTCGTCCCTCTCGGAATCGTAAACGAAACATCCTTCAATACCGTATGATCCCCATATCCAAATGTCACATGATCAAATACGATATCTCCTTCATCAGGAAGTTCCACATCCCCGGGGTGATCCACTTCTTCCGGCGCTTTCAGGATATATCCCACACGATCCATGGAAACACCCGCTTTGCTCATGTCGGACAAAACGCGTCCCAAAGTACGTACCGGCCAGGACAGCGCCTCATTATATGTAACAAAGGCCAAAAATTCACCCAGCGTCAGATTTCCGTGAACAGTTTCCCACGTTCCGGCCAAAACGATGACCAGGATCTGGGAACAAGTCATCAGCGTTCCGGAAGCCCAGTAAATCGAACTGATTTTCCCCAGACGGATCCAGAGATCCGAGAAAAATTCATTCTTTTCCTGAAAACGGTCGATTTCATATTTTTCGCGGCCAAAGGCCCGGACCACACGGACGCCGGTCAGATTCTCCTGCGCACAGGTGGTCAGCGCCCCTTCTGCTTCGTCAGCTTCTTTAAAGTGATAAGAAATTTTCCGGTAAAAAACTCCCGAAATGATACAGATCAGTGGAACGAAAATGGATGCGATAGAGGCCAGTTTCACGTTCATGGAAAACATGATCCACAGATACAGTCCAATCAAAAAGACCGTTCTTACAACTTCCACCAGCTGATTACAGACAAACCGGCGGATCACTTCCACATCCGAAGTGGCGCGTTGGATCATATCACCGGTGGAATGGGCTACATGCCACGAAAAACTTAGCCGCTGGATGTGATCATAGACCTCATCGCGGATGTTCTTTACAAACCGTTCCGAGCCCTTTGCCAGTTCCACACGCTGTCCATAGTTTGTGATCCCCCGCAGGACAGCAAATCCCAGCACCGCAAAAGCCGCCTGAACCAAAACCGCCAGGGTAGCATCCGGTTTCACCAGGATTTCATCCACCGTATACCGGATGACCTGAGGTGTCAGCGAATGGAATACAGTTCCCAGGCATGAACAGCCCAGAGCCAGTACGAAGCTCCGCTTACACCCTCTCAGGTAGCGCAGGATCATGTTCATCTTTTCTCTGATTGTCATTCGAAAGGGTGTCTGATGTTCCATGACGCGCCTCCTCTCTTTCTATTTTTTGTACCGGCACCCACTGAACGCCGTGTCGAAATAACATACACTTTTGAAATCACAGTATTGACAGGCATCTGTCGTCTTTGTCTTTCTCGGTTCTGCAGAAATGTTCCCGCCAACAAGTTCCTGACACAGCGTCCGGATCGTCCGGCTGACTTCCTCACGGAATTCCCGGAAATCCTCGGCTGATAACACCGAAGATTCGGAGGTTTTCGATAACGTACCATCCTTCTTTCTGGACAGCGCCAGTACGCTGGAAGTCTTCTCAAAGTCCCCGGCAACGCTTCGGATCACCTGCGGTTCATCCACCATGAGACCGTTCATTTTAAAGCTTTTTTCTACTGTATCCGTCACTTTCTCAGTCAGCTCTTCCGCATCATATCCGTCAGCGTTTACAGAAGGTTCTCCGATCATAAAGTAAAACACACCGGCAGGTTCTGCATTTTTCACGCCGTTGACAGCTCCCTGCAGATACAGCATCAGCTGCAGACGGTACCCGCCTTTCGCTTCTTCCGGTCGGAAGATCTCCGTCCCCGATTTGTAATCGATCACCTTCACATACGGAGTCCCATCCGCTCCCGGCAGCACATCCACACGGTCGATTTTCCCTTCTATGCGGACTGATTCTGAGATTTCAATGGGCGGAAAGAGCTGATGATTTCCACGGCCAAATCCGGCCTCCAGATACATGTCGCTGATCTGTCCCTGGCGGACGTGCTGAATCAAAATCCAGGCCGCATCCGTACAAATGCGCTTCATGCGTTCCAGCCGGTATTCTTCCCGGCCGCCGGAGCGCAAAACAGCTTCACCGTAACGGTCTGCGATCTGCTCCATCAGCTCCGATACGCGGATCTGGCATTGTTCACGGCTGATTTTCATCCATTCCGATTCCGGATCCGTCACTGCAATATCGGGCGAAGTCAGCTGCCGTGACAACATCATCAGACATTCATGATACACGTCCCCTGTTTCGCGACCGGCCAGTTCGAAGACCCGTCGTTCCTCCGGCCTCAACCCATACTGTAGGAAATGACTGAACGGGCACTTCCCAAACCGCTCTAAGCGCGACGGGCTGAGCACCAGCTGCTCATACCCCTCTTTTTTATAAATGCGGTCCACCAGCCCCTGTTCCAACCGGTCGATACGGTTATCGAAAGCAACACCCTCCTGCAGCGGTTCCAGATATGCGGGGGAATTATTCAAAAACCAGTTCAGCGTCCCCTTCCACACCGGATCCAGTTCCGTTTCCTCTCCGGTCATCCATTCCCGGACAGCTCCGGTCAGATGTTCCAGGGCATTATCCGCACTTTGAACGCGATCCAGCACCTGTTCCCTGTTCAGGATATCAGAAACTTCCGGAATCTGCGGAAAGATCCCCTGTAGCTTTTCATAGATCAGAGAGGCCTTGGCCGCTCCTCCGTCACCGTCCGCCACAGTATAGCTGATCCATAACCGTTCTGACGGTTTGGACAGATTTTTATAGATCGCAATTTTTTCTTCCAGAAGGCGCCAGCTGTCATCCTTACAAATCTGCAGATCTTTTGAAAGCAGCATCGCCTTTTCTTGTTCTGACAGCAGGTCCTCCGACGCACCGGAACCCGGCAATAATCCGTCATTGGCTCCGAGGACCAGAAGCGCTTTTACGTTTCCCGTTCTGGTGCGCTGCATCGTTCCCACGATCACCTGGTCATAGGACGGCGGAAGAAGGCCGATTTCCACCGCGGAACATCCTGCGTTCAGCATCGCAGCATAATCCGCCGTGGAGAGTTCTTCCTCGCCGCACAGCTCCACGATCTGATCCAAAAGTCCACTGATGATTTTCCAAATCTGTGCCGTCTCGGACAACAATTCCTGTTCTCCGGCTTCTTCCAGTACATCACACAGTTCCATCAGTTTTTCGGGAATCTTTGCCGTACCGGTCAGATATTCATACAGTAGGCGGGTCTTTCCCAACCCCGTTTTTTCTTTTTTCATTGCGGAAGACAGTTTCACCACAGGGTCCACCAGACGTTTCCTCATGTCTTCCAATTCTTTCAGGCCATCTTCCCCGTACCTGCTGACTCCGTATCGGAAAGGCCGCCGCAGGTTGGATGCCGCGCTTCGATAGGAAAGAATGTAATTTTCCAGACGTTCTCCTTCATCGCGGCTCAGATCCGAAAGGCCGGTCTTTACCATCTGAAACAGTTCTTCATACCGGATCCGTCCGGACAGTGTATCCAGTAAGCCCATGAGATATTCCACTGCGGGATTGTGCAGGACCGTTCGTTTTTTATCCAGAAATACAGGAATTCCGTATTTTCCAAATACCCGGGAAATCACCGAACCGCGGCCCTCCATATCATTGGTGATCACAGTGATGTCCTCATAACGGTATCCGCGGTCCCTCACCAGCCGCAGGATCTCCGCCGCGGCGCTTTCTGCTTCGTTATAGATATTGGCTGCACGACAAAAGGCCACCGCATCCTCTGGATCATTTCCGTCAGAAAAGTTTTCCACGAAGCCAGTCTCTGCAGCGTAAATCTGATGCGGCCAGGCGTACAGATTTCGTTCCAGATGTTCCAGTTGGGAATGACGTTCCGGTCTCCGGTATTCCTCGCCGATGGCTTTCTGTTCCCAGATCGTTCCCTGGTCCATTGCCATCAGCCGCAGCTGGTCCATGACCATCTTTGACAGGCCAAACAAATCCCCGTCTCCCGGTTCTTTTTCCGGACCGCAGACCCCCGGATCACCGATCATCACCAGATTCACATCCATGGCACAGGCCATCAGTTGCCCCAAAAGGGCCATGCTCTTCGGCGTAAACGAATCAAATCCGTAAATCCAAAACTCCCCGCTTCTTACGAGGGGCGAATGGGGGATCTGTTCCGTCACCAGTCGTGTATAATCCTCGGTATCCACATACTTTCCAATGATTCTCTCCTGATACTCTTCAAACACATGATAAATATCAGCCAGCTTCCGGTAAAGCAGGCTCCCTTGTTCCACGCTTTCCAGGATATTGGGAATATCCTGCGGTTCCACATTGTGCTGCTTCATCTCCGTGATCAGATCGTTGACCATCTCTACAAAAGAAACGGAAGATACTGTCCCGCCAAATGTCATCAGTTCCGCCTGTTTTTCTTTTAAAATCCCGGAAATCAACATGTGCCGCCCGTATTTATCGATGTGTGTTCTTGTGGCCCCCGCCGTTTCGGATAGAATCCGGTGTCCCAGGCGGCTCATTGACAGAACATCCACCTCCAGAAGTCCTGGTTCGTCCATATAGTCCAGCGCATTCTGTTCTGCCTGCAGTGTAAACTGATCCGGTACGATCACATAGATCCGTTCCACAGCCGATATCCCGCTGCGGATTTTAGCGAGCGATTCTTTTACCCGGGAAAACAGAAATTTATCTTTATCGATATGTTCTCTTCCGTAATAGATGTGAAGCATACTGGTCTTCTCCTGATACAAAAATAAAGACCTGTGGACAGTTCGCCCACAGGCCCTTTCCTGATTCTATTTTACTGAATCGCTCCGCATTTGTCACGAAAATCTATTCCCCGGAAAACAGTGCCGTGGACAGATACCGTTCTCCCGTATCCGGAAGAAGGACCACGATCCGCTTTCCCTTCCATTCAGGTTCGCACGCCACAGATACCGCCGCATACAGCGCTGCGCCCGCAGAGATTCCACAGAGGATCCCCTCTTTTTTCGCCAGCTCTCTGGCCATTTCCAGCGCCTGCTCATCCGTAACACAGATAATGCGGTCCAGCAGCTCCGTTTTCAGAACCTCGGGGATAAATCCCGCACCGATTCCCTGCAATCCGTGCGGCCCTGCCGGCCGACCGGACAATACGGCCGATGTTTCCGGTTCCACTGCCACCAGTTGGATCTCCGGATTCTTTTCCTTCAGATACATTCCTGTTCCGGTGATGGTACCGCCGGTCCCTGCTCCCGCCACAAAGGCGTCCAGTTTACCGTCGGTATCACGCCAGATTTCCGGTCCCGTGGTATTCACGTGGGCCTTCGGATTCGACGGATTGATGAACTGCCCGGCTACGATGGCTCCTTCGATTTCTTTCGCCAGAGCTTCTGCCTTGGCAATCGCTCCGCTCATGCCTTCCGCTCCCGGCGTCAACACCACCGATGCTCCATACGCCGCCACTAATTTCCGTCGTTCGATGCTCATGGTATCCGGCATCGTCAGGATCAGCTTATATCCGCGCGAAGCGCAGACTGCCGCCAGCCCGATCCCCGTATTCCCGGAGGTGGGTTCGATAATGGTTCCGACCGGCTTCAGCCGGCCTTCAGCTTCAGCATCATCGATCATCTGACGGGCGACACGATCCTTGACACTGCCGCCGGGATTGAAGTATTCCAGCTTGGCCAGGATCTCTGCTCCGGTACCGTGATCCCGCATGATGTTATTCAGCCGCAAAATCGGCGTATTTCCGATCAGATCCGCAAATCCGTTATAAATTCGTTCACTCATGGTTACACCTTCTTTTCTATATTATGGTTTTCCCTGTTATTATAAGAAACTTCCCAGCTGATATACCACAAACGAAGCCAGCCAGGCCACACCCAGCTGGAAAGCCACGCAGACGCCGGTCCACTTCCAGCTTCCGGACTCTTTCTTGATCGTCATGATCGTAGCTGCACAAGGAATGTACAACAGGCAGAACAGCATCATACAGAATGCATTCAGCGTTCCGAAGCCCATATCTCCCAGGATCACTCCCAGCTGAGCCATCCCCTCTGCAGAGTTGATATTGGAGATCCCAAACAGGATAGCGCTGGACGATACCACCACTTCCTTGGCAGAAATCCCCGCAATCAGCGCTACGATGATCTGCCAGTAACCCAGTCCGATGGGTGCAAAGAGCGGTACCAGCCAGCGGCTGACAGAAGCACCGAAGCTGTTGCCCATGTCTCCGGTATATCCAGAGGAGCTGAAATTCAGAAGAACCCACAGGAAAACGGAAGCGACAAAGATGGTTGTTCCTGCTTTGATCAGGAAATCCTTCACCTTTTCCCAAACGTAGATGGCCACGGTCCGGCCGCTGGGTGTCTTATACTCCGGAAGCTCAATCAGAAGGAGCCTTTGAACTTCGCCGCCCTTCTTGTCGGCTTTATGTACGATATAGGAAATCCCGATGGCCACGGCCAGCCCGATAATATACATGGAGTATGCTGCCAGGATCGCTTTATCCCCGAAGAACAATTCCGAGAACAGAACGTAGATTGGAAGTCTCGCGCTGCAGGACATAAACGGTGTCACCAGCCTGACTCTCATCCGGTCGCGGCGGTCTTCCAGTGCACGGGAAGCCATGATTGCCGGTACAGTACAGCCAAATCCCAGAAGCATGGGGATGAAGGCTCGTCCCGATAAACCGATCCGGCCCATGATTCCGTCCATAACATAGGCTACACGCGCCATGTAGCCGCTGTCCTCCAGAATCGCAAGAGCCAGGAACAGAACAAAGATGTTGGGAAGGAACGTAAGAATTCCTCCGACACCGGCCACGATCCCGTCAATGATCAGCGACGTCAAAACCTGACTGACTTCCAGCCGGGCCAAAAGCCCTGCCAGTCCGTCGGAGATGGTTCCCACCAGTACTTCCACCAGACCGCTGAGCTGATCCCCCACCGTAAACGTCATCATGAACACCAGCGCCATGATCCCCAGAAAACAGGGCAGTCCCAACCAGCGGTTGGTCAGAACGCGGTCGATCTTATCCGTGAAGGCCTCACTCTTTTCTTTATTGACCAGTACTTCTTCAACGACCTCCGTAATGAAGTCGTATTTTTCATTGATAATATCCGTCTCATAGCTGCGGTCGATCACATCAGGAAGATCCACCGGATATCGTTCGGTGATTTCCTTATCTTGCTCCAGCAGCTTGATGGCGTGCCATCGGTAATTGACCATCTCCGGATATTTCTGTCGGAGAACGTCGATGATACTGTCGATTTTATCCTCGATTACATCACTGTACACCATGACAAATTCTTCGTGATGATTGTGACGGTGTCCCGTAGTTTCCGTGTGATTATGCTGCAGCTTGTCCGGTCCTTCCGAATCTCTGTGGTGGGCAGCCGCATGGATCAGAATATCCAAACCGCGGCGTTTCCGCGCCGAAACCGGGATCACGGGAATCCCCAGCATTTCCGGAAGGCGGTGCGTATCGATTTCCATTCCGCGCTTTTCCACGATATCCATCATATTCAGCGCCATGACCACCGGTTTTCCCAGTTCAAGAAGCTGAAGCGTCAGATATAAGTTGCGTTCCAGCGCAGATGCGTCTACCACGTCGATGATCACATCCACGTCGTTGCTGAGGATATATTGTCTGGAAACCTGTTCTTCCATGGTATAGGATGTCAAACTGTACGCCCCCGGCAGGTCCACCAAACGAATCGTATCGTTATGATACCGCATGGCGCCCTCCACCTTTTCCACGGTGACTCCGGGCCAGTTGGCCACTTTCAGATTCGCTCCGGTGAACGCGTTGAACAGCGTCGTCTTTCCACAGTTCGGGTTCCCGATGAACCCGATAGTCAGCTCTCTGCTCATCCTTCCTTCACCTCCGTCACTTCAATGTTGGCCGAAATATCCCGCCCGATGGCAAACCGCGTTCCGCGGACTTTCACGATCATTGTTCCTCTGTCCTTTGTATTGATTACCTGGATCGTCGTCCCATGGGTCATTCCCAGGGCTTCCAGGCGCTTTTCTGTTTTCTGCGGAAGCTGCATATCATCGATTCGGTATACGCTTCCGATCTGTCCATGATTCAATGTCATAGGAATTTCCTCCTGTATCGATAAACTGTCCGAACTCATATTACCACTGAGTTTCGACGCGCGCAACATTCTTAGCATATTCTTAACTCTCGTAAACATTGTTATTTCAGATTCCATCGTAGTATAATGTTGTTAAATCCTTAGCTTTACTAAAAAGTTCTGCTTTGGGTTTAACACTCACTTGCAAGGAGTAATCTTATGTTTCTCGATTCCCTGAAAGCTTCTCTACGAAAGAAGCCTACGGCGGAGGGATGGTGGACAACAATCATGATTCTGATTATTTCCACCTTTGTTGCCTATGCTCTTTTTGAACTGGCGGCTGGTGTGGCCAATATCGCACTGGTCTATATTTTGGCGCTCATCGCCGTTGCCCAGTTCACCGACGGGTTTTATTATGGGCTGTTCTCTTCCCTCGTTGGCGTTATCTGTGTTAACTTCTGGTTTACCTACCCTTACTGGAGCCTGAACTTCACACTGACCGGCTACCCGGTCACCTTCATGTTCATGATCGCGACTTCGCTGATCGTCAGTATGTTCACGTCCCATTTAAAGGTCCAAAACCAGATCATCGCCGAACGTGAAAAGGCTTTGGCTGAAGCGGAAAAGGAAAAACTCCGCGCCAATCTTCTCCGTGCGGTTTCTCACGACCTTCGCACACCGCTGACCACCATCATTGGATTCAGCGATTCCTATCTGGAAGATGAAAGCGAATTGTCCGAAGAGGAAAAGCGTGAACTGGTCACACAGATTTCCGATGATTCCCACTGGCTTCTGAACATGGTGGAAAATCTTTTATCTGTCACAAAGATCCAAACCAGCGGTACGGCATTGAATAAAACGTCGGAACTGGTGGAAGAAGTGGCGGAAGAAGCGGTCTCCCGCTTGAAAAAGCGGCTTCCAAACATTCATGTCACCATTCAGATGCCCGATGACCCTTTGTTTGTTCCCATGGATCCCATGTTGATCGAACAGGTCCTGATGAATCTGATCGAGAATGCATTATATCACTCCGGCACCAAACAACCTATCATTTGCCGCATCGAAGACGACAAAGACTGCATCTGGTTCCATGTGATTGATTTCGGAACCGGAATCGACCCGAACCGCCTTCCTGTCATCTTTGACGGCACCGTTTATTCCGAGCACCATACTTCTGACGGACACAAAGGTATGGGGATCGGTCTCTCCATCTGCAAGGCCATCATTATCGCCCACGGCGGTAAAATCAGCGCCCGCAACCACACAGATGGAGCAGAGTTCTATTTCTCGCTCCCAAAGGAGGAATCTAACTATGAATTCTAAAATTACCATTCTGCTGATCGAAGACGAAGCCAGCATCAGTAAGCTGATCTCCAAACTTCTCACTTCGCAGAACTACAAAGTTCTGAGCACCGCTTCCGCCAAAGACGGACTTTCCATCATCACATCCCATTGTCCCGATGTGGTGATTCTGGACCTGGGTCTTCCCGACATGGATGGGTTGGATGTCCTGCGTCAGGTACGTTCCTGGAGCAGTCTCCCTATTATCGTCGTATCTGCCCGTACTCAGGAAAAAGAAAAAGTTCTCGCTCTTGATTTAGGTGCGGATGATTATATCAGCAAGCCCTTCGGCAATGCCGAACTTCTGGCGCGCGTCCGTACCGTCATTCGTCACAGCAATAAACTCAATACATCGACACCGCTGTACAAGCGCCCGTATTACGCAAAAGGTCTGAAGATCGATTTTGAAAAGCATCTGGTCACCGTCAACGACGTCCCCGTTCATCTGACGCAGATTGAATTTAAAATCATCTCCCTTCTGGCCCAGAATTCTGGAAGCGTCATCACCTACTCCAATATTATTTCCAGCATCTGGGGTCCGTATGTGGATGACAACAACCGTATTCTCCGCGTAAACATGGCAAATATCCGCCGTAAAATCGAACCGACTCCGTCGGAACCGCAGTACCTCTTTACCGAAGTGGGGATCGGGTACCGCATGTTAGAAGATGAAGCCGAATAACCCCTCCGGAACAGAAAGGAATCACGACACATCATGGAATTACGCATCGGTCACGTAGCGAAGCTGTTCGACGTCAGAGAAGAAACACTGCGCTATTATGAAAAAGAAGGATTCTTGTCCCCGGGAAAAAACCCGGAAAACGGCTATCGTCAATATACAATGTCAGATATCCTGATGCTGACCGATCTTCTGTTCTACCGCGATATCGGGATTCCCATCGCTGATATCCACCGGATCCTGGACGGTATGGCTCCCGAAGAGGTCACCGCCCTGATCCATGAAAAGAAAAGCGACGTGGACCATCAGATCCGGCGCCTCCAACAGTCCCGGATCAAACTGGATCGCTGGGAGGAATTTCACCAGCAGTCCCTGTCTCACATGGACCGCTTCGATATCCGCCCCATGCCGGCCGTGCTGATTCATAAAAAGGCTATGATCAAGCCTGTCGCCGGGTATTCCCGCCGCCAGTTCGTACCCTGGCCGAAAGAACTGTCCTTCTTCGCCACATTCTCTTTCTACTGTAATGTCACTGCCGATCCTGTAACTGTGTCGCGCTATGTCGTTTTAGATCAGAGTCTGGCAGAAGATTTGGATTTTAATCCGAAGGCTGGCGAATATATGGAAGAAAGTGCAGACCGTTGCCTGTTCACTGTTGTAAAATACGATGACGACTGGAACGTGATGCTTGCTCCGCTGATTCAATACGCGAAAGATCACGATCTGACTCTGGCCGGTCCCGTTTACGGGCGTCAGAGCATCAACGACTACAGTACTGGTGACATGCACGAGTATTACCGCGTCTATGCTGTTCTCGGAAACGATAAGTAAAATAAAAAAGCCTCTTGACCTTGTAGCTGCTCGAACGTTTATGATAGTCATAGACGCAAGAAGCGCTGCAATCTTCAGGAGGTTTTTTATTATGAATCCCGCAATTACGCTGCGGATGTCCTATCCGTATTTCTTAAAATATATTCTGCCGTCCATTCTCAGTGCGGCAGCCATTTCGTTTTTTACCACCATCGACGGGTTTTTCGTATCAAGATACGTCGGTCCCGATCCTCTGGCCGCAATCAATATCGTCATCCCTTACTGCTGTCTGGTGTATGCTATTTCGCTGATGCTGGCCAGCGGTGCAGGAGCGTATATATCCATCCGCATGGGAGAGGGAAAGCCGGAGGAAGCCCGTCAGCTGTTCAGCTATATCGTCACTCTCATGAGCATCATCGGCGGTATCGTCACCGTGATTTGTCTCATTTTCCTGAAACCAATCATGATTTTCCTGGGATCTACGGAAATGCTTCTCCCCTACACGATGATCTATGGTGGTGTCACCGTTCTCAGCACCGTTCCCATGATGCTGAAGCTGTTCTTTGAATTCTTTGCCCGAGTGGATGGTTGCCCGAAGCTTTCGTTCTGGATGTCCGCCGTGGGACTGTTTCTGAACATCGCCTTAGACTGGCTTTTGGTCGGCCCTCTGCAGATGGGCATCTTAGGTGCTGCCGTTGGAACCATCATATCCATCGCAGCTTCTGCGATGATGGGGCTGTTCCATTTCTTTTCATCCAAATCCCAGCTCCAGTTTCTGCGTCCTCACCGGCAGCCCGGATTTTTCCTGCGGTCCTGTGTCAACGGCAGTTCCCAGTTCCTGACCGAAATTTCCACCGGTGTCGTCACCTATCTGTTCAATATTCAAATTCTGAAATACCAGGGAGAACTGGGTATTTCCGCCGTAACCATCATCACATTCATGTATTATTTCTACATTTCCGTTTACGTCGGTCTTTCCACCGGTGCTTCACCCCTGGTCAGCTACGGTATCGGAGCGGAAAATCTGGAAGGCAGCCGTCGGATCACCCGATACTGCTATATCAGTATCGTTTGGATGTCCGTCCTGGTCTTTGTCGTTTCCTTCTTCTGCGGTCATTGGACCAACCGTATTTTCAGCGATGATGCAGCACTGCTCGCCATTGCCGATTACGGAAACCAGCTGTATTCATCCTGCTATCTGTTTGCCGGAGTCAACGTTCTGACCGCTGCGCTCCTGACAGCGTTGGATCATGGAAAGCCGGCAGCACTGATTTCCACACTGCGCTGCCTGATCTTCCCTTCCATCGCCATGATCCTTCTTCCCTGGATATTAAAAGAAGCCGGGGTCTGGCTTGCAATCCCCTTCGGGGAACTGCTCACCGTTCCGGCTTCGCTTCTCTGTTATCGTTTTATTCTGCGTCCAGCGCTTCAAGAACGTTCCACAGCTCATCTGCAGAGTTGATCCGGTAATCCGGTGTTACGTTCATCTTCTGGAACTGGGCCGCCTGGGCCCAGGTTGCCAGAACGATTTTCACACCGGCGGCTTTTCCACAACCCATGTCCATCACCGTATCACCGATCATGACAGCCTCTTCCGGCCGGCTGTTCAGTGCATCCAGCGCGAACAGCACCGGATCCGGGTCGGGTTTGTGCTTCTCCGTATCATCAGCAGTGACGACACAATCGAAGGTGTCCGTCAAATCGAACTTTTCCAGACCCATGAAGGTGGTGGGCTTGCGTCGGGATGTTACGATCCCCACTTTATATCCCATATCCTTTAATTTCAGAACCAGTTCCTTCGTTCCCGGAAACATCTGAATTTTTTCCAGGTACGTTTCCGTCTGGAATACGCGGTGGATTTCAATGGCTTCTTCCAGCTGCTCACCGGAGAAATACTTGTTCATAGTATCGCGGAGCGCTTCTCCGAAATCCCTGAGAATCGTTCCCACAGCCAGTTCTTCTCCAGTCATTTTTTTGTAGGTATACTGCCAGGCACTGATGATGATTTCGTCGGTATCCATCAGCGTTCCATCGTAGTCAAATAATAATGTCGTAATCTTAGCCATATTACACCTTACAAATTATCTACAGTCTATAACTTCATCGTCAGAGATACTTTTCCCTTTGCGTAATCCACGCCCAGGATCTTTACCTTGACTGTATCACCAACGCTGACAGCATCCATAGGATGCTTGATAAATTTATTGCTGATTTCAGAAATATGAACGAGTCCGTCGTTCTTGACCCCGATATCAACGAAGGCACCGAAGTCCACAACATTGCGGACCGTACCGGTCATTTCCATGCCAACCTTCAGATCATCGATGGTCAGGACGTCGCTGCGGAACACCACCGGCGGCATTCCTTCACGGGGATCTCGCGCCGGTTTTTTAATTTCCGAAACGATATCGCTCAGCGTGATCGCGCCGATTCCCAGATCATCAGCCATGGTTTCCACGCTCTTCTTCAGGCGCAGAAGTTCTTCCTGGCTGGGACCCTTCTTTTCCTGTTCTTTCTTCGCTTTTCTGCGCTGCTCTTCCTTCTTCTTACGGGCTTCTTCTTCCTGCTGGGCCTTCAGGACAGCCAAAGCGCCCAGACCCTTTCCGCGTCCGCCGTTCATATTGGCAGCCGCCGCCGCAAAAGCACCTGCACCCACAGCGTCATTTTTTGCACTGCTCTTCTGTGCCTTTTTATCGCTTTCCAGTTTTACAGGGTACACAGTCAGGATTTTCTGATCGATGTCACGATAACCACCTCTAGTGATTTCCGATTTGTCAATTCCCAGCTTTTCCAACATCTGTTCCGCAGCCTTGTACGATTCAGGATGGACCGAAGTGGCATCCAGCGGTTCTTTCCCGTCGGAAATTCTTAAGAACCCTGCGCACTGGTTGTATGTTTTTTCACCCAGCTTGGCCACCTTCAGCAGCTCCTTGCGACTGTTGAAACGTCCGTGTTCTTCGCGATATGCAACAATATTCTTAGCGATCCCGGAATTGATCCCGGAGATGTAAGCCAGAAGCGACGCCGATGCAGTATTCAGATCCACGCCTACACGGTTAACACAGTCTTCTACCACGTTGGTCAGAGCGGTGGTCAACAGCGTCTGGTTAATGTCGTGCTGATACTGACCGACACCGATGTGCTTCGGGTCGATTTTGACCAATTCCGCCAGCGGGTCCTGGAGACGACGGCCAATGGACATGGCTCCTCTGGTGGTTACGTCAAGATCCGGATATTCTTCCGTCGCCAGCTTCGATGCAGAATAGATGGACGCACCGGCTTCGTTGACGATGGTGTAGTGTAAGTTGTCCGCGATTCCCTGTTCTTTCAAATCGCTGATCAGTTCTGCCACAAAACTTTCTGTCTCGCGGCTGGCCGTTCCGTTTCCGATTACGAATACGTTGGCCTTGTATTTCTTCACCAGCGCAGTCAGAGATTTCTTTGCACCGGCAATGTCCTTCTTCGGTTCCGTGGGATAGATGGTTCCGTAGGCCAGAAGCTTACCGGTTTCATCCAGCATCGTCACCTTACAGCCGGTACGATAACCGGGGTCGATGGCAATCACACGGGCATCCTTCACCGGCGGTACCATCAGCAGTGCTTCGGTATTCTTTGCGAATACTTTGACCGCTTCCACTTCCGCACGTTCGGTCAGCTGATTTCGAATTTCACGTTCGATGGACGGTGCCATCAGACGCTTATACGCATCTTCGATGGTCGCTTCCAAAAGAGACGTGAATACGGAACTCTTAAGCCCGATGATTTCTTCTCCAAGATACTGATGGATCCGTTCCACGGGAGCCTTGACCTTAATTTTCAGCTTCTTTTCCTTTTCGCCGCGATTCATGGCCAGTACACGGTGATTCGGTACAGTTTTGATGGCCTCCACCTTACCGTAGTACATATCGTAAACCGTGCTTTCGTCGGGATCCACTGCTTCACATTCGAACATGCCTCCGTCGAAGGTCAGTTCTCTCAGTCTTGCGGTATAGTCCGCATCGTCAGCGATGATTTCAGCGATGATGTCCATGGCACCCTGCAGTGCTTCTTTGGTATTCTTTACGCCCTTTTCTTCGTTGACGAAAGATGCGGCAACCTCTTCTGGCGCCTGCTCTTTTTCTTCCTGAGCCATCATGATCTTCGCCAAAGGTTCCAGACCCTTTTCTCTCGCCTTGGAAGCTCGGGTCGCCTTCTTCTGTTTAAAAGGCTTGTACAGGTCTTCCACACGCTGCAGCACTTCGGCCTTGCGGATTTCTGCCTCCAGCTCCTCTGTCAGCTTTCCCTGTTCAGAGATCAGACGGATGACTTCTTCCTTTCGTTCATCCAGATTTCTCAAATATGTAAGGCGTTCATCCAGATCGCGCAGAACCACGTCGGACAGCGCACCGGTCACTTCTTTTCTGTAACGGGCGATGAAAGGAATGGTGTTTCCTTCATCGATCAGATTTACGGTAGCTTCCACCTGCGATTGTTTCAGATGAAATTCCGCCGCCAGTTTCTCAATGATGTTCACTGCTATTTTCTCCTTTTATTCAGTTCCACTTCTGCGAGAGCTTCTTCCTTCGCATCTTCGAAATGTTCTTTGTCAACCACCCAGCTGGGCTTCGGCTGTCTGAAATTCTTGTATACATGGATCTTTCCGGTGTCGTTCAGATTTTTGATTACGATCATCATGAACGGCATAATTACGATTCCCAACGGTCCCAATACGGTACCGCCGATAAACATGGAAATCAGCATCAGTACAGGATGAAGTCCTACACGATGACCCACCAGCTTCGGTTCTATAATGTTACGAACTACGGTTACGAAGAGGTAGATACACAGTAAACCCAATGCCATCCCGAAATCTTTCATCAGAAGTTCGATCACAACCCAGGGAATCATGACACCTCCGGTCCCCAAAACGGGCATAACATCCATCAGTGCCACACAGAACGCCAGTAATACAAACCGATCGATGCCGATGAGCTTAAATCCCACGGTCAGCTCCATGAACGTGATGAACATGATCGCTCCATAGGAACTGATGATCTTAAAGAACGACGATACCACGTAATTTTTGGCATCCATGATGATTTCCTGGTTCTTTTCACTGAACTGTCCCACGATGAAGTGAGTGATCCGGTAATAATCCATGGCGATGAAAAAACTGCCAATGATAGCAAAAATCACACTGATGAACATGGACGGGATCCCCAGTGCCAGCGCAGATAACTTACTGATCAACGTCCCGGAAATATTGCTGACCAGACTTGTCAGCTCACCTACCATATTCATGGCGATCGCTTCGATTTCCAACGCCAGCTCCGGACTCACCTTTCCGGCCAGTGTAATGATGTCGTTATAGGTGGAAGTCAGATCCGGAAGAACCTGTTCTTCGTAAAGCGCAGGAATATCGATGGCCCATTCTCTTACACCGACGAACAAATTGACCAAAATGATCGTGACCAGAACCCCGATCGTCCCATAAAAGAGAAAACATACCAGCGCAGCCACCGGCCTGCGGCTGCACTGCAGGCCCTGGGCGATCATGTTTGTCAGCGGCTTTGTTATAAAAGCAACTCCAAACGCAAAGACGAAGGGCATCAGCCAAAAGATTGCATACCGAAAGATAAAGATGATCAGTGCAATGACACTTATTGCATAAATCGCTTTGACCAGATACTGTTTCTGTTGTTCATAACCCATAGTAAAATAACCTCCTGGCGGCACGCACGCCCCGCCTGTTCGGCAACAATTATAACTGATCCTTAATGCGGGCATCTAACGCCGCATTGATAAATCCATCCAGGTTTCCATCCATGACAGACTGAACCTGAGAGGTTTCAAAACTTGTACGGTGATCCTTGACCAGAGAGTAGGGATGGAACACATAGGAGCGGATCTGGCTTCCCCATGTGATCTGGTTATAGTCTCCTGCCAGATCGGCAATCTTCTCCTTATGCTCCTGTTTCGCCAGCTCATAAAGTTTCGCCGCCAGCATTTTCATGGCGTAATCTTTATTCTGGTGCTGGGACCGTTCATTCTGACAGCTGACCACGATATTCGTCGGAATATGCGTGATGCGGACCGCTGAATCGGTCTTGTTGACATGCTGGCCGCCGGCCCCGCTGGAGCGGTACGTATCGATCCGCAGGTCGTTGGGATCGATATCCACGGTCACATTGTCATCCAGTTCCGGCATCACATCCACCGACGCAAAGGACGTATGGCGACGGCCGGAAGAGTCGAAGGGAGAAATTCGGACAAGACGGTGGACTCCCTTTTCGTTTTTCAGATAACCGTAAGCATTTTCCCCGGAAATCAGCAACGTTGCAGATTTGATCCCGCCTTCATTATCATCCTGATAATCCAGGAATTTTACCGAATACTCCTTCATTTCGGAGTAACGGGTATACATACGCAGAAGCATTTCTGTCCAGTCCTGCGCATCCGTTCCACCGGCTCCTGCATGAACCGACAGAATGGCATTGTTTTTATCGTATTCCTCGGAAAGAAGCGTTTCGATGCGCATCTTTTCACTGCGCTCCTGGTAGCTGTCGTAAATCGATTTGATTTCTTCCACCAGCGATTCGTCGGACTCTTCTTCCGCCAGCTGGATCAGCTCATCCACATCGTCGATATCCTTCTCCAATGCATGAAAGCGCTCCAGTTTCGTTTCGATCCGCTTTTTTTCCTGTAATGTCTTCTGGGCAAAATCCATGTTGTCCCAGAAGCCGGGAATTTCGATTTTATAATTGATGTCTTCCAGCTTTAACGTGAGATCAGCCACGTCAAAGGGACTCACCCAGCTTTGTTAAGAAATCTCTGCACTTCGGCAGATCATATTTGATCTGATCCAGTTCGATCAAGCATCTCACCCTTTCTTTTATTCTAAATTACGTCCACAGCACTTCTTATATTTCTTACCGCTGCCACAGGGACAGGGGTCGTTTCTTCCCACGGTCGCTTCTTTCTTCACGGGCATTGCCTTTCCTTCTCTCGGCGGTACATTCACAGCCTGTGGCATTCCCGGACCGGCCTGCGCAGCAGGACGGTTGCCCATCACCTGACCGGCAGCCTGAGCTGCTTCGGAGCCGGTGGACATCCCGGCGCCGGTGGCATCTCTCTTCACGTCAGTTCCCATGGCGATGATCTGACGACGACGGCTGTCAGTCTGAACGGTTACGTTGAAGCAGAAGCGAACGGTATCTTCCTGAATGGACTTGATCATCAGGTCAAACATATCGAAGCCTTCACTGGCATATGCCGCAGCCGGATCCTGCTGACCGATGGAGCGCAGATTGATCCCGGTCTTCAGCTGATCCATGGCATCGATGTGATCCATCCACTTGTTGTCGACAACGCGCAGCAGAACCATGCGCTCCAGTTCTCTCATGCGTTCTTCGCCCACTTCTTTTTCTTTCTGTGCATAGGCAGATTCGAAACGGGCCAGAACATCTTCACGCAGCTGTTCTGCGGTCAGACTCTGCTTTTCTTCTTCGGTATATCGCAGCGGCTTCAGCGTTCCGCAGAGACGGTGCAGGTTTCTGTTCAGTTCATCGATATCCCATTCTTCCGCGAACTTGGAACTGTTGACGCAGTAATCGATATGTTTACCTGCCAGACCTTCCGCCATGTTCATGATGTACTGGCGCAGATCTTCCCCATCCAGAACGCGGCGGCGTTCTCCGTAGATGATTTCTCTCTGTCTGTTCATGACATTGTCATACTGCAGAACGTACTTACGAATGGAGAAGTTGCGGCCTTCCACCTTCTTCTGAGCACCTTCAATGGACTTTGTCAGCATTCCGGCTTCGATAGGCTCATCTTCCGCAACGCCCATCTTTGTGACGATGTTCTGCATACGTTCACCACCAAAGAGACGCATCAGGTCGTCTTCCATGGACAGGAAGAACTGGGTCTGTCCCTGGTCCCCCTGACGACCGGCACGGCCTCTCAGCTGGTTATCGATACGGCGGGATTCGTGACGTTCCGTACCGATGATGCACAGACCTCCCAGCTTTCTGACGGTTTCCTGTTCTTCTGCACGTTCTTCCTTGAACTGCTTCAGAAGACGCTGGAAGGTTTCTCTCGCCTCCATCAGCTCCGGATCATCGGAGGAAACAAAGCTGGAAGCAAAGGAAATCGCTTCGTCGCTGTAACCGTTCTTTCTCATTTCTTTCTTGGCTTCGAATTCCGGGTTTCCTCCCAGAATGATGTCGGTACCACGACCCGCCATGTTGGTGGCGATGGTCACAGCACCGAGGCGTCCGGCTTCCGCAACGATTTCTGCTTCACGCTGATGCTGCTTCGCATTCAGCACATTGTGCTTAACTCCGCGTTTCTTCAGCATATCGCTGAGAATTTCGGACTTTTCAATGGAGATGGTACCCACCAGCACCGGCTGTCCGGTGGCGTGGCGTTCTGCGATCCGTTCCACAATGGCCTTAAACTTACCGCGCTCAGTAGCAAAGAACGAGTCGTCCAGGTCTTCACGGGCAACGGGCTTATTGGTGGGAATTACCACAACGTCCATGTTGTAAATTTCTCTGAATTCATCTTCTTCCGTCTTTGCGGTACCGGTCATCCCTGCCAGCTTCTGATACATACGGAAGTAATTCTGCAGGGTGATGGTTGCCAGAGTCTTGGATTCCTGACGTACCTTGATTCCTTCCTTGGCTTCGATGGCCTGATGCAGACCGTCGCTGTAGCGGCGTCCGAACATCAGACGGCCGGTAAACTCATCGACGATAACGATTTCACCGTCTTTTACGATATAATCCACGTCGCGGCGCATCAGAGTATTTGCTTTCAGCGCTGCCAATACATGGTGGTTGATTTCCATGTTTTCCGGATCGGAGAAGTTATCGATCTTAAATGCCTTTTCGCACTTAGAAACCCCTTCTTCCGTCAGCGCCACCGTGCGCTGCTTTTCATCGATGGTATAGTCATCTTCCGCGCGCAGCATTCTCACCATGCGGTCGGCAATCTGGTACAGCTCCGTCGCCTGGTCCCCCTGACCGGAAATGATCAGCGGTGTACGCGCTTCATCGATGAGGATGGAGTCGACTTCGTCCACGATGGCGTAATTCAGCGGACGCTGCATCAGGTCTTCCTGATAGCTGACCATGTTGTCTCTCAGATAGTCGAAACCGAACTCGTTGTTGGTTCCGTAGGTGATATCCGCATTGTACGCCGCTCTGCGCTGTTCCTTGGTGATTCCGTGGACGATGCATCCCACAGTCAGGCCCAGCCAGGTATACAGCTTACCCATCCATTCCATATCTCGACGTGCCAGATAATCGTTGACGGTCACCACGTGAACGCCCTTTCCTTCCAGCGCATTCAGATAAGTCGGCAGTGTCGCCACCAGAGTCTTACCTTCCCCAGTCTTCATTTCAGCGATCCGTCCTTCGTGCAGCGCAACGCCGCCGATGAGCTGAACGTGGAAATGCTTGATTCCCAGACTTCTCCAGGCAGCTTCACGACAAACCGCATACGCTTCCGGCAGGATATCATCCAGGGTTTCCCCATTCGCAAGACGCTCTTTGAATTCCGGTGTTTTCGCCTTCAGTTCCGCGTCAGACAGCTTCTGCATGGCTTCATCCAGTGCTTCGATCTGGTCTACAATTTTCTCGATCTTCTTGACTTCTTTGGTATTGAGATCACCAAAGATTTTTTCAAACAACCCCATAGTGTTTCCCTTTCTTTTCTATTCTAAAAATAATATAAAGTCACAGTGAGCTACTTTAAATTATACCATTTCGCCATACAATTCCCAACCCTAGTTTTGTAACATTTATATTAAAAATACGCGTTGATTCGGTGAAGAAGACAGTAAAAAACCCTCTGAAGAAATTCTTCAGAGGGTTTTGGTGCGACGATATGTCGGATCTTCTGACTATTTGTCAGTTTCGGTCACGAACGCATCGTAGATTGCGCGGATCGCAGTTTCGAAATCTCTGTTTTCCACGCCGACGATGATGTTCATTTCACTGGATCCCTGGTCAATCATACGGATATTGACATTCGCCTCTGCCAACGCCGTAAACAGCCTCGCAGCCGTCCCGCACCTATTTGCCATACCGGTCCCTACGGTGGCGATCAGCGCGATATCGTGGCTGACTTCCAGAGAATCCGGACTCAGCTTGCGTTCGATTTCGTCCAGCAGTTCTCCCAGGTTATTCTTCAGCTGCTTCTTGGAAATGACCACAGAAACGCTGTCGATACCGCTGGGCAGATGTTCCACAGTGATGTTGTATCCTTCTAAAATACCAAGCAGTCTCTTGATGTATCCCACTTCGGTACTCATCAGGTTCTTATGGAGACCGATAACGGTGAAATCCTTGGAACCTGCGATACCGGTAATGACACGACCGTCATCTTCCGGCTTGGCGCTGGATACGATCATGGTTCCGGGATGGTCCGGATCGTTAGTATTTCTGATGTTGATCGGAATGTTCTTTCCTCTTACCGGATAGATGGCATTTTCATGCAGTACACTGGCGCCCATATAGGACAGCTCACGCAGTTCCGCATAGGAAATGGTTCCGATCGGATGGGGATTCTTTACGATGCGGGGATCCGCCTGTAAGAATCCGTGAACGTCAGTCCAGTTTTCGTAAATCACAGCGTCAACAGCCTTGGCTACGAGGGAACCGGTGATATCAGAACCGCCTCTGGTAAAGGTCTTGATCTTTCCGTTGGGCATTGTTCCGTAGAAACCGGGAATGACTGCACCGTCGTGCTTCTTCAGCTCTTCGGACAGAGCCTTGTCAGTTTCTTCATCCAGGAATTTTCCCTTTTCATTGAACTGCACCAGTCCGGCAGCATCAACGAAATCCAGGCCCAGATATGCTGCTGTCAGCTTCGCGTTCAGATATTCACCGCGGGACGCGATGTAATCCGGACCTTCACCAGCTTCCAGCTTTTCACGAATTTCAACGAATTCCTTTTCCAGATCCAGGTTTACACCCAGACTGATGGCCATGGCCATGTAACGGTCAACGATGACCTGGAAGATCTGGTCGCAGGGAACGTTATGTTCCAGATGAGTATTGCACAGATACAGCAAGTCAGTGATCTTGCTGTCACCGTCAAAGCGCTTACCCGGAGCAGAAACGACGATGTATTTACGGGCCGGATCGGCTTCGATAATACTTTTTACTTTGGCCAGCTGGATGGCATCTGCCACGGAGCTGCCGCCAAATTTCGCTACTTTTACTCCCATAGTTGTATCCTCTCTTAGTAATAGAATATGTAGCTATCCGCGGTTCAGAAACTTGTCCTCACCGCAGAAATCCTACAGACCTGCTTCCTGACGCAGGATGTCAGCCTTATCGGTCTTTTCCCAGGGAAGATCGATATCAGTTCTTCCGAAGTGACCGTAAGCAGCTACCTGTCTGTAGATAGGTCTTCTCAGATCCAGTTCCTTGATGATGGCAGCGGGACGGAAGTCGAAGTGCTTTTCCACCAGTTCAGCGATCTTTTCATCAGCGATCTTACCGGTACCCTTGGTTTCTACCAGAACGGATACGGGCTGAGCAACACCGATAGCGTAAGCCAGTTCGATTTCACACTGGTCAGCCAGACCAGCAGCTACCACGTTCTTAGCTGCGTATCTAGCCATGTAAGCAGCGGATCTGTCCACCTTTGTGGGGTCCTTACCGGAGAATGCGCCGCCGCCGTGTCTAGCGTAGCCACCGTAGGTATCAACGATGATCTTACGGCCGGTCAGACCGGAGTCACCGTTCGGTCCACCGATTACGAAACGGCCGGTGGGGTTGATGAAGTACTTGGTTTCATCGTCCAGCAGTTCAGCGGGACCGATGGGCTTGATTACGTGCTCGATCATGTCCTGACGGATCTGTTCCTGAGTTGCTTCCGGATCATGCTGAGTGGAAACAACGATGGCATCAACGCGTACAGGCTTGTTGTTTTCGTCGTATTCTACGGTAACCTGAGTCTTACCATCCGGTCTCAGATAACCGATCTGGCCGGACTTACGAACGTCGGTCAGTCTCTTTGCCAGCTTGTGAGCCAGTGCGATGGGCATCGGCATCAGTTCGGGAGTTTCGTTGCATGCGAAACCGAACATCAGACCCTGGTCACCGGCACCGATCTGAGCAGCGTCTTCTCTTTCAGCGCCTTCCTTCAGTTCCAAAGCTTCATCAACACCCATAGCGATGTCGCCGGACTGTTCGTCGATGGCGGTCAGTACAGCGCAGGTGTGACCATCATAACCGTATTCACCCTTGGTGTAGCCGATGTCAGTGATGACCTGACGGATCAGCTTGGGCATGTCCACGTAGCAGTTGGTACTGATTTCACCCATAACCAGAGCCATACCGGTGGTAACACAAGTTTCAGCAGCAACACGACCATAGGGGTCCTGTTCAAAAATAGCGTCCAGGATCGCATCAGAGATCTGGTCGCAGACTTTATCCGGATGTCCTTCGGTAACGGATTCGGATGTGAATAATCTTCTTGCCATTTTCTTTCCTCCTAAATTTCTCTGCGGCAACCGCTCCGCGGTCACCTGTCCAAATTAGAAAGCCTCTTCTTTGAAAGAAGAGGCTCGACATACGTGTTTCGTTGATCGCTTCCTCATCTTTCAGACCGCCGCGCATCGCGCCACGCTTCTGTAGGATGTAGCACCTTTTCTCCCGCTTATGCGAGACAGAGGTTGCCGGGCTTCACAGGGCCTATTCCCTCAGCCGCTCTTGATAAGGCTTCCATAACTACGGATATTCAATTCGAATTACACTTCATTGTACATCGGCAGAAAGCCGCTGTCAACCGCTAATTTTCAATGTTTTTATTTCGCCAGCTTCACAACCGCCACCAGCGGGTGGTCCAGAAGGCTCTGCAGCGTTTCCTGGTCAGCGTAGACAGCCATCCCCAGGAAGGTCAAACCATGTTCGCGAACGTAGTCCGCGGCTGCCGGATAGTTCTTCGGCCATTCTCCCATCATCTCCAGGAAGTCCAATCGTTCTTCTGCACTGAGATAATCCAGCATCTTCAGGAACTGAGCCGTCTGGAGTTCTTCATTTCGTTCGAAATCGTCCCACTTCATATTCGCCGGCATGATCCGTGTAGCGGGATCTGCATAGTCTCCGTATTCTTCCAACTGCGTACCGTAGACGTCCCAATACCCGTAACTTTCACCTCTGGCACTGGACCAGCCGTTATCACTGTTTCTCAGTCCGCGGGTATCTACCAGGTTCCAGCAGTTCTCTGCACCGGTTTCATCCTTCAGAGTCCGTAGTTCCTCAAAAGTCAGAACGTGATCGAAGGAAATGTACGCGATCCGCATTTCCTCTGTAGCCGCGTTCATTTGGGCCACATCTTCCCGGACATCAGCTTCCCAGTAGTTCTTCCATTCCTGACGGTGATACTGATTGATCTGATCATCTTCCTGATAATCGCAAAAATCGTTGGAATATGTGTGCTTCAATACGTTGGAGTCGTACATGGTCAGAACGCCGCGCTGGACTTCGCCGCTGATCCGGTCATTAGCCATCCCATTGACCGTGATCCCCTGAAACAGCTGGAAGCTGTATTCCCCGAAGCCCCGCTCCGTCACGCTGGCACCATCAAACCGTACCAAAGGATAATTCAATTCCGTATAAACGCCCATATCGATCCCGAACCGCTGCCTACTGGTATGACCATCTTCCCATTCCTGAAGGATCACATCCTCCGCCGGATCGTAATAGATCGAATCCACGATGGGAGATAAGCCGTAACACAGAAAAATCGTCAGCGCCACACCGATGGTCAGGATCACCGCGCCAGCTTTTAAAAACGCCCGGCGGATCGCTCTCTGGATCAGTTTCGAAAACTGTTGCGCATCGTCTCTTACTGCGCCCCCGCCGTCACCTGGCCCGGCAGCCGCGCCTTCGGCGCTCCCGCCAGCGCCCAGTTCTTCCTCTAATTCATCATATAACAGCTCATTGAGCCACTTCTGCTTTTCCAGTTCTTCTTCAATCAAGCGAACTTCCTCTTCCGTGGCCGTTCCGTTTTTATATCTCTCAACGATGTCTTTAAAGTTCATCCGTCGCCCCTCCTTTTGATGTATCAACACTGTCCGTACCTTCCTTCTCATAGGCCTCCATATGTTCTCTTAACTGCACTCTCGCCCGCAGCGCAATGACTCTCACATTTCCCGGTGAAATTCCCAGAACCGTTGCTATTTCCTTTTGAGACAGCCCTCCGAAATATTGCAGTAGAATTACCTGTGATGCTGTCGAAGATAACTGCAGAATTCCTTTATACAACCGCCGGTTCCGTTCCGATTCTAAGATGTGGTCAAGTGGCGAACGGTTTTCCTTCCGGATTTGAAATTCGCCCAAAAGGCCGGTTTCCGCAACAGGATCGTCAGAAGCAATCTCGCGCTTTTGATTACGCAGTGCATTGAAACAAAGATTCCGCGCCACTTTGTAGAGCCACGCCCGGAAATTTCCGTGATCCGGAGGCAATGACAGCATGGCCTTCAGAAAGACCTCCTGCAGGAGGTCGTTTGCCAGTTCCCGATCCCGACACAGGGAATACAGATACAGAGACAGTTCTCCCGCATAGGCCGTATAAATTTCATATAGCAGCTGATTCTCCATATCCGTTCCCTCCCTTCTCATTGATACAACACGTGAACAGAGAAAATGTTACATTTTCCCACGCTTATTTTACAAAAAAACCGCCCGAAGGCGGTTTCGTTACTGTTCTCCTTTAATGTCTTCCAGGAAATCCTCAAAATCTTCGTAATCGCTTTGAACGAAATCCAAAAGTACCGGTTCTTTGAATTCGAACTTGGCCGTGGGCATCAACACCATACCGAGCTTACTTTTCTGCAGCTTCCGTTCAGCTTCCCAGATGGCCGGAAGCGTATAGGCTCCCACGATCAGCTGACCGAAATCCGTCATGTAAAACAGACTCTGGATATCGTCGTTCAGCCGGAAAATCCTGCGGTTGACGTGTTCGTTATTCTGGTGAAAGACCATGTACAGTTTTCCGTTATCGTGACGGCTTTTCATGGCCGTTGTCAGGATTTCTTCCAATACATTGTTGGCATCTTCTTCCTGGGCAAGAACCTCAAACACCGTAACAAATTCCGGACGCGACAACATCATCGCCACTTCCTGAGTAGTGACAGTAAACGCCGAACGGCGCTTTGCCGAGATGACTTTATTGTCTCCGACCTGAACCTCCGTCATAATCAGACGGTACTGGTTCAGATGATCCACCTCCACCAGCGATTCACTGAGATAAGAAGTCGATCCGTCTTCATTGATGAATTCTTCGATTGTATTCTTGTACAGAGTCGCACCGTACGGCTCTGCCACATCTTCGATCCGGCCGGATTCGATCCCTTCCATGTCGGAAACATAGGACAATCCCTTTTTATCCTTTCCGTAGGAACGCATCAAGAAGTAATGAACCAGCTCATAATCGCTCTGCAGCTCTACACACATCTTTCGAACAATGGAACGGAGGAGCCAGGGATCATCCCCGATTTCATTTTCCAAAAGAAAGGCATATTCCTCACGCGGTTCCGGAAGACGGACCCCCATCATCTGAGAGTCACGACAGAAATCCTGTACGAGGAAACGCGCTTCCTGCTCTGTCAGCGGAATCATCTGCCCGCCAAGACCCCCGAACATGGCATCTTCCATGGCCTCCACGGCCGATTCATCATCGCCGCGGTAACTTTTATAGCTGTCCAGTCCATATTCTTCGGCATCAAAATAAAAGAACTGGTGAAATCCCATCGGTACTCCGGCCTCTTTGATTTCCCAGTGGATGCGAAGCCCTACCACGCCCATGAGACGGGTATCGGTGATATATGCAGCCACGAATTCCCTGTTTTCAATCCTGCTCTCGTTTCCGCCTTTGATGACTTTAAATCTGTTTCGGTCCAAAGGAACCTCCTTTACTGAACTTGTGCATTGCACTGCAACGTAGTATATGCAAATCGCATCAGATTATTGTTCCATTCAAAAATGAAGTCAGGATATATTATATCATACTCCGACATTTTTCGAAACGTTATCCCTCCAAAAACCGAATAGGGCTGTGCAATATGCACAGCCCTCGCGATTGTTATGTATTTGTTTGTTACGATGCTTTGAAATTACTTTCTGTAATCGAAGAAACCGATGCCGGACTTTCTACCCAGCTTACCAGCTCTTACCATCTTCTTCAGCAGAGTGTGAGCTCTGTACTTCGGATCGCCGTATTCCTTATACAGTACATCCATGATAGCCAGAACAACGTCCAGACCGATCAGGTCGCCCAGAGCCAGGGGGCCCATCGGGTGGTTAGCACCCAGCTTCATAGCGGTGTCGATGTCTTCTGCAGAAGCAACACCGTCAGCCAGGATACCGATAGCTTCGTTGATCATCGGGATCAGGATTCTGTTTACAACGAAACCAGGAGCTTCTTCTACTTCTACCGGAGTCTTACCCAGAGCTACGGACAGTTCAACGATGGTAGCCTTGGTTTCTTCGGAAGTAGCCAGACCCTTGATGATTTCAACCAGCTTCATAGCCGGAACAGGGTTGAAGAAGTGCATACCGATAACCTTGTCAGGTCTGTTGGTAGCGCTTGCGATTTCGGTGATGGACAGAGAAGAAGTGTTGGTAGCCAGGATGGTGTCAGGACCGCACAGTTCGTCCAGTTCCTTGAACAGAGCCTTCTTAGCTTCCATATCTTCCGTAGCAGCTTCGATGATCAGGTCAGCATCCTTCACGATTTCGATTTCGGTGGAACCGTGGATTCTGCTCATAACTTCAGCCTTGGTTTCTTCAGTGATCTTTTCCTTAGCAACCAGCTTGGACAGGTTCTTTTCAACAGTAGCGATACCCTTGTCGATAGAGCTCTGTCTTCTTGCTCTCAGAACTACTTCATAACCGTTCTGTGCGCAAACCTGGATGATACCAGCACCCATAGTACCGGTTCCTAATACACCAATCTTTTTCATGATACATACCTCCATGATGATTCATTTAATTTCACAACGATACGAATTTTCGAATCGTTACATTTTTAACAATTCGTACATATTAACTATACTACTACACCGTGAAAAATGCAATAGTATAAATTAAAGTCCGTAAAATTTTTCGTACAGAGATTATCTACCCTTAAATTCTGCCTTTCTCTTGCCCAGGAATGCAGCCATGCCTTCTTTCTGGTCTTCGGTAGCGAAGCACTTAGCAAACAGCTCGTTTTCGATCTTGATGCCTTCTTCCATGGAAACTTCAATACCGCGCTTGATTGCCTGAGTGGAATACTTCACAGCCAGAGGAGCGTTCTTTGCAATCTTCTTAGCCAGAGTCATAGCTTCTTCCATCAGCATTTCCGGTTCACAAACCTTAGAAACCAGACCGATGTTCTTTGCTTCTTCTGCATTGATCATTTCGCCGGTCAGGATCAGTTCCATTGCCTTTGCCTTACCGCAGATGCGGGCCATTCTCTGAGTACCGCAGTAACCCGGGGTGATGCCCAGACCAACTTCCGGCTGACCAAACTTCGCCTTTGCAGAAGCGTAACGGATATCGCAGCTCATAGCCAGTTCGCAGCCGCCGCCCAGAGCGAAACCGTTGATTGCAGCGATGGAAGGCTTGTCCAGCATTTCGATCTTTCTGAATACCTGGCTTCCCAGAACGCCGAAGTCATAACCTTCCTGTTCGGTCATGGTGCTCATCTGTGCGATGTCAGCGCCGGCAACGAAAGCCTTACCTTCGCCGGTGAAAATCAGAACCTGCACTTCATCGTCAGCAGCAGCCTGATCTACAGCAGCATCGATGGCCTTCAGCACATCAGCGTTCAGAGCGTTCATTGCTTCCGGACGGTTGATCTTGATTACTGCAACTTTTTCCATCTTTTCAAATACTACTACACTCATTTCAATTCCTCCATTTTCCTTTTGGATTAAGTGATATTCTAAGCTCCTGTCAGAAACAGGGCATTAGTTCATGTTACTATTGTTGTCTTTCTTCGGGCGCATCTGCGCTTCCGGATCGTAGTTGGGAACCAACTCCATCAGCCACGTTTTCGCCTCTTCATCGCTCTTGGTCAGGATGTCGCGGATACTGTCCTGAAGACCTCCTGGAACTTCCAGAAGACGGCTGAGCGCCGGCGACGGATCCACAGGATGGCCTACGAAAATCTTGTTGTGGGCCGTCGTCTGTATTCCTTCTTCATCCAGCAGAAGCTCTTCATACAGCTTTTCTCCGGGACGTAATCCTGTGATTTTAATATCGATTTCTTCGTGGGGTTCGAATCCGGATAAGCGGATCAGCTTTTCTGCCAGATCCATGATCTTCACCGGTTCACCCATATCCAGAATGAAGATTTCACCGCCTTCCGCCATGGCACCGGCCTGAATTACCAGCTGGACTGCCTCGGGGATCGTCATGAAGTAGCGGCAAATTTCCGGATGCGTTACTGTAACCGGACCACCGTGTGCAATCTGTTCGCGGAAGATCGGAATGACACTGCCGTTACTCCCCAGTACATTTCCAAAGCGGACCGCTGCATAGTTGGTTCTCGAAGCGATACTCTTATCCTGAAGCATCATTTCACCCACACGCTTGGTGGCCCCCATAACGTTGGTGGGATTGACAGCTTTATCGGTACTGATGAGAACAAACTTACTGACCGCATGTTCTTCTGCCAAATCCAGCAGTGTTTTCGTTCCCTGGATATTGTTGACGATGGCTTCTCTCGGATTGGCTTCCATCAGCGGAACGTGCTTATGGGCAGCTGCGTGGAAGACCACGTGAGGCTTATATTTCCGGAACACTTCTTCCATCCGCTCGTTGTCGCGGACAGAACCGATGACGATGTCGAATTCCACATCGGGATACTTTCCGTGGATTTCGTTCATCAGTTCAAAAATGCTGTTTTCATAAATATCCACCGCCACCAGACGTCTCGGCCTAAATCGGCAGATCTGACGGCAAAGCTCCGAACCGATGGAACCGCCGCCACCGGTGACCATGACGATCCTTCCCTCCAGGTAGCCGCTGATTGCTCTCAGGTTGACCTTGACCGGATCGCGGCCCAAAAGGTCCTCGATATCGATATCTCTCAGACGCTTGACCGATACCTTTTCGTTGATCAGGTCGTTCAGCCCCGGCAGGATCTGGACCTTGCAGCGGGTCTTACTGCATTCTTCCGCAATATCGCGGATCTGGATCTGAGATGCTGTGGGAATGGCAATAATAATCTCGTCCACACCGTATTTTCTGGCAACCCGTCGGATGTCCTGGCGGCCCCCGACGATCTTTACGCCCAAAATACGGTTTCCCTGCTTCTGCGGATTATCGTCGATGGCGACCACCGCCTTCTTCCGGTTTTCCGGATGAAGCTTCATTTCACGAATCATAGCTGCACCGGCATCTCCGGCCCCTACAATCATGACACGGATCTGGTCAGCATCGCCCAAAACTGTATTTCGAACAGACGCTTCCACCGATGTGTCTTTTTTCGACTTATTCACATTGAATTTTCCCGGATACATCTGTTCGCGGATCAAGCGGTACAACATGCGGATCCCGCCGATCAACACGATGTCGATCATGACCACCATACCGTTGACACCACGGGGCAGGAACTGCTGGGTAAACTGCAGGAATGTGATAGACAGGGCGTTTGCCACGCCGGTGACGATCAGCACCTTTATCAGTTCTTCCGAACCTGCGTACTTCCACAGGCTGTTGTACAGGCCTCCGAACCAATAGGTAGCAACTTTAACGAGGATCAACCCAATGGATGCACCGATGAAAATATCCAGATAGCTGACGAACTGGTTGCTGGTGACCACGAATTCAAAGCGCAAAAGCAGCGCCAGAATATATGCAAATATGATACAACAGGCATCCGCAAACATCAGCGCGATGACTTTTGAAATTTTTCTCATGACTTTTCCTTTGATTTATGATTGATTTTTTTATAACATGCTCTGATCATCAGCCATAAGGGCTGAATCAGGCAGTAGATTCCATATGCTGAAACCACCGCCATGAAGGGATAGACCACTGTCTTGTAACGGGGCTGAACCTCTGAAAGCAGAAGCAGCAGCGCAAAGCCGAACACCATCAGCGCCGAAACCATTACAGTCTTCCGTTCTCTCCGGAGCAGGGCGCCCACACCACCCAGGAACATCAGAAAACCTGTGGCCACGGTAAAGGCCTGCACCAAAGGCAGGTATTCATCGTAGAACACTTTCCCCGCCAGCGGATTTTCTTCGTTGATCGTGTTCATCACGAACCGGAGTCCTTCGTTGTTTCCCCAGGCTTTCCGGAATTTATGCTCAATGAAGTCTTTCCACAGATCCGGTTCTTCGCCCGAGGTCACCAGACCGTTCTGTTCTTCGATAACTTCACGGAGATGCTCATTCATTTTTTCATTGACGATTTCAAAATCGTAATCGTATTCACGAATCAATCCCAGATAGATATCCAGAGTTTCCTGGGACCACTGGCCACCGTGTTCCGCATTTAAACCTACGTTGAGGAAATACGGCGAAACGTCACGGTTGGATGTTCCGCTGACATAATTGTCGATATAATTGTAACTGTAATTCATGGTCCCGCTGTAAGCGAGGACAAAAGCGATTACAACAGCTGCCCATCGGACCACGCGGTCCTTCGACAGCTTTCCGCGGGCGATCCACTGGAGAATAAACGTGATGATCAATGCAATGATCAGAATCTTATCCACGCTCTTGAAGAAGCTGGATAATGCCAGCGTCGCACCGAACACAAATGCCGCAGGTATTCTCAACCAGATGTTTTTCGTAAATCTCCAGGCACAGACAAAGACCAGCAGCGCCCCGAGACACAGGAAGATAAACGTAAAGTCCGGTGACAACAAGATCTCATAATAGAGATAGAATGGGTTGACACTGAACAGCAGCACGCTCAAAATCGCCAGAACATCACTTCCGGAAGCCAGATACACCACCAGATAGAGCATGGCCACACTGGCGCAGGACGCAATGACATTCCACATGATCCCGGTCAGAGGAACGGCGCCGAAATGTACATTGAGGCAGTGGATCAGCTTTACGTACAGCGCCCAGTTGGGAAACGCCCGGTAGAAATTGATCCCCTGCACGTCGGCCACGATGCTTCCCTCTCTCAGAGACATGCGGAACACGCGGTCAAAGTCTACGATCTGAACCGTATCCAGACCGATCAGATCAATGACATCCATACGGATATTCCAGGAGAATACCACCAGGAGCACCAGCTGGATCCACCAGGGAATGGTCCACAGACAGGAACGCTTTGGAAAGAGCACCGGCTTTATCCGAGCTGAAAGCGGAGAATCCGGCGCATTTTTTTCTTCGCGCTTTCTCCACAGGTTTGTCCAGTTTCCGAACACAAATGCATACGCCGTGATCTTCAGAATCGATTGTACGACAAAATGCATGGTCGGCTCCAGTACTTCGTCGGGAATGATCTTCGGATTCTCCGGCATTCCCACGTTTTCGCCTGTGTAAAACTCCAGGCTCATCTGATAAGCAACGTACCACGCAAAAAGGATAAACAATATATAAAAGCAGACCGCTAAACCGCTGCTTATGACCTCTCGAACTTTATCCTTCTTTTTCATAGGTTTATTTTACCACATTTCCATAGGATATGTTATAATATTTTCAAATTCCCCGCCGTTTTGAAGAAAATCATTCGGCGAAACAGGAGGTTTTCCATGAAATTAATCAGCGCGGTGGTGCCCTGTTATAACGAAGAGGCTGCCATCCCCTATTTTTATAAAGAAATCTGTTCCGTGGCCCAACATCCGCGGCTTCAGGACTACCGGTTCGAGTTTCTGTTTGTCAACGACGGTTCTTCCGACGGAACGCTGACGCTTTTAAAAGAACTTGCAGAACAGGATGACCGCGTCCGCTATGTCAGCTTCAGCCGCAACTTCGGAAAAGAAGCCGCCATGCTTGCCGGACTGACCGAAGCCAAAGGCGATTACGTGACGATCCTCGATGCGGATCTTCAGGATCCGCCCGCGTTGATCCCCGAAATGATCGGTTATATCGAAGATGGTGACGAAACCGGAAAACGCTATGACTGCGTGGCAACCCGCCGCGTCAACCGCATCGGCGAGCCTCCGGTCCGCTCGTTTTTCGCCCGACAGTTTTATAAAATCATGAACCGCATCTCCAAGACCGACATCGTGGACGGCGCCAGAGATTTTCGTTTCATGACCCGCGATTTCGTCAACGCCCTGCTGGAACTGAAAGAATACAATCGTTTCTCCAAAGGATTGTTCGGTTGGGTCGGCTTTGAAACCAAGTGGTTGGAATACGAAAACATCGAACGCGTGGCGGGAGAAACAAAATGGAACTTCTTCAAGCTCCTGCTCTATTCCTTTGAAGGCATCACTGCCTTTTCCACCGTACCTCTGGCAATTTCCTCCGTGGCCGGTATTTCCCTCTGCATCGTCGCATTCCTGGCATTGATCGTCATCATCGCCAAGACGCTGATCTGGGGCGATCCCGTGGCCGGCTGGCCGTCTCTCGCCTGCATCGTCGTCTTTACATCCGGTGTTCAGCTGCTCTGCGTCGGAATCCTCGGTCAGTATTTGTCCAAAACCTATCTGGAAGTCAAAGGACGTCCGGTCTATATCATCAAAGAAAAAAATACCGATGGACAAGCCATGGTACCCAAAAAATAAACCATCAAAAAACAGAACAGTGCTTCCGAAGCCCTTTACAAAGCTTCGAAAGCACTGTTTTTTATTGTTTATCTTCCTCTGCTGAACAAATCCTTGATCAGATTTACTTCATCGATTTTCATAACGACTAACAGTACCAGATATACAACTGCCGCCGCACAAACTGCTGCTCCCAGATAAATCAGTCCCATCAATCCCGAAGCTGCGGGCAGGATATGATATACCGCCAGAGAAGCCCCCACGGCAACCACCGTTGCCAGCAGGATCTTCACTACCTTACGCTTGGAGCGCAGCAACTGGATCCTCGGGTATTTTCTCCGCAGCCCGAAATACAACTGAATGACATTGATCCCCGCCGCTACGGAAGTTGCCAATGCCAGACCGCCCTGCTTCATCGGACCAACCAGTACCAAATTCAGAATGATATTAGTCACAGCTGCGATTGCCGCGTATACCACCGGCGTCTTGGTGTTTCCCATGGAATAATAGAGCTTCGTCAAAAGCAATGCTAACCCCTGGAACAAAATACCCGCCGCATACCAGAAGAACGCCGGCTCAGTCAGCGCCGATGCACTGGCATCAAAAGCTCCGCGTTCATAAACCGCCTGGATCACCGGGCCACTGTAGGCCATAGCTCCCAAAGTACAAGGCGCCGCAATGATGAACACCACATTGATCCCTCGTTCCATGATATTGTTGACGCGGTCATAATCTTCCAGAGAGTTGGCCTGCGTCAGCTTCGGATAAATCAGCGTCACCAGAATCGTCGATGTGACGGTGAGGATCATGTTGCTGATCAGATTGGCATAATTCAGCGCCGCCACAGATCCGGTTGCCAGGCCGGACGCCAGGCTCTTATCTACAAAAGCATTGATCTGGTTGATGCTTCCGCCGATGAAGATCGGAAGCGCCAGCATCACGATGTTCTTCGTCGTATCTCCCAGTTCCCAGTTGAAGGAATATCTCAAACCGCGGCGCTTTGCTAAAGCGCTGACACCCAGACAGCGGACGATATTGCCGACCAGGACGCCGAAGGCCAGATAATAATGCGATGTATACGCACTGATGATGATGAATACGATGATGGATGCGCTCTGGCTGTAGCCCAGAATGATCTGCGGAAGGAAAACGCCTTTATATTGGAGAAACGCTTCTAACAATGTGCTGATGGAACTGAACATCAGAAGACACATGGTGATCTTCAGATAACTTTCCGTCAGCGCCGCCTGTTCCGGCGAGAAACTGCTGGCAAAGAACTTGACCAGAATATCCGGACACAGGAAGCCCAACAGCGCCGATACCGCCGAAATCAGCACCAGAATGTTCAAAACACGACTGGTGAACAGGTTCGCTTCCTCTTCTCCATCCAACTCGTGCTTTTTCGAAAACGTGGGCATATAAGAAATAGCCACCGCGCTGAACAGACTGGCAAACAGCATATTGGGAATGGACTGGGCCATGACATAAGCGTCGGTAATCACGCCTGCACCGTAGTAATTGGCCAAAACCATTTCGCGAATGAAGCCCACCAGCTTCGATCCCATTGTAAACACGGCCATCAGAAGTGCTGTCTGAGCCGCTGTCAGTTTCAAAGATTTCATACGATTTCCCCTCGGTTACTTCCCCTTTTGATCCGTCGTTCTGACGGGTCTTTAACTATATTATTTTATCACTAGTCCCGAACTGCGTCAACGACGTACGAAAGCCCTGATTTCAGGCTTGTTAGCTTGTCCGTATTTATGATATACTAATCTGTAGCGAATCAGCCGGAATCCATTCTTCATCGGGATCCGGCCAGCATATATCAAAGGAGTTCATATTATGGCAAAAATCTCTAAAAATACAAAGGCCAAGAAAGAAACCAAGGCCGCTGCTCCGCGAAAATCTGCGGATCCCCGCGCGCTCTGGTCTATGAGCCATGCCCCGTCTCTGGATGAGGACAGTTCCAAACTGCAAATCCTGCCGGCGGTCTTCTTCACCGCATTCATCATCCTGATCGTCCGCATGGTTTCATACACACGCCCCATGGATCAGTTCTTTTGGTCCGCCGGAAAAACCGATATCATAGACTTTTTCAGCTATGGTAAGATGATCGCTCTCCTGGCCTGCGCCGGTCTGACCGCTCTCGTTCTGGTCTTCCGCGTATGCACCCAGTCCCTGACCATCAAGCGCAGCTATGCTTACATCCCCATGGCCGTTTACTGTGTCTTCGTCCTGTTGTCCTACCTGACATCAGACTACAAAGATTTCTCCCTTCTGGGCTATAACGACCGTTTCGAAGGAACACTGCCCCTTCTGGCTTACATGCTGATGCTGTTCTTCATCATCAACACCGTCAACGGCGAACGTTCCGTCCGCTGGATCCTCTACGGGCTGGTGATCAGCAGTGTCATTCTGTCGGTTCTGGGGATTTCCCAGGCGCTGGGAATGGACTTCTTCCGCACCACTCTCGGCCAGAAGCTTCTGGTTCCCAACTATACCATGGAAGGCGGACTGAAGGCATGGAATGCCATCGATGCCGCAGCTGAACAGGGCGAACTGTTCCTGGAATTCTCCTTCAACCAAAAGGAAATTTATCAGACCGTATATAACATCAACTACGTATCTTTCTATCTGACTCTTCTGGTTCCGCTGTTCGGAATGTTATTCATCCGTTCCTTCAACGCTGGAAAAGAAGAAGCCGTCTGGAAGAAAGCCGGCTGGGCTGTCATGTTTGCTCTGACTGTGTTCAACCTGATCGGCTCCGTATCTTCCGGTGGTCTCATGGGTATGACCGCCGTGGTCGCTTTTGCTCTGATCCTGCTGAACGTTCGCATTAAGAACTGGTGGAAACCGGTCCTGATCCTGATCATCATCGCATGCATCATCGCCGGTGTCACCGTTGACCGCTGGCTCCCCGAAGTCATGCGCTCCACCAACAGCGTTGCTTCTGCAGCCAGTTCCTCTTCTGAACCTGTGAAACTGAAGAAAGCTTACATCGATTCGATCATTACCGGCGAAAACTACGTGGATGTGACGATGAACGGCGAAACCTTCAGCATCGTCGTGAAAGAAGAAGACGGTCAGGTGAAGAGCATGGTTCTGGAAGATCTGGAGGGCAACAGAATCGCCATGAAGCCCACTGCCGACAAGGGAGTCTACTCTGTGGACGATGACCGTTTCCGCGATTACGCAACTGTGGCTTACACCAGTAATGAAGGTACATTCTATGTAGTTTTGGGAACCTATGATAAAGACTGGCACTTCCCCATCACCGAAGACGGTGTTCTTTACAGAAACGGTTTCGGTAACTGGGTACAGCTCCACGACATCCCCGCCATCGGTTTTGAAAACAACCAGCGCTTTGGTTCCGGCCGAGGTTACATTTGGTCCAGAACCTTCCCGATGATGAAAGATACCGTTCTTCTTGGTCACGGTGCAGATACCTATACTCTGTACTTCCCTCACGAAGACTACGTCGGTAAATATAACTCCGGTACATTCCGCGACAACGTGGATATCATCGTAGACAAACCCCATAACATGTATATGGGTGCCTGGATCGGTACCGGCGGCATCTCTGTCATCGCGCTCCTTGCTCTGTGGGGCATCTACCTTGTGCAGAGCATGAAATTATATTTTAAGCATGATTTCGCTGACAACAGCCTGTTGAGCTTTGCAGGTGTCGGCATCATGTTCGGCATCTTCGGTTTCTTAGTGGCCGGTCTGGTCAACGACAGTACCGTATCTGTCATGCCCATGTTCTACGGTCTTCTGGGTTGCGGCATCTCTATCAACATGATGCTGTCCCGAAAAGAAATGCAGACCCCTGCAGATGCAGAATAACATACGTTTCAAACCAATTTACAGGGACGCTTCCGCGCGTCCCTGTTTTTGAAAGGAATCGCTTATGAAGCCTTACATCACATTTAAAACCATTCTGGATTTCATCTTTGCTTTGGGTATGACGCTGGCTCTTTCCCCGCTGCTTCTGATCCTGGCACTGCTGATCAAGCTCACCTCTCCCGGCCCTGTTTTCTTCAAGCAGCGCCGCATCGGAAAGGACAAAAAAGAGTTCGAAATTTACAAATTCCGCACTATGCGCACCGATACGCCGAAGGATATGCCTACTCACCTGTTCACCGATGCAGAAAGCTACATCACATCGGTCGGTAAGTTCCTCCGCAAATCCAGTCTGGATGAACTTCCCCAGCTGCTGAACATCCTCAAAGGCGAAATGTCCTTCATCGGCCCGCGCCCTGCACTTTGGAACCAGTTCGATCTGATTGAAGCCCGCGACAACGTCAACGCCAACTCGCTGCGCCCCGGAATCACCGGCTGGGCACAGATCAACGGCCGCGATGAGATCCCCATCGATCTGAAAGCCAGCTATGACGGATACTACGTGGAAAACATCTCGTTTGGACTGGATTTCAAGATTCTCCTGGGAACATTCACCACCGTTCTCACCGCAAAAGGCGTTTCGGAAGGCGGCCCGAAGAATAAGGAGGACTAATCATGCGTATCCTGATCGTCGGTCCCAACAGTTACATCGCCAGACACTTCATCGATTTGACCAACCGTCGTTTTCCTGACTGGACTATCGATACGCTGTCCGTCCGCGATGACCGTTGGAAGGCCTTTGACTACTCCGGTTATGATTCCGCATTATATTTTTCCGCAATCGTCCACAAAAAAGAAACTCCGGAACTGCAGGACGATTATCGACGCATCAATTACCACATCCCCGTGGAAATGGCCCGCCTGTTGTCCCTTCAGTCTCCCGATGTCCAGTTCATCTACATGAGCACCATGGCGGTCTTCGGTCAGGAGGGCCGCATAGGTCAGACCGTTCACATCGACCGTACTACCGCTCTTTCTCCGAAAACTGCCTACGGCAGAACGAAATTGGCCGCCGAAGAAGCTCTCACCTCCGGTCCGCTGAATTTGGCAATCTTCCGTCCACCCATGGTGTACGGACCGGATTGCCCGGGAAATTACGGAACGTTGAAGAAATTTGTCACCACATTCCACGTTTTCCCCACACTGCGAAATCAACGCAGCATGATCCACATCGATACCCTGACTGGCCAGCTTCTGGATTGTGTAACGCAGCGACGCAGCGGAATCTTCCATCCGCAGGAAAACGATTACATCTGTTCCGCAGATATGGCCCTCGACATTGCCCGCGAAACCGGTACCGGACTTTGGCTTTGTCCTCTTCTGAATCCGCTGGTTCGCCTGGGCGGCCTGATTCACCCGGCCTTTCACAAAGTCTGGGGAAACTTGATTTACGATAAGGAGATCGACCAATGACAGATCTGATCAGTGTCATCATGCCCTGCTACAACATGGAACGCTTTGTCGAGCGCAGCATCGCTTCGCTTCAGGCACAGACCTATCCTCACTGGGAACTCCTGGTGGTAGACGACGGTTCCACGGATGCGAGCCGGGAAATTTTATCCCGTCTGGCTGCGGAAGATTGTCGGATCAAGCCGGTTTTCCTCGAAAAGAACGGCGGAATCGCCAACGCCAGAAATACCGGTCTTAAGGCATCCACCGGCTCCTTCGTCGCCTTCCTCGACAGCGACGATCTGTGGGAACCCCACAAGCTGGAAACCCAGCTGCGGTTCATGAAAGACTGCGATGCAGCCGTCACTTACAGCGCCTATTACCGCGTCCGTGAAGATAATACCATCATCGACACAAAGCAGGTCCCCGCGCAGCTCAGCTACCGCGATCTGCTGAAAAAAAACGAGATGGGCTGTCTGTCAGTGATGGTGGACCGTTCCAAAACCGGTGATTTCATCATGCCGAAGATCAAACATGAAGATTACGCCACCTGGCTTTCGATCCTCCGTACCACCGGCGAAACTGCCCGTGGAATCCAGGAGCCTCTGGCCCGTTATACCATCCGCGACGGTTCGGTATCGCGTAACAAATGGAAATCTATGACCTGGGTATACAACATTTACACAAAACAAGAAAACTTATCTCCCCTCAAAGCCGCGCTGTACCTGCTGCGTTGGTTCGTAAAGGGACTAATATCATAAGCTATGACAATCAAAAACGGAGTTGGATCTCATCCAGCTCCGTTTTCTTTTATTCCGTCAGTAATTCTCTCAATTCTGATTCGCCCAGCCCGCCGAGAACCGAATTGTTTTCCGCCACAAAGGCATCGGCCAGGTTTCCTTTGTTTTCCTGCAGCTTCAGGATCTTTTCTTCGATGGTTCCGTCCGCAACCAGCTTGTACACCTGAACACTGTTCCTCTGACCCATGCGGTAAGCACGGTCTGTCGCCTGATTCTGTGCCGCCAGGTTCCACCAGGGATCGAAGTGGATCACGATGTCTGCTCCGGTGAGGTTCAGACCCGTTCCTCCAGCCTTCAGTGAAATCAGAAACACGGGGACGTCGCCTTCGTTGAACTTCGTCACAAGATGCTGACGGACCGATTTCGGCGTCTGACCGGTCAGAAGATAATATGCGATTCCTTCTTCGTTCAGCCGTTCCTCAATCAACGACAACATACTGGTAAACTGTGAAAACAATAAGATCCTGTGACCGCCATTGACCGCCTCACGAATCAGTTCCATACAGGTATCCAACTTGGAACTTCCGCCGTGATAGTTTTCATAACACAAGCCCGGATGACAGCACAGCTGGCGCAGCCGTGTCAGAAGAGCCAAAATCTCCAGCTTGTTCGTTTCAAATCCTCCTTCAGCGATGGTTTCACCCACTTCCAGTTTGATTTTCGCCAGATTCGCCATGTACAGCTTCTGCTGTTCTCCTTCCATAGGAACGTAAACTACGCTCTCTACTTTCTCCGGAAGCTCCTTCAGCACTTTCTGCTTCAGTCTCCGCAGGATAAACGGCCGAACCTGATTCTGCAATAAACCGCTGACATCTTCGTCGCCCTTTCTGACAATCGGGCTTTCATACTGGTTCTTGAACTGCATGTAACTTCCCAGATATCCCGGCATCAAAAAGTGGAAGATACTCCATAAATCACTGAGCCGGTTTTCGATGGGCGTACCTGTCAAAGCAAAGCGATGACCGCTCTGCAGCGCATTCACCGCCTTGGCGTTCTTCGTGGCAAAGTTCTTGATATACTGCGCCTCGTCCACGATGTGATAATGGAAATACAGCGATTCATACAGTTCCACATCACGTTTCAGAAGGTCGTAAGAGGTGATCAGCACCGTCTTCCGGCGTTCTTCCGTTCCAGCTTCAGATGCTTCGCGGATTTGATGCTTTCGTTCCGCAGCCGTTCCGCTGACCTTCACTGCCCGCAATTCCGGAGCAAACCGCTCCAGTTCTTTCGCCCAGTTCCAAACAAGGGACGCCGGACAAACCACCAGTGCCAGAAGATCGGGATCGTCACTGTACGCCGTTTCTCTCAGCCATGGATCTTCACTCGCTCCTTTCTTCTCCCGGAGTTCTTCCGATGCAGAAAGCAGCATCGCTATAACTTCCAACGTCTTTCCCAAGCCCATATCATCAGCGAGAATCCCGCCGAAGCCCAGGTTTGCCATGGTTTTCAGCCAGCGATACCCCGCCTTTTGATAATCGCGAAGCACATTGTCCAGCGATTCAGGAACAGTCAGTTTTGACTCGTCCACATCGCGGATATCGCGGATCAGTGAATTGAAGCTCTCACTTCGTTTCAGCGACAGATTTTCGGACTGTTTCGCCACTTCATCCACGTACAGCGCACGATACCGCGGCAATTCCGCCGCTCCGGCGTTCATTTCTTCCTTCGTCAGCTGTAACCCCGAAGCCAGTTCCATAGCGTCGCGTACTTCTCCGTCTTCCAGCGACAAATACGTTCCGCTCTTCAAGCGGTGGAACCTGCGTTTGACGCGATAACTGGACAACAGATCCCCCAGTTCTTCCGGCGGAAATCCTTCCAGATCAAAGGTCACATTCAGCAAATCGCCATGGATCGACACTCCCGCCGTCATTTTGTTTTTCGCCGGAAACATCAGTCGTTTGAATCGTTCCGTCACAAACATCCGGACACGATTGGCCAGTTCCGCCTGCCCATTTTTCAGGAATTCATAGACCGCGTCATCATCGTCACGAATTACCAGCATCCCTGCTGTCAAATCGATCTCCGGAAAATATTTTTCCAACAGATGACACAGCCGCACTTCCTGGACCTCATTGCGCTTTAAGCCACTGCCTTCCAACTCTGAAGGAGACGCCTCGCGGCCTGCCGCGGAGGCGGTTGCCTCACCGACATAATATTTCTGATTATATAAATTTACGCGGGCGACACCGTAATCGCCATATGCCCGCGCTGTGATCACTCCATCGTCGGGACTGTCCAGATACAGCTGTCCCTCCATCTCCCAGGGCATAAAGCTTTCCAGATATTCCACATCGCCTTTGATATCCAGCCAGCCGCGGATTGCACCGTAGACATTGACGCAAAACCGGGTCATATCTCTCGACGAAATGAAGATCTCTTTTTCGGACTGTTCCAAAGAATCCAGGAACGGTCCCATTTTCTTCTTATACTCACTGCTGGTTTTCCAAAGGATTTCACTGTCCTTGTCCACCAGAACGTACAAGTGGCTCATCCCCTTACAGCGGAAGGGCAGAGATTCTGCTTTCAGCGTAATCCCGTCCGGTTCTATGATCAACTCCAGCGGAATGACCGGTTCTCCCTCCTGTACGCGGACTTTAACGCAGAACCCTTCTTCAATTTTACTGCGCCCTCCGTGATTTCGCCCCTGATATCCGTACAGGTATCTCATTCGTTTATCAAATTCGAAAGTTCTTCCTTCCATCAACGTCAGGAATTCGTCCAGTGCCTGGGGTGTCAGGATCATCCCTCTCCCCTTGTCAGTAAACAGTTGGTCCGCAAGATCCTCCGGCCGGTAATATTCCTGTGCTTTCCGTAGTTCATAGAGCTGCCGGTACTGTCTCAGGAGACATTCGATCAGTTCTTTCGATCCATCGTCAAATACCGATACTTCTGCCCGGAATTGCAAACCCTTCCCGAATGTCAACTTTTCACCATCGTTGAATGCGCGGCAGAATTCCTTCAGACTCCGAACCACATACTGCCGGTCTCTCCCCAACGTCAGTTCCACACGGTTCTGTCCGTTTTCCCAGATCATCGAGGGTACAACGCGGATCGGTTCGCCTGAATCGTCCCGTTCGCTTTCCAATCTGACCGGCTCGTCTTCCAATTCTTCCATGCAGCGCAGCAGCGCCGAGGTAGTCGCCCTGGTCCTCTGCGGAGGTGTTTTATATTCGTCTCTGGACCTTCCTGCTTCGAAACGTCCTGCTTCGGAACTTCCTTCCCCAGAATTTCCCACCTCCAACTTGATCAGTGACTTCGCCGCCGACTCGGGCGCACCAAAACCACCGCCAAGGTGGTTGCCCAAATAATAAGCAGCAGCCGCGATGTGCTTACACGGTCCGTCAAAGCTCTCAAAGGCCAGGCAGTCGCACTTTCCGTCGATCAGCGACAGCTGCTTGTCCAGCGTCACTTCCACGTGGTAAGACGTTCCGCCGTTTCCGCGAACTTCCGCACTATAGGAAAATTGATGTCCGGGAACGTTGGTCAGCGGTTTCAGCTTCGATACCCGTCCCTCTGCATAGTACTCATATCCTCGTTCAATTGTGGATCTGCGTTGAAATTTCACTCTACTTCCCCAGCTTTTCTTTCCACTCGGCTTCTTTGAAGCCTACCAAAATAAAATCTTCACCTATATACAACGGTCGTTTTACCAACATCCCGTCACCGGCCAGTAAATTTAATTGTTCTTCTTCGCTCATGGTCGGGAGCTTGTCCTTCAATCCCATCGATTTGTACTGCAGTCCGCTGGTGTTGAAGAATTTCTTCAGCGGCAACCAGCTCAGCTCA
>JAFUQN010000002.1 GCA_017472365.1 Bacillota bacterium
TACGACAGGGTTTTGTTTTGCTATTTCAGTATATCCGTCAAATGCGCAATCCGGCAACCGGCTTCTTTCAGAAGCCGCGGCGCTTCGGCCATGCATTGTTCCAGTGTGATGGGGCCGGTGGCGATGGACATCATGTAGTTGATCCCGCAGCTGTGGGCTTTGTCGTAGTCGCGGCCCAGTGTTCCACAAACGCCGATGACGGCAATATCGGGATTAACAGATTTGGTGCGTTCGGAAACGCCTTGAGGAACTTTACCAAACAGCGTCTGATGGTCGATGGCGCCTTCACCGGTGATGACCAGGTCAGCGTCTTTGACCAGCTCTTCGAAGCGGACCATATCCAGGACGCTGTGGATCCCGGAGCGGATCTGAGCGTTACAGAATGTCATAAGACCGAAGCCCAGGCCACCGGCCGCACCTGCGCCGGGTAATTCAGCTGCGCTGTGGGGTGCTTCATGATCCGTGGCCTGTCCACCACTCAGATAAGTATTTACATAGCGCTGGACGATTTCTGCGTAATGAGACAGGGCATTGTCCAGCTGTTTCACCATTTCCGGGGTGGCTCCCTTCTGGGGACCGTAGATGGCGGAAGCACCGGTAGGACCGCAGAGAGGATTGTTCATGTCACATGCCACGGTGATGTCACATTCCGATAAACGCGGATCAAGTCCGGAGACGTCGATGCGGGCCAGATCGGCCAGAGCCGCGCCGCCGCAATATGAGGGCTTTCCCTCGCTAGTCATGGGATAAGATTCCGGCCCGAAACGCAGTTCGCGACCATCGGCCGCATAGAACTTCACGCCCAGGGCCGCGGCCATGCCTGCACCGCCGTCGTTGGTGGCGGAACCGCCGATGCCCAGGATCATCTTTCGACAGCCGCGGTCCAAAGCGGCCTTCATCAGCTGACCGGTCCCATAGGTGGATGTGATCCGGGGATCGCGTTCATCTGCGCTTAATAAAGTAAGACCGGAAGCCGAAGCCATTTCCAAAACGGCGGAGCCGTCGGGAAGGAGACCGAAGTCTGCGGTACGGGGACGACCCAGGGGGTCGATTGCCGCGGTGGTGATGCGCTGACCGCCGGTGGCGAACAGCAGGGCTTCCACCGTTCCTTCGCCGCCGTCTGCCACAGGAACTTTGACGATTTCCAGATCAGGGCGGTAGCTCAGTAAGCCTTCTTCTAAATATTTAGTGGCGTCGATGGCGTTGCAGCTTCCCTTAAAGGAGTCGCAGGCGATGACGATTTTGTGGATTCTGCTCATTTGTAAAACCTATCTCTGCGGAGTGTTGTCGTTGTAACAACCGAGAACTTCCAGATAACCGCAGCATGCGCTTGCCTGACGGAGAGCCTCATGCATATTTCCGTCGAAGATGTTTCCGGCCAGGTCGCAGAAGAAGACGTAGCGTTCGTCAGCGATGGGACGGCTTTCCAGACGCTTCATGTTGACGCCTTCCGCCATCAGCGGGAACAGAACGTCACAGAGGGCACCGGCCTTGTGAGCCGTACGGAAGATGACACTGACGGTATCGCAGTTTTTATCATACTCCGGAGCGTTGGCGATGACAATGAAGCGGGTCTTGTTGTGTTCGTCGGTGGCGATGTTGGGGGCCAGGACGGACAGACCGTTCAGCTGGGCAGCTCTCTTGGAACCGATCGCGGCATATCTCTTGTTCTGCTTTTCTACTACCATGGATGCGCCCACGGAAGTGTTTCTGCAGGCGGTCAGATCCCAGGAACGGCCGCGGAGGAAGTCGCGGGACTGTAAGAAGCCCTGCGGATGGGAGAAGACTTCACGGATGTCTTCCAGCTTAGTACCGGGAAGACCCATCAGGCACTGCTGGATGTTGACCCAGGTCTGGCCCACGATGTAACAGCCATACTTTCTCAGCAGGTCGTACACTTCACCGATTCCGCCGGTTCTGGAATTTTCAATGGGGACTACGCCGTAAGTAGCCTTGCGGTCCTTTACAGCGATAAATACATCTTCAAAGGTTTCCAGTGCTTCAAAGGGAACGCTGGAGAAAAGCTGCATGGCTGCCTGTTCGCCCCAGGCTCCGGGAACGCCCTGGTACGCCACGGTAACATTTTCAGTCACAGGCGGCTGAGGATCCGGGAAATAATATTCTGCATTTTCATTGTACAGGACCTTACGCTGCCAGGACTTGGACAGGCCCATCAGGGACTTCACCAGAGCGATGGTTTCGCCTTTCAGTTCCTGACCGGTGATATCGATGGCTGCTTCGATGACCTGTGCTTCGCGGGTGGGTCGATCAGGGAGATGTTGTTGTCTCTCTTGATCAGGGCCACTTCCTGAGACAGAGCCATACGTTCCTTGAACAGCTCCATCATCTGCTTATCTACGGCGTCGATCTTGACGCGGATATCTTTCAAACTTTCCTTACTCATGATGTGATCCTCCTTATTCTGCAATGACTTCTCTGATCTTGTGGATCTTCTTCATCATTTTATTGAACACTTCCGGTGTCAGGGACTGTGGTCCGTCGCACAGCGCACATTCCGGCTGGTTGTGGACTTCGATGATCAGGCCATCTGCACCTGCGGCAACCGCCGCCAACGCCATGGGCTCTACTAAATGCCAGTAACCGGTACCATGGGACGGGTCAGCAATGACAGGAAGGTGAGTCTTCTTATGGAGTACGGGGATTGCAGACAGATCCAGCGTATTTCTGGTAGCTGTTTCAAAGGTACGGATTCCTCGTTCGCAGAGCATGACTTCGCGGGCACCGCCGGCCATCAGGTATTCCGCAGCCATCAGCAGTTCTTCGATGCTGTTGGCTAAGCCGCGCTTTAACAGTACAGGTTTCTTCAGCTGGCCCACTTCGCGGAGCAGATTGAAGTTCTGCATATTTCTGGCACCGATCTGGATGATATCCACGTCGCGTTCGAATTCTTCCAGATAGTCATTGGACATCAGCTCGGTGATGATGGGAAGACCGGTTTTTTGACGAGCCATCTTCAGAAGTTCCAGACCGTCCAGACCCAGACCCTGGAAGGCGTAGGGAGACGTTCTGGGCTTGAACGCGCCGCCGCGGATGAAGTTAGCCCCGGAAGCCTTTACATCGCGAGCGATGGACAGGATCTGTTCTTCCGATTCGACGGAGCAGGGACCTGCCATGACGGCGAAGTGGCCGCCACCGATTTTATGGCCCTTGATGTCGATGACAGTATCGTCTGGATGGAACTTACGACCCACCAGTTTGTAAGGTTCGGAAACCTTCATGATGGAATCTACGATATCGATACGTCCAAACTGGTCGCGGTCGATGTGGCTGGTATCACCGGCCAGCCCCAGCATGTGGGTGTGTTCCCCTTTGATTTCCTGGACGATAAAGCCCATTCCCTGTAACTGATCTGCTAATTTATTGATCGCTTCTAATTTTGCATCCTGCTTCAGTATTAAAATCATATGTCTTACCTCATTTGCCTTTCTTTAACTGAATCATCAGGCTGTTGATGGCTTCTTCCAATGTGCCGTTATTGGGGAAAATCATGTCGGCGTACTTCTGATAGAAAGGAAGACGCTGCGCGTGAAGTTCCAGTAATCGTTGTGGGTTATCCCGGATCATCGGGCGGTTGGATGCATCGATGGTCCGGATGATAATGTTGGGATCGCGGTCGATGAAAATGACCGATCCAGTACGGCCCAAAGCGTTCATATTCTCTTCGCGTCCGATTATTCCGCCGCCGGTGGAGATCACCAGGCCGGTTTGATCGGATAAGCGGTGACACAATTCCGTTTCCCTGTCTCGAAAGTACGGTTCGCCGTACATGGAAAACATTTCGGAAATGGTCATATTTGATTCTTCTTCAATTATAGCATCCATGTCGACGAATGTCATGGAAAGACGGTCTGCCAGTTCCTTTCCGAGGGACGTTTTTCCGCATCCCATGATCCCGGTCAAAACAATATTATCTTTCATGGATCAGCGGTCCTTTCTCACACCGTCGGGCCACTGACATAACAGTAAATCTGTCAGGCAGATGGCTGCTGCAGCTTCTGCGACACAGACGGCTCTGGGAACGATACAGGGATCGTGACGGCCGTGAATCTGAAGAATGGCAGGTTCGCCGGTGTTCAGATTGATGGTTTCCTGCGGTTTGGAGATGGATGGTGTGGGCTTAATGACCACACGGAACACCAGATCCATTCCGTTGGTGATTCCACCATTGATTCCGCCGTTGTGATTGGTTTTCGTAACGATGGTATCGCCGTCTTTTCCGATGGCGTCGTTGGCTTCGCTTCCGTACATCTGTGCCAGTTCAAAGCCGTCGCCGAATTCCACGCCTTTTACGGCTGGAATGGAAAACAGCAGGGAGGACAACCGGCTTTCCACAGAACCGAAGAAGGGAGAACCCAGTCCGGCGGGAAGGTTCTTTGCGGTGGTTTCGATGATACCGCCCACAGAGTCGCCTTCGTTTTTCGCTTTCAGGATTTCATCTTCCATGGCTTCGGTCAGGCCGTTGCCTTTGACGGAACCGATCTGCGTGATCTTTGCGTTGACGGAGATCCCGTTGTTTTCCAACAGGGTTTTACAAAGCGCTCCGGCAAACACCAGCGGCGCCGTCAGGCGTCCGCTGAAATGACCGCCGCCGCGATAATCGGTAAAGCCGTGATATTTGATGTGAGCCGTCAGGTCCGCATGTCCGGGACGGGGCAGCTCGGGAGTATAGTCTTTGGAACGGGGATTGGTGTTGCGGATCATTCCGCACAGCGGCGCTCCGGTGGTGAAACCGTTGAAAACACCGCTGAGGATCTCCACCTGATCCGGTTCTTTTCTCGGTGTGGCCAGTCGGCTGTTTCCGGGAGCCCTGCGGGCCATTTCCGATGCGATAAAGGTCTCGTCAATAGAAAGACCGGCGGGGAGGCCGTCGATAACGATCCCGATGCCGTTTCCGTGAGATTCGCCGAAGATCGAGATCTTCAGATGTTCGCCGTATGTATTCATCGGGAATCCTCCTTCATAAAGTCGTTCCAAAAGTCCGGGTAGGACTTTTTTACACATTTATAATCGCTCAGTGTAACGGGATTTTCACATCCGATGGCAGCAACGCCGCACATCATGGCGATGCGGTGGTCGTTTTCACCGCTGCAGGTTCCACCGGAAAGAGATGCTTTCCCGCGGATGATCAGATGATCTTCCCCTTCCGTAACGTCGGCGCCGAGGTTGTTCAGCTGGCGTGTCACGGTGGTCAGACGGTCGCTTTCTTTGATGCGGAGACGTCCTGCGTTTTCGATGCGGCTTTCGCCGTTACCAAACGCCAGGAGCGCCGCCAAAGGCGGTACCAGATCGGGGATATCGCCCACGTCCACGGTGAGCGGAGCCGGGCGGCGTACCGCGCCGGTGAGATCGTTGTCGATTGTATTTTTGACGACGACGATTCCACCGTTGGGACCGTTATCCAGTTCATAACCGGCATCTTTCAAAAGATTCAGAAATGCCCGGTCACCCTGGACAGAGTTTGTATTCAGACTCATCAGCTCCAAAGGACGTCCCAAAGCGGCGGCAGCCAGGAAAAGGGCGGCGCCGGAGAAGTCGGCTTCCACGGAGTAGTCGCGGACTTTATAGGACTGGTTTCCGGGAATGAAATAGGTCTGGTGATTATCGTTGTGAATGGTGATTCCGTACTCTTTCAAAACGTCCAATGTCAGATCCACGTAGGATGCGGACTGGAGGGACGTCTGAACGATGACCATGCTGTCATTGGGGAGCAGCGGAAGCGCCAGTAATAAACCTGTGATGAATTGAGAGCTGACATCGCCCGGAAGCCGGAAGATCCCGCCTTCCAGCGGCCCGTGAACCGTCAGCTGATTGTCACCGCGGGTAAAGGTCACACCTTTTCCGCGCATGCAGTGTTCATAGACATCCAGAGGACGTTCCATAAGGCGCCCGTGTCCGGTGAACGTAATATCTGCACCGTACAGCGCCGCCAGAGGAATCAGAAACCGCAGTGTGGATCCAGATTCGCCGCAATCCAGCGTCAATGGTTCTTGGATCCGTACCGGAAGACCGGCGTCCACACGCCAGTTGTCCGCAGCACCGAACTCACGATTTGTGATCTGCGACAGTTTTGCACCGAGAACGGAGAGACAGCGGATCGTAGCCTGGATATCTTCATTCGTTCCGGTATGGGAAATCGTACCTCCGCCGGAGAGAGCCGCTGCGATCAACGCACGGTGAGCTACGCTTTTGGAGGGCGGAAGAACCACCTGTCCGGAAGGAAATGTATCGATGGTCAGCGTGTCGGCCATGACGGAGGACAGCTGTTCCTTTGTGACAGTTTCCACATAAGCCTTTCCCAGCTCTTCCAAGAGGATCAGACGGATCTTTGCACCGTCGGCTTTTTTGTCGATGGTCATGTGATCCACCAGATCTGCAGACGGAATATCCGTGGTGACGGGAAGGCCGCAGGCCTTGCAGAGATTTGTCAGCGGTTCGAGAATATGGGACGGTGTCTTTCCGATCCGGACACCGTAAGAAACGGCTTGTAACATGCCGAGGGCAACGCCTTCGCCGTGAATATAGCGTTCGTAATTTCCGATGGTTTCAAGGGCGTGACCGAAGGTATGACCAAAATTCAGGAGCATTCTCCGGCCGGTATCGCGTTCATCTTCTTCCACTACCATGCGCTTCAAATCACAGCAACGGTGAACGATATCCGGCATCTTTTCCATCAGAGACGCACGGTCGGGACATCCTTCTAAGAAGTGGAAGAATTCCCGGTCGAAGATGGCGCCGTATTTAATGACTTCTGCCATTCCACCGGCGAATTCGCGGTCGCTGAGGCTGGTCAGAAGACCGGTGTCGGAAATGACGAGACGGGGCTGCCAGAAGGCACCGACCAGATTTTTACCGCTCTTTAAATTGACGGCCGTCTTACCGCCTACGCTGGAATCCACCTGGGAAAGCAGGGTGGTGGGGATCTGTACGAAGTCGATCCCGCGCATGTAAGATGCCGCGGCAAAGCCGCCCAGGTCGCCGGCAACGCCTCCACCGAAAACGATCAGGAGGCTGCTGCGGGTCAGCTTGGAAGCCGCCATGAAGTCCAGCAGTTCTTCCAAAACCGTCATGGATTTGGACTGCTCACCGGAAGCCATGTGGAAGACCGCGGCGTGGAATCCGGCTTGATTCAGACTCTGTTTCAAGCGGTCGCCGTAGAGCTTCCATGGTGTTTCATCCGCAAGGATGATCACTTGTGAACCGGAGTGGATCTGACGGATCAGTTCGCCGGCCCGGTCTAAAAGTCCGCTGCCGATGTGTATATTATAGGAATGTTCTTTCAAATCGATGTGAAGTGTTTTCATTCTGATCACCTATCGCTTCAGCATGTACTGCTTATTGTCGTTGGCCGTCCACAGGAGCTGGTACAGCTTGTCGGCGTCCTTTTGCTCGATGGCATCGCGCATCTGGGTGATGGCGTCCAGGAAGTTGTCCATATGGGGGAGCATCGCCCGGCCGTTTTCCAGAAACAGCTCGGTCCACAGCTTGGGATTAATGTACGAAACGCGGGTGCAGTCGCGGAAAGCTCCGGCGGTGTAAGCGCTGGACATGTCGGGATGGTAGTGAATGCAGAGGCAGGTCGCAGCCACGTGCATCAGGTCGCTGGTATAGGCGATGATGTCGTCGTGCTTTTTGGGGTCGGCCACATCGAAGCGGTTTGCGCCCATGTAAGCGCCAAGCTCCAGCATATAATCGATGGCTTCCGGCTTGGTTTTCAATGTGGGAATCACCAGAAAACCAGTGTTTTTGAACAGCGTTCCTTCCGCATTATCGAAACCGCTGACTTCTTTTCCGGCCATGGGATGGATCCCGACATATTCAAATGTATCGTTGAGTGACGGTTCTAAGTCACGATAGAGCAGTTCTTTGCTTCCGCAGACATCAGAAACTACCGCTCCTTCTTTGAAGCGGTGGCGATTTTCATGTACGATTTGCAATACGTGATGCGGATACGTGCAAAAAATGACAAGATCGGCATGGGGAATCCCCTCCGCCGCAGTTGGATAAGATTTTTGGATGGCACCGGCTCTGAGAGCTTTGGTGATGGTATCGGGGTCGGTATCCACGCCGGAAATCACGGCATCATGAAAGCCGTTTAAGGCATAAGCAACCGAACCTCCGATCAGGCCGAGGCCGACGATCAGAATTTCTTTTGGATTGGTGTTCATGGTACTTCTCCTACTGTTCTACATTACTACTTTGTGATACCAGTGCCGCGCATTCTACACTACTACATTCTACAAATTCCCCTTCGGGCTGCGTGCACTGTGCCATAATAATAAAGTTTATCACAGCACATTTGTGAAATCAAGACAAGGTCACGGGCTTTTACATTAAATTACATAATGGAAACCGCTGCTTTTTTCGCGATAGCGTCATAGCGGGGAGGACAGAATCATATAGATTAGAAGCAGAAAGGAGTGGGACGATGGATAATTGCAGTATATATAAGGATATTGAAAAGCGGACCAGCGGGGAAATTTACATCGGAGTGGTGGGACCGGTGCGCACGGGGAAATCCACGCTGATCAAACGGTTTATGGATCTGATGGTCCTCCCCAATGTGGAGGATGTCTATGTCAGACAGCGGATACAGGATGAACTTCCGCAGAGCGGCAGCGGAAAAACCATCATGACGACTGAGCCGAAGTTCGTACCGGCGGAGGCGGTTGCCCTGACGCTGCCGGGGAACGCGAATCTGAAGATCCGCATGGTGGACTGTGTGGGGTATTTGGTAAAACAGGCGCTGGGGCACAGCGAAGACGGAACGCCGCGCATGGTCAGTACCCCTTGGAACAAAGAGCCGATTCCCTTTGATCAGGCGGCGGAGCTGGGGACGGAGAAGGTGATCCGCGACCATTCCACCATTGGCATCGTGGTGACCACCGATGGGTCGATCTGCGGGATCGACCGTGAGAATTATCTCGAAGCAGAAGAACGCGTGATCCGCGAGTTCCGTGAACTGGGAAAGCCCTTTGCCATTGTTCTCAATTCCACGTCGCCCGACGGTCCGGCAACAACCGCCCTGCGGGCGCAGCTGGAAGAACGGTACGATGCACCGGTGATTGCCGCGGACTGTAAGAACATGGGCCTTTCGGAGATCCATCATATTCTGGGAGAAGCTCTGGCGGAGTTTCCGGCTTCGGAAATCAACGTCTATCTTCCGGGATTTATCGAAGGTTTGGAGACGGATCATCACATCAAGGAACGCTTGATTCGGGATATCCTGGAATGGAGCCAGGGAGCAGAGACACTGCGGGATATCCGCGAAACGTTGGATCAGCTGGCAGATGGCGAAATCGTTTCGGATGTAACGCTGCGGGGAACGGATTTGGGAACGGGACGTGTAGATGTGGAAATTGAGGCCGTCAAGGGTCTGTTCTATCAGGTCCTGGGTGAGATCATGGGGGACCATGTGGAAAACGATGCGCAGTTTTTCCGACTGATCCGCGAATTCACCAAGGCGAAAAAGGCATATGACAAGATTGCGGATGCCATGGAACAGGTGGAAGCCACAGGGTACGGGATCGTTCAGCCGAAGCTGTCGGAGATGATCCTGGAAGAGCCGGAAATTTTTAAACAGGGATCGAAGTTCGGTGTACGGCTGAAGGCCAGGGCTTCCAGCCTGCATCTGATCAAAACAGGGATTTCAACAGAGGTGTCTCCGGTGGTGGGAACGGAAAAACAGAGCGAGGATCTGATCAAGTATCTCCTGACGGAATTTGAGTCTGATCCGAAGAAAATCTGGGATACCAATATCTTCGGAAAGTCACTTCAGGATATGGTGACGGAGCAGATGGAGACGAAGCTGGGGAACGTTCCCGACAATATCCGCGACAAGATGCAGAACGCCCTCCAAAAAATCAGCGACGAGGGAAAAGAATATATGATTTGTTTGGTGTTTTAGGAAGAATCCGCTCTGAAAGGGCGGATTTTTTTATAATTCTGTCAAACCTCCGGTGAAATGCGGCGATAAATCATGTAGAATAGGGGTATAAAACGATCATCAGAAACGTTGTGTCGATACTGCGAAAGAAATATAAGGAGCGTGACATCATGATGAAAATTTCCAGAGATTATGTACACGGTATTATGAGAAAGGAACAGGAGCCGGTGGCGTTCTGTGACAGCGGCGACGTTGTGGTATTTGAAACGAGAGACTGTTACAATGATACGATCATTCCCGGCCCGAAACAGCCGAAGGAAGGCGATCCCCATTACGATAATCCGGCGACCGGACCGCTGTTTGTCCGCGGAGCGATGCCCGGGGACCAGCTGAAAGTGGAAATCCTGGCCATGGATCTGGCGCCTCAGGCGGTCATGAGAACGTCTCCCACTGCGGGAGCATTTCCGCATTATTTCACAGAACGTTATTTCAAGATTTTCGATATCGTGGACGGTGAATACGTTCAGTTCGATGAAACGCTGAAGCTGAAGCTCTGCCCCATGATCGGTGTCATCGGAACGGCTCCGGCAGAAGAAGGGATCGATACGGAAACACCGTACGATCACGGCGGAAATATGGACTGCAATAAAATCGGCGTGGGAACGACACTGTATTTACCGGTCAATACGGAAGGTGCACTGTTATCCATGGGGGACCTCCATGCGCTGATGGGGGACGGCGAGATCCTGATCTGCGGCCTGGAAATCGCCGGTGAAGTGACGGTGCGTGTTACCGTACTGAAGGATCAGCTGAAAGTTCCGACACCGTTCCTGGTTCGCGACGGAAAGGTGATGACGGTACAGTCTGCAAAGACGCTGGACGAAGCATCGCTGAAAGCAGCCAATGCCATGATGGAATTTGTCACAAGAGCTTCCGGTCTGGAACCCTGGAAGAGCGGGATGTTGCTGTCCCTGCTGTCCGATATGGCGGTTTGTCAGATCGTGGATCCCATGATGACCATCCGCGTGGAATTCCCGCTGGAAATCCTGGAACACTACGGCGTACAGCTTCCGTAAAAATTTTCTGAAAATATGGGAACTTTTTTGGTGACGTGCGTGTCTTACTAGTATAAAAGAGATTTTTATGACGAATCGCGGTCTGAGAATAAGGGGAAGGCTGTGAGACGCCGTCTGTTTACACAGAGAAAGGGAAACATGATGAAGAGATTAAATTGGAAGAAAATGATGGTCTTTGGACTGATCATCGCACTGCTGGCCGGTACCATGATGACCGGCTGTGGTAAGGACGAGACCGGTGGAGACGACAATATCGTTCCTGACGGTCAGGAAAGCGGCCACCAGAGAGGTGAAATCGACGAGGATGTGAAGATCTCCTATGCAAAGGATTTACAGATGACACCGGAGGAATATCCCATCGTGGATGGTTCCACGGCCACGATCCCGCTGTCGGAAGCCTTCGCGGCTTCTGTCATGCAGATGCCGGTGGAAGAAGCCCGTCAGTATGTGTTACATAACACCACACACGATGCTTACGTGAATCTGATTGACGGAAAAGCCGATATCATCTTCGTGACCCATCCTTCCAAGGATGAACTGGCTTACGCCAAGGAAAACGGCGTGGAACTGGTGGTGACTCCCATCGTCAACGAAGGCTTTGTCTTCCTGACCAGTACGGAAAACCCCATGACGAATCTGAGCTATGAACAGGTTCAGGCTATTTACCGCGGCGAAGTGACCAACTGGAACCAGGTAGGTGGTCCCGACATGGAAATCATCGCGTACCAGAGACCGGTGAACTCCGGAAGTCAGACCGGTATGTTGGAAATGGTCGTTCCGGAAGAAGAAATCATGGATGCGCCCACCGAAATGAGAATGCAGGGTATGGGCGACCTGGTGGAAGCTGTAGCTGACTACGATAACAGCCCCGGTGCCATCGGCTACTCCTACTTCTATTATGTAACTGACATGTGGATCAACGAAGGCGTAAAGCTGCTGTCCATTGACGGCGAAATGCCTTCCGTGAAGAGCATCGAAGAAGAAACCTATCCGATCCTGACCCATTATTACGCGGTGACCAGAGGTGACGAACCGAAGGATTCGAACACGTCTAAACTGTTAGATTGGATCCTGTCCAGTGAAGGTCAGAAGATCGCCGAACAGGCTGGTTATGTGAAGGTAGGAAACACCAAGTAACTTGCGGGAGGTGTGCGATAAATGAAGAGAACCAATGCAAGGCTTCTGGCCCTGCTTCTGGCCATGATCCTGGCACTGTCCATGATGGCTACGGGATGCGGTGGAAGCGGCGGTGAAGAAGAAACCGGATCGGACGATCCGGTGATTGAAGGCGGAGATGAAACGGAAGACCAGGCGGAGAACGGCGGCGAAGAGGAAAAAACCGATGGACCGGAACTCAGCACATGGGAACCCATGCGCGCCGGAAAACCTGTAACCTACTTCCTGAATTCCGGAGTTACATACAATTACCACAGTGACGAAGATGCGGCGTCGAAGATGGCCGACCTGGAGGGCATGGAAAACCCCGACAAAATCAATGTCGGTGGAAGCTATTACACCATCGATGGTTTGGCTGATGAAGAACTGGAAGCACGGATCAACGAACAGATCTATGACATGTATCTGGCGCAGTGTGAACGGACAGAACTTCCGGCCTATCGCGGTGTGAAAACCGTGGAACGCCGCGGGGAACTGCACGATATCAGCATCTATCCCGGATACGTTGGTTACTGCGGAAACCTGCTGTCCGTCAGCACCCAGAAGTGCTGGGGTTACGTGGACGGGGAAGACTGGTACTGGATCCGCGATAATGACTACGCTGTATTCGATATGAAGACCGGCGGTCTGGTAACGCTGGAATCTCTGTTCGGCGACAATGTGGATTATCTGAAAATCCTGGACGAACAGGTGGAGAAACAGCTCCCGGCGGTGGTGGATGAGCAGCTTCAGTCCTACGAACACAATGGTGAGTTCATTTGGAACGATGGGACGATCAAACAGGTTGCGCCCTTTGATGGTGTGAGACCGGATCAGCCTTTCCAGGTGGATTACCAGGGGATCATCCTGTTCTTTGATGAAAACGACCCGGAATTCGATACGGACTTCGGCGGTTTCAACCAAATGACGATTTACTACGACGACATCAAAAACGAAGCCGTGTATCCGGTCCGTTTCGCTGCGGAACAGGAACTGTATGTGAATCCTCTGGAAGCAATGCTGGTTGTTAATTATCGCACGACCAGCGAAGCAGAACATACCAACGAAAAGAACTTCGACAAGTCCATTGATATCACCTGGCCGGCAGACATGAGTATTGAGGTTCGTGACAAGCTCATTGAAAAAGACAGGAAAGACATGATGGAAATGATCGATGGGTGGTATATCAATAATTACATAAAGATCGAAGAAAACTGGGGATACATGTCGTACTACTGCTATGTTTCCGATATTGGAGGCTATTACAGCGTGGAACACAGTCTCTACGGTGGCTGTGATGACAACTATGTAGAACAAAGTGTCCGCAGGATCTTCGATAAGAAGACGTTGATCGAGACTCCGATAGACTATGTATTCATGCCTGGATATGATTTAAGAGCAGCATTGTTCGATCAGATGGCGGATAACATGGTGGACCGTGAAAGTTACAACCCGGGTACTGTGATTTACACACCGGAAGAAGCCTGGGATGGAAGAAGCGGAGGAATCAACTTGTATGGGATCAGCTTCGTATTCCCCATCAATGACTTCGGAGGATACGTAACGATCTACAAGAATTACACTGATCTGGGATATGAAAACCTGAGAATGTTCCAGTAACAAAACTCTATGACGCATATGCGGCGCCCTTTTCCGGAATACTACGGAAAAGGGCGTTTTTCTTTGCCCGGGGAGGTGGAATATGTTAGGAATCATCGCGGCAATCGCCGCCGGCGCGGCCATGAGCTTTCAGGGTGTTATGAATACACGGCTGGGAGACCAGATCGGTCTGTACGAGTCCAATGCTTTTGTTCAGGGAACAGCCTTCGTTTTGGCCGTGGCGGCCATGGTTCTCGTGGGAAAGGGCGATATCATGCAGATCACAGCGGTGGACAACAAGCTGTATTTGTTTGGCGGCGTTTTGGGATTGATCATCACGGTCACAGTTATGCTGGCCATTGGAAATCTCAGCCCGACGTATGCGATTTCCATCATTTTAATCAGCCAGTTGATCGTGGCGGCGTTGATCGACGCCTTCGGCTGGCTGGGATCGGAACAGGTTCCGTTTCTGTGGAATAAGTACGTGGGTGTAGGGCTGATGATTATCGGTGTTCTGCTGTTTCAGTGGAAACGGTGATGTGGTATAATATAACGAAATACAGGCGCGCTTTGGTATCGGAACCCTATGCCAAAGCGTGCCGGTGAATTCATTATTTTTATCTTAACTATGTGTTGAGGAATAGTGTATGTTCGATATTAAAGAAAATTTAAAAACACTGCCGGATAAACCCGGCGTGTACTTACATAAGAATAATGTGGGAGAAGTCATTTATGTGGGGAAGGCAGTTTCGCTGAAGAACCGCGTCCGCCAGTACTTCCAGTCACCGGACCGGCTTTTGCCGAAGGTCAGAGCCATGGTGTCGCATATCGAGGAATTCGAATACATCACCACTGACACCGAGATGGAAGCGCTGATTTTAGAATGTAATCTGATCAAAAAGTACATGCCGAAGTACAATGTACTTTTAAGAGATGATAAGACCTATCCTTACATCAAGGTGACTTTGAATGAAGAGTGGCCCCGGATCGTCAAGACCCGCCGCGTGACCGGCGACGGCGCTAAGTATTTCGGACCGTATGCTGATGCAGGTGCGGTCAATCAAATCGTAGATCTGCTGTCTTCTGTATATAAATTGAAGCGCTGTTCTGCACAGCGGTTTCCGGAGAATCACCAGCCCTGTCTGAACTATCATATCAAGGAATGTCACGGTGTGTGCGTCGGAGCGTACAGCCGCGAGGCCTATATGAAAGCGGTTCATTCGGCCATGGATTTTCTGGCCGGAAAGGATAAAAAGCTGACCACGTATCTGAAAGAGAAGATGGAAGAGGCGTCGGAAGCACTGGAATTTGAAAGGGCAGCGGAATACCGCGATTATTTGATTGCCGTGGATTCGATCATGGAAAAACAGAAGGTTGTCCTGAATTCCATCGGTGATATGGACGTGGTTCTGACGGCACTGGGCGCGGAAGGATATCACGTGATCCTGTTCTTCGTCCGAAACGGGAAGCTGTCCGGCCGTGAAAGTTTCTTTATGGGAGATGCGCTGGAAGAGGATCGCGCAGCGATTGCCTCGTCGTTCATTCAGCAGTACTATTCCGGCAACACCGTGATACCTAAGGAGATTTTGGTGGAACAGGAACTGGCTGATCACGACCTGGTGGAACAGTGGCTGACGAAACTGCGTGGAAGCGCCGTGAAAATCTTTACACCGCAGAAGGGCGATAAAAAGGCAATCTTGGACCTGACCCGCCGCGACGTGGTGGAAATGATGAAGGTACTGGATGACCGAGCGAGAAATGAACAGGAAAAGACCGATGCGCTGGTGGCTGCGCTGAACAAATTCTTTGGTGTGGAAAAGGATGTGTGGCGTCTTGAAGCTTACGATATTTCCAACACCAACGGCGTGGATTCTGTGGGAGCCATGGTGGTCTTTGAAAACGGAAAGCCGCAGCGCAGAGACTACCGGCGGTTCAAGATCCGGACCATTGAAGGGCCCAACGATTATGGCAGCTTACAGGAAGTCCTGTACCGTCGTATGAGACGTGCGGAGAAAAACGATCCCGGTTTTTCGAAGCTCCCCGATGCCATCATGATGGACGGTGGAAAGGCGCAGGTGTCGGCGGTGGAACAGGTTCTGACCGCCATGAAAATCGATATCCCCGTGGCCGGTATGGTCAAGGATGATCATCATCGGACCCGCGGTTTGGTTTACGGGGATGTGGAACTGGATCTGAAGACGGAGCCGGCGCTGTTCAAGTGTCTGGGGACGATGCAGGAGGAAGTCCACCGCTTTGCCATCGAATATCACAGAGGGCTTCGCAACAAAAACATGCAGCGGTCGGTTTTGGATGAGATTGAGGGCGTGGGAGAAAAGAGAAAACAGGCGCTTCTGGCTCATTTCGGAAGCGTTGATAAGCTTTCCAAGGCAGAGGTCAGTGAAATCGCAGAGGTGGACGGCCTTAACCTTCCGGTGGCGGAACGCATTTACGCATATTTTCATAAATCTGTTGTGAAACCTTAAACCCATGTGATATAATACGGATAATAGTCGGAGGGACGCGGGTCCGGCCGACAGTCTCAACGAATTTAGGAGGATCATACAATGACCGAAGAAAAAGTAATGGCACAGGAAATTAATGAAGAAGCTGATTTCATCACACTGCAGTTCGATGACGGTGTAGATGTAGAATGTGAAATTCTGGGCCTGTTCGATTTTGAAGGCGCTGAATACATCGCTCTGCTGCCGGATGATGGTACCGATGATGTTTATATCTACGGCTACAAGGAAATCAACGACGAAGAATTCGAACTGATCGACATCGAAGATGATGACCTGTTTGACAAGGTAGTTGCTGAATTCGACAAGCTGATGGCTGAAGAAGAATAAGACACATTTGGAACCGCCTGTGATCCGCAGGCGGTTTCTTTTTTGTTTGGAGTTGGAGGACGTATGAAGATCAATACCGTGTGGGCTGTCTATTTCAGCCCCACCGATACCACAAAGAAGATGGTGACCACCGCAGCAAACGCCGCCGCCGAAGCGATGCAGGTTCCTGTGAAACACTGGGACATCACGCTTCCGGCGCCGCGAAAAGCCGGAAAGGAATTTGGCGAGGGGGACCTGGTGATCCTGGGGACACCGGTATATGCCGGACGTGTTCCCAATGTGATTCTGAAGGATCTGGCATTACTGCAGGGTAACGGCGCCATCGGTGTTCCGGTGAACTGTTTTGGAAATCGAAATTTCGATAATGCGCTGATCGAGTTGAGGGATATCATGGAGAATCAGGGATTTCATACTGTAGCAGCAGCAGCGTTTTCCTGCGAGCATTCTTTCTCCAGACAATTGGGAGCCGGCCGACCGGACGACAAGGACTTTCAGACGGCGTTTACATTCGGATGGAAGCTGGGATATCAGGTGGAGATCCTGCTGAAAGCGATGCGTGAAAACCCGGAAGTTGGCTGGACATATCCTTCCGTTGAAGTTCCCGGAATTCCCGAAACCTACGGCGGATATTATCAGCCGCGGGACCGTCACGGAAATCCCATCGATATCCGGAAGGTCAAGCCGTTGACCGGGGATAACTGCAACGGCTGTGGACTTTGTGCGGAAATCTGTCCCATGGGATCCATCGATCCGAAGGATGTGCGACAGTTCACAGGAATCTGCATCAAGTGTGGGGCCTGCATCAAAAAGTGTCCGCAGGGCGCGAAGTACTACGAAGATCCAGGATACCTGTATCACAAGACAGAGCTGGAAGAGATGTATACCAGACGAGCAGAACCGGAAGTGTTCTTTATGGAATAAAATCGTTTATAATCATACCCCGTCCCCGGGGATAGCTTCATCATCACAGTTACGGTCCTCGGTGCAGAGGATTCTGGAGTCTGTGTCGTAAAAATCAGAGTGGTTCGTAACTCGGCGCTGATGCGCCTCAAACAGACGAACCACTTTTCTGATTTTTTGACTCCTCAGACTCACAGGATCCTTAGCTGCACCTGCGGAGGTAACTGTTCTGATTTCGCTATCCCCGGGGGCGGGGTTTTATGATCAAAATATAGCTAAAAATCAAAAAAGAATGCAATAAAATGCAATGGTGGAACGTGTATATAGTAAGGAGAATTTTATGCTTTTGTAAAGGGATGAGAATCGGAGAGTTATTCGAAAATGAAAGAAGGTGTTTCCGATGGATCAAGAAGTGGCGTTATACGGCTGAACGAACCATAAGTGAAATGAAACAGGAGGAAAGTATGAAAAGCAGTAAAAAGATGACGCGGAGCGTCTCCCTCGTGCTGACACTGTGCCTTTTGATCGGTATGTTACCGGGTACAGTCTACGCCACCGTGATCTCTGATGTGAGTGATTCTTTGATTTCACTGTCGGAACGAATGGAAAGTAAAGATGTAACTCCATCTGCCATTTCTATTAGCACTGGCAGTGCTTTGGAAGTGGACGAATCGATCGAATTGATCGAGCCAATCGATACGGTTGAACCGGTGAAACCGATCGAAATTCCCAGTGGACCCGCCATTGCGAAGATCGATTTGTCGGAAGGATACAGTCCGGAAGAAATCACTGCATTGTTCGGTTTGGATGATACGAAGTCGGATCCCGATCGAAATGCAGGGTTTGAATCCTCCGGGTTAGCGAAAGATGTGTATGAAGCCGCTTCCGAATATCATGGAAGTGAAAATACCCTGAATCGCCAGCTGGCTTCGCTGAAGTCAGAACTAAAAGCAGGAATTGTATCGGAAGAAGATTACAAAACCCTGGAAACCCTGATCTGCAGCGGGTTTACCTATCGTCAGGCCCGTGCGGCAATCGTCTCTTCCGAGACTCTCGGCCTGTCGCTGGACTTCCTCTGCGAAGCAAAGATTTCGTCTCTGACGGAGGAAGAGGCGGAAGAAAATGAAACGCTTCAACGAAATTTCGGAGAGAACTATTCCGAACTGGCGACCAAGCTTGGCCTTCCGGAAAATGCAGTAGCTCATTATATGAATACGACCAGAGCGTTGTCGGAAGAAGCGATATTATCGCAGTTTGAACAGGCGATGGAACTGCAGTACGGCGGCGAAGAAGAACCGTCAGCCAGTGTCATGGCGACCGCCAGTACACCGGTGGTACAGTATTCGCCGATGCACATTCTGGATAATCCGTATGACTATCAAAATTACGGAAATCTGGAGGTCAATCTGGCCAGTGGAAGCTACAGATACTCAGAAACAGATCTTTCGATTCCGGGGATTGCTGGGTTGGATCTGAATTTTACACGAATCTATGATTCGAAATTCGCATATTCACAGGTTCCGTATGGTGTCAGTACGGGATCCTATCTGACTTCAAAGACATTGCAAGTTGGTATGGATCTGTACGTCACCTATGATTTCGATACCTACAAAGGTATGACTCTCGTTTCTAATCCGGAAGATTATTATGTGGAAGCAGATTTGAAATACGGGGATGAGTATGATACGAAGTTCACTACCCAGAATTATGAAGCAGCGACGGCGTATTATGAGGAACTGCTGACGAAGCGGATGGATCGTTATACCTTGTAACAGATCCGGATGGCGAAGATGCAGCGGCGATGTTACAGCCATACATCATTGGAATAGGCAATTTCGAATATGCATTTGAGCAGGGCAAAACACAGTATGAGTATCTTGTGGATGAATTCGGTCTGGGTCACGGATGGCGGTTAGGGTTCTCTGCGGTGGAGCGTGTCTACTCGATCACAGAGGATGACGTGTATTGGAATCTGATTCTGTCCGATGGCAGTGTATATCGTATGGAAAAGAATCATCAGCCGGAAGGCCTTCCCGGACATTTGACCTTTGACTGGAGCGATACCGATTATACCGGATCAAAGTATTCACTGAAACATGCAGATGGAAAGGTGGAATATTTTGATTCCAATGGACGAAATATCGCCATTGTCGATCGCTACGGGAATACGATCAAGCTGGAATATACCATATCCGGGGATGAAGTGACACAGATCAAGATCACAGATACCGTGGGAAATGTTGTACTGTATCAGCAGGAAGTTGTTGAAAACCTTAATGAAAATGGTTACGCAGTTATTGATGGCTATAGCAGTACTGACAGCAGACATGATATGATCTGGAGTTTAAATCTGAACGGAGAACGACTCAAGACCTATTATGTACTGAAGGAAGATGCGGCGGATCCGGAAGATGTCCGGGTCATGAAAATGATCAAAGACGAAGTGGGGGACTACTATCTGTATTCGACAGCCCCGCAGCCACGGGATTTCAATTGTTTTGTACTGACGCCTACGACGAATGACGGCAAAATCAAATATGCGTGTCTGGGGGAAGTCGAATATCCGGATAGATCTTTCTTGAAGATGAGCTATGGTTTTACTACGACTTATGAAAATGTGCCGTATGAACGATTTAATGGTTTTGGATACCAGGAATGTGTACAACTGATCAACCATTACCGTCAGATCCCGGCCAGCCTTGGAAAAGATCGTTGTGAATACAATAAATTCAGATATGAAGATCACAGTGGATTCTCAACACTTTGGAATGAGGATACAGAATTCAAAGTTACGCATAGCATACAGCACATCGTGTTTGATCCTGAGATTGATGGAAACGCTGTTAGAAATGCACGTGTTATAGAATATATTTTCAATAGTGAATACGAATTGCGGAGTGAAACCGTAATACCGTATACTGCATTACATGAAGAACATTATCTGGAGGAGGATACTTCGCCGAAAAAGATGACTCCCTACAGTGTGACGACGTACACGTATAATGCGGATCATTTACCGACAAACATCACAACGAAAACGTACGAACCTGTATTGGCTACAGAAACTGCGCCGACCAGCTATTCTTCTACGGTACAGAAGTATACCTATGACAGTAAAGGAAATGTACTGACAGATACAGCGCCCAACGGTATGGTAACAGCGTATACATACAATTCGACGTATAACCAGCCGCTGACTAAAACGTATCAACAGGATGAGAATACGACCATTGTAGAGACAAACACGTTGACCACGGATAAAAAGGCTGTGGCGCAGACGGTAGTGACCAGCAACGGAACGACAGTTGGTAAAACTACGTACACCTATGATGCAAAAGGTCGGGTTATAGGGGCGAACGCATATAAATCCGCATCTGAAGTTACAACTCAAACCTATACCTATGGAAATGGTGCGCAAGTAACCAAGGTTACTACGAACGGCGTGAAAGATGCTGACGGTACCAATGCATTGGGGACATCCGGAAATAAAGACGGAACCATCATTGAACAGACCGCTTATAATACCCGAGGATGGCCCACCAGTGTAACGGATAGAAATGGAAATACCACGTCCATTACCTATGATGGAACAGGACGTATCACGCAGGTAACGTACCCGGATGGAGGAAAAGATACGTATGTATATGATACGGCCAACGACACCGTAAGGTATACTGATTCAAACAATCATACACTGATTTATAAGTATGATTACTTTGGAAATCTGGTTGAAATCTATGATGAAACAGCCCAGGCTACGCTAGAAACATACTGTTATGACAGCCTTCGAAACCGTACCAGGGAAACGATCCATAGTAATGATAGCACGAAGAATAAAGTGACGTATTACTATTACGACAGTATGGATCGTCTGATCGAAACCGGGATCCGCAACAGCGACGGATCGAACACGATATTAGAAACTTACACATATGCGGCTAATCAACGTAAGACAACAAAGGCGATCCTGGAAAACAATACCGCTGAGGATAAAGTTGAAATTATGTATCTTGATTCGATGGGGAATGTGATTCGAAGAGGATACATTGCGAACGGGACGAATTGTGAAGATATCTATGAATATGATTATCTTGGAAATATCACGGAATATATTTCAGCAAATACGGAGGATCGTGGAGAAGCATTCACCACCAGGACGACGTATGATCATCGTGGAAATCCGTTGACGGAAACAGATGCTTCCAATGATACGACAAGTTACGTATATGACTGGCAGGGAAATCTCCTTCAGAAAACGGATGCAAATAATAATGTAACCCATTATATCAACGATGCGTTGAGACGAAGGGTGTCTGTTGTTTCACCCATTGATTCGGAAAAGAACAGTGTCACGAAGTATTTTTATGACCCGAATGGAAATGTGATCAATGAGTATCAAAGTGCAGGGGTAACGTTATTAAATGGAGAACCAATTGAATGGGAAATGACAGAGTATCGATATGATGCTAAGAATCGACTCGTTATGGCAGCGAAACAGGATGAATCGACAGGGATCGGTGCACTTTATCAGTATGATGCCGTGGGAAATATGATCCGGGTATCCTTTGGGGAAGCTGTTACGACTTATACATACGATCATCAAGGGAATGTTGTTTTGATCACCGATCCCATAGGAAATACAGAAGCCTATACGTATGATTTAAATGGGAACACGCTTACTAAAACAGATAAAAATGGAGTACAGACACTATACGCCTATGATAACCGCGGACGGCTGATTTCTGAAGTCATTGGGACAGGAAGTAACGCGATTCAGCGTAGTTATGAGTACAGCTTGAATGGGGAACTGTGCAGATTGACTGAGAATGAAAATGCGATTCAGTATTATTATGATTCACTGGGACAAGTTGTCAGAGAAACCGGAGACTTGTATGAGAAAATATATTACTATGATCTGGCAGGGAACAAGGTGTATTTTGAGACGAATGCCATTGGAACAATGCAGAGTATACAGACAAGTTATGAATACGATGCAAACGGGAGATTGGCGAGAGTCTACGATGGGAATGTAAGCGCTGATTATACCTATGATCTAAATGGAAATATAACCCAAGTTGCTTATGGGAATGGGGTAAATATAAACTATATCTACAATAAGGGAAATTTACCAGTTCAAATCAGTGCGACAAATAATAATGGTTCGTTGGCATATTATATATATGTGTATGATCTTTCGGGGCATCAGATCGAGAGATTGGATGGAATAAGTAATACAAGAACCTTCTACGATTATGATGGGATTGGAAGACTGGTAAGTGAAATCTCTCCAGATACAGGGAACATGACTTACTCTTATGATGATCGGGGAAATCGTATTCAGATGGTAAAAGACGGTGTTGTTACAACCTATACGTACGATTTGTCGGATCGACTCCTGAGCAGTACTGCTAATGGCATAACAACGTCGTACACCTATGACAATAACGGGAATATGATCTCTTCCCAGGAAGGAACTTCGACTCCTGTCCAATATACGTATAACGTATTGAATCAACAGGTTGGGAGAAGTGATCTGGCTGATAATATCCTTGTTACTTATGATTACAGTCCTGATGGACTGTGCCTTAGTAAAACGGTGAATAACCAGATGGTACTGTTCGCATGGGATGGTTCGAATCTTGTGTTGGAAGAAAACGAGACAGGATCTGTCAGTTACATCTATGGGACAGAAATTATTGCACGAGTACCAGATGCAATGTATGAAAGTGCAGAATACTACTTGCGTGATGCGCATGGAAGTGTCATAGGTTTGACAAATCCGCAAGGTTTTGTTACAACTAGATATAACTACGATGCATTTGGAAATCAGTTGAATACAGGGAATGCCTCGAATGTAGATGATAATCCCTTCCGTTACTCTGGGGAATATCTTGATGCTGAAACCGGGACATACTACCTGAGAGCCAGAAACTACGTTCCAACGCTGGGGAGATTTACGCAGTGGGACAGCTACAATGGTGATATAACCGTTCCGGCTTCGTTGAATCATTATACATACTGTTACAATGATCCGATAAAATATGATGACCCTACTGGGAATATGGCAAATGAAATCATGTCGAACGCACTTTCTGTCGGCGTAAGTAGTGCTATGCTGGATGGTTTCTTGCCCTTTGGTGATTACATCGGTGGAATAGTTTTGGCTGGCGGGACAATTGCGGCAACAGGAGCGTTATTATATGAAAAACTTGAAAATACATATAATAATGCAAAAGCTAGGGAAATTGACCAAGCGATTACAACAACGAGAAGAAGTGAAAACGATACTATAATCTAACGAATGGGGAGCAATACAGCACAAAATCTTACTCCTCGAATGAAAGATATTGATGGATTATCGTATTCTTTAACGATGCCAATTTCTGGGACATTTACTATAACCTCGATAGAGACTATAAATGCTACAGGAAAGTTAATTGCAATACAAGATCGTCCTAATCATGTTTCAGTGGTGCCAATAGATTTGACTAGAATGCAAGAATGGATGGAATCTAGAGAAAATGCAAATATGAATCCGCATGAATATACCCAAATTTTGCAAGCGATTTCAATACGCATAAAATTATAATAAGGGGATTATTATGAATAAAAATGAAATATCAAAAGTAATAGTTGCACTTGATTGGAGAACTCCCGTGAGTGAGGCAAGTATGATTATTGATTCGTTATCCAAACTTAATGATAAGGATGTCATTGGTAAGATATTTAATGAAGGAGGAAAAAATACGTGGGAGGGATTTGTAAAGCTTGCGGCAGCAGCAGAACCTTCAAATAGAAGGGCATATTTTCCTTACCTTCTAGAATTATTGCAAGATATGAATTGGCCAGGATCATTAGCTGCAATGGAACTTTTGGAAAAAAGTGATTTGGAAGAGGTAATTGCTTATTTGAAGGAAGCAATTTGTCAAGCATTTGAAAAACGAGATTTTATTTGGATGTCTGGATTAGATTGGCTGGTTCATAATATTGAACAAAGAAATGGCGTAAAACTTTTTTTGGACGAAGAAGACATTTATAATAAATTATCGTTTGCAGAGGTTTTTTATTATTAAATCTTAAGTGAACAGAAATAGAGAGCGGGGAAAGGGGCCGGAATATCCGGCTCCTTTCCTATAACGCCACCATGCAAAACTCGAATATCCAGATTGCGACCTGATCTGCGCCCAACTGCGCGGTTGCCAGAACCATCATCACATATAACGATAATTATTCATACGATTATTTGGAAAATCAGATCAATAATCAAACAACGTATTCCCGTTGGAAGGGTGATACGTATACCAATGTGAATACGTATGATCACTTAGGGAATCTCCTGACCACGCAGGATGCAGCGGGGAATACCATCACCAACACCTATGACTGGCTTGGAAACCTTCTGACCACCACCGATGCCAAAGGGAATGTAAGCAGTTACAGTTATGATGTGCTCGGACGTATATTGACCGCTACAACTCCCATTGACGCATCCAGGAACAGCATTGTAAAATATGCATATGATCCGGCAGGAAATGTTCTGTTTGAGGGTCAAAGTTCCGGAACTGAGATGACGAACGGCAGCCCATCGGACTATATGATATCGCAGTATGTATACGATTCGATGAATCGGATCATCAGAATTTATACGGGTATCGACTATTGGAATGCGTACAGTCCGTTTTCTGTGAATGAGACAGTAAGCATGATGAGAGTCGATTTACCGGATGTTATGACCAGCGATTTTACGGATTACGATTATGATCTGATGGGAAATCTGGTTTCTGTAGAAACGGGAAAAAGGATCGATGGATTCCAATTGCAGGGAGAGGTAAGTACGACGCTTTACACCTACGACCAGTTCGGAAACATCCTGACCATGACCGATCCGCTGGAAAAGATGGAAACGTATACGTATGACCTGAATGGAAACGTTCTGACGAAGACGGATCGAAATGGAGTTACCACGACTTACACGTATGATCATCGCGGACGGTTAACGCAGGAGGTGATTGGAAGCGGAGATGCTGCAATCACCAGAACGCGAACCTACGGTCTGAATGGAAGTCTTCTGTCCTTGAACGAGGGCAGTAATACCATCAGCTATGTGTACGATGCCTGGGGACGTGTGACCAGTGAAACCAACGGAACACAGGTCAAGAGTTATACCTATGACCGCGGAAATCTGCGGACAAGCTTTGTTCTGACGGATAATGGAACCACAAGAGTATCGAATACCTATACCTATGATAATCTGAGCCGTATGACCGGGGTGGCGGGAAGTGACGGAACGACAGCTGCGTATACATATGATGCGAACAACAACCTGTCCAGTATCACTTTCGGAAATGGAATTTCGCAGAGTTATACATATAACAAGGCGAATCAGATCACGCAGATGGTGGCACAGGACAATGGTGAAACGGTATCGTCGTACACGTATGGTTATGACCTAGCCGGAAGACGGATCAGCACTGTCGATCTGAACGGAACGACAACGTATACGTATGATCTTTTCGGTCGTCTGACTTCGGAAACCGGACCGAATGTATCGAACTCCTTCACCTACGATACCCGAGGGAAGCGGAGCACTTCCACAAAGAACGGTGTCATCACGACGTATACTTATGACCTGGCGAACCGATTGTTAAGCAGTGTAACCGACGGTGTTACCACGACCTATACCTACGATGATAACGGAAATACGCTGACGTCGAAGGAAGGCTCGAGTTCTGCGGTTCAGTACAGCTACAATCTGGCGAACCAACAGACTGGCTATACCGATCCGAATAACAATATCACAGCAACATATTCGTACAACCCAGACGGTCTGAGAAAGAATAAGGTGGTCAACGGAATCACCACCAGTTACGGTTGGGACGGCGATGATATCGTCATGGAAACCACTGCCGGAACGCCGACCACATTTGTGCGCGGATTGCAGTTGGTTTCCAACAACACGGGAACGACTGCTGCGAATGCGAACTACTATCTCCATGACGGTCACGGGAATGTGACGTATTTGGCAGATAACAGCGGAACAATCACGGAAAGCTATCACTACGAGGCTTTCGGGGAACAACTGAATACCGTAACCGACACGAATCCGTTCCAGTACTGCGGTGAATATATCGATGCTGAAACCGGGACATACTACCTGAGAGCCAGAAACTACGTTCCAACGCTGGGGAGATTTACGCAGTGGGACAGCTACAATGGTGATATAACCGTTCCGGCTTCGTTGAATCATTATACATACTGCTACAATGATCCGATTGGCTATGTGGATCCGACAGGGTATGCTGCTGAAACAATATTGGATTTGGTCAGCGCAGGTGTGAGTGTAAAGGAGTTGATAGAGGATCCAAGTTGGGAGAATCTTGGATGGCTTGGATTGGATGCTCTTGCGCTTGGCGCTCCGTTTATACCTGCATCCGGTACGGTGAAGTATCTGGATGATGCTGCAGATGCAGGAAAGATTGTCGATAAAGGCGCAGATGTTGTTGAGGCGATTGGGAAAGCTGCAACAAAGCGTGCGGATAAGATTGATGGTGTTGTAAAAAATATTGATGAGTTTAATGGAACTTCGATATTTACAGGAACATCAAGACCAAGAAATAA
>JAFUQN010000031.1 GCA_017472365.1 Bacillota bacterium
AACAACTGCAGCACCGAATTCGCTGTACATCTTTACTACAGCGTCGTTGCCGTCAGCAGCAGCGGTGGATTCGCTAGCATCGGTAACAGCAGCCAGACCCAGAGTGAAAGCGTCAGCAGTTTCGAAAGCCATACCCTTTTCATCGTTGCAAGCCTGTACAACAGCAGCCTTGAAGTCAACGATGTCCATGGTGCAGCCAGCCAGCAGAGCTTCGTCGGTGGATACGTTGTGACCGGATTCGTTCAGAACGGTTTCCAGAGCTTCTACTTCAGCAGCAGTCTTACCTACTACGTATTCTTCGAAAGCCTTGGTCTGAGCATCCCATTCAGCCATAGCAGCACCGTAAGCAACCATACCGTAGTCGTCACCCAGTTCCATCTTGGTCTTGAAGGTCTTGTCAGCTTCTACAGCACCACCTACAACAGCCATCTTGGACTGTGCGCAGTCAATGCGGCAAACTACGATCTTACCTTCAGCATCGGTAACAACGGTAGCAACAGTAGCGTCTACCTGTGCATTTTCAGTCTTGGAGCTGGTGGTCTTCAGTTCAACACCCATACCCAGCTTGTAAGCAGCTGCTTCGGGAGCAGTTTCGCCGCCGCCGCAAGCAACCAGAGTGAACAGCATGCACAGACACATGATCATTGCAATAAACTTTTTCATTGGTCTTATCCTCCTTTGTTTGTATAGAAACGATAATATTTTAACACAGTCCCTGCAGTTCTGCAATCATTATTTTCGCCAAAATCGTTCATTTTTCAACGATTTTCGTCATAATTTCTTTACTCTTCAGCAGTTCCAGTGTTTTACCGCTTCTACAACCCAGGAAGCCAGTTCTCCGATCCCCTCGCCTGTTTTCGCGGACACAAACAGGACTTCGATTTCCGGATTCCGCATTTTTGCGTATTCCACGACCTTTTCACAGTCGAAGTCAAAATAATCCAGCACATCGATTTTATTGATCACCAGCAGATCACACGTCTCATACATCAGCGGATATTTCAGTGGCTTGTCATCCCCCTCCGGAACGGACAAGATTGTTATATTTTTAACAGCGCCGGTATCAAATTCCGCGGGGCAGACCAGGTTTCCCACATTCTCAAGAATCACCAAGTCCAGCTCGCTCGTATCCAGACAGCTCAGTCCCTGACGGGTCATATCCGCATCCAAATGACACATCCCGCCTGTATGGATCTGGATCGCCTTGACCCCGGCATTCTCCATGGTCTTCGCATCCACCACAGAATCGATATCCGCTTCCATAACAGCCCAGCGAAGCTTTCCTTCCAATTCTTTCGCCAAAGCCAGCAGTGTTGTCGTCTTTCCCGAACCGGGGGACGACATCAGATTCAGCAGAAATGTTTTTTCCTGTTTCAGCTGATCTCGCAGTCTCTGTGCATCCGCATCGTTATCGGCGAATACGCTCTGCTTCACCTCTATGATTCTGATATCTTCCATTATTGTTCCTCTTTCTTATCCCAGTTCTTCAGATCAATGCTGAATTCCTTCAGATAATATTCGTGAATATCCTTGCGCATAGGCATCGTCTGCTTCAGCTTGATCACGTCGTGAGGACATTTCGTCTTACAGATTCCGCAGCCCACGCAAATTTCCTGATCGATGATCACACGGCCATCTTCTCCGAAGGAGATTGCCTCCATGGGACAGCCATGGACCTCGGGAGAACATTCTCCACAGCCGATGCATTTCGTGCGGTCCGGTACCGCCGTCCATCCGGACGGATGGAAAATGAAGCGGTCTTCCGGTTTTGCTGCTCTGGCCAGATTCATGGTAATACAGCAACAGGGGCAGCAGAAACAGATTTCCAGCATCTGATCCATATGGTCATTTCGGATTCCCCACAGAAGCTGTTCTACTTCAATCCAGACCGCCTGTCCCATTAAGCCGTATTCAGCAGCTTTGTCCACACGGGCGCAGGCTTCTTCGTAAGTCAGCTGACGGGCCAGACCGTGCTTTACTACCGTGCGGCCGCCGTCCCCGAAAAACAGACAGGCCACATCGTGCGGATAATCTGTACATCCTGTGGCGTCTCTGCAGAGACATTGATCCATTCCGGCAATATAGTCGATCCCCTTTAAAGATTCTTTGATCAGATCCATGGGAACGACGGTTTTTTCTCCCGCTTCCGTCAGATCAACGTTCAGCGGCATCACCAGCGTACTGGTCTGGCGCTCCATTTCCGGAGCAATCATGATTCCTTTTTTATAGAAGCGTCTCTTCCAGCCATCTTCTCTCAGCCACTTGGAATATTTAATAAACATCCGATACAGCTTCAGAGCCAGGGGCCAGCGCTTTTTATTCATATACCAGATATGTTCTTTGAAGAAATTGTAGATTCCCAGGCCGTTGTGATGATTCTCATACAGAGGCATCCCCAGCTCTTTCCGGTCCAGGCGTTCCTGATCCAGAAATAAAACATTTCCTTCTTCGTCGATATTGGAAGCCTGCATGACTCTTTCAACCATCGTCACACTGCGCTTCACCATTGTTCTTTCTTCTTTTAACTCTGCTCTCATTCCTATGATATCCTTTAATCAATAACCAAATTCTTTGATCACAAGACCTCGTCCTTCAACCTTCTCTATCCTCAGTTCCGCTTCTTTCATCCGCGGAAATTTGTCGATGGCCGCCGGAAACAGCTTTTCAAAGAACAGCGGAACAAATCCGGATTCTTCTCCCACTTCCAGCGTTATGTGCTTTACCTTTTGTATATTATTCTTTTCAGCCATGGAATCCACTGCTCTCACGGCCCGTATCAATACGCCCAGTTCATGCATCATACCACCTCACAATTAGAAGAATTATATCATTATTTCTTATAATATGTCTTGAAACACTTCCATCGATTTGTTTCATTATGATATAATAGTACAAAGTTGTTTCACCGGCACAGGTATGGAGGATCTTCCCATGTTGTCCAGAACATATAACGCGATCATTGATGCTTTCAACCGACTGATTCCAGAGAAAGATTTTCACAAAATCTCCGTGGAAATGATCATGGAAACTGCCGGTGTCAGTCGTTCCACATTCTATCGCTACTTCAAAGACAAGTACGATGTGATGAACGCCAACTTCAAAAATCTTCTGGATTATTACGTTCATCCCGAGCACAGCTCCAACTACCGTGATCTGTGTTATCACATTTTTAAATACGGGCAGGAAAATCTGGGGATTTTCAAAAATGCCATGAGTTCCACAGGCTTCAATTCCCTGAGCAACTTCATCTACGAATATTCCTACCAGACCGCTCTGGCCATCACTCAGGCCAACCGCAACGGCGAAGGGTTTACTCCCAAAGAAAAATTGCAGGTGGATATCTTCTGTAATGGAATCTGTGCCGTATACAAAAATATGGTGGATCAACGCTACGAAATCGACGCTTCCGACGCAGCTGACGCTCTGTATGAAATGATGCCCGAATCCTTAAAACATTATTGGTGGAAATAAAACAATGCCCCGACCGTTATCCGCCGGTCAGGGCATTTTCTTTTTCGGGCAACCGCTTCGCGGTTATTCTTCCGCCAGTTCTTTCTTGGGCATCTTGATGCTTGCCGCGTAGGCGCTGTTGCAGAGACCCAGAACTGCGGAACAGATGAACAGCAGCTCGATCCCCAGCGTCTTCCAAATCCATCCGCCGAACAGAGCGATGAAGATGGTGATAACGTGGTTGATGGACACACCGGTGGAAATCGTCGCCTTGACTTCTTCCTGGCTGTCGGAGAGATCCTTGACGTACAAATTGGAAGCCATGGATGCCAGGGAAATCACAGAATCCAGTATGTAGTTGATACAACATACGATAAATGCCAGATCCGTGGGGAATAATCTGTGAGAGAATCCATAGAAGAAGCACACGATCACCAGAATCAAGGTATCCATTACCATGACGGTCTTGTAACCCACCTTGTCGATGATGCGTCCTACGACAGGAGAGGCATAGAATCCAACAATGGCCGATACTGCGAACAGGAAACTGATGGTAGCTGCGCTGGCTCCGTAATGGAGGATCAGTACGTAGGGTCCGAAGGTGAAGAACACCTGCTTACGGGCGCCGTAGAACATTTCCAACATGTAATACTTGTGATACTTCTTGTGGAAATAGAAACGTCTCTTTGTTTCGTCGGTTTCGCTCTTTCCGTGGATCCGCAGACAATATACCATACTGATAGCCGCCAGGACAGTAGCTACGGTAAAGAAGGTTTTATACAGACCGATGCCCATTCCAGAAAGGAAGGTGAACGCTAACACGATAACTGCGTAACCGCCAAGTGTACCGATCTGATTCATAGCGCTATGCGCACCCAGGGCCGCTCCGCCGTGTTCCGGCTTGGAGTATTCCAGAGCCATGGTATTTTTCATTCCCAGCTGGATGTGGTCCCCCAGGGAGTACACACAAATCGCCAATGTGATCAAAACCTTGGAAGGCGGAAGGAACGCATGCATTCCCATACCCACCAGCAGGAACACTGCACCGACTTTAAACAGCGTTTCCGCAGACAACATGTAGAATACAGCCAGGATGAATACTAACAGGATCCCCGGCAGTTCACGGAAGAACTCTGTAACACCTTTCCCCATTTCACCCATGCCAACAACTTCAGCCAGGTAGTTATCGATCATCCCTTTGTACAGACCGTAGGACAGACCCGTAATCAGGATCGCCAATAACAGCTGCTTGTAGGGAGAATCTTCACGAAACGCTTCTTTGACTCTCTTGATATAACTTTTCATTTTTCGTACCTCTTACCTTACTTCACTATACCAGTCGCTGTACTCTGGCCAACATTTCTTCTTCCGCCAGGTCGTCATCCAGAATGTTCATGACCTGCTTCACCAGATCCGGGTTTTCCAGAACCACAGCATAGATCTTGTGACCGCCGGCATTGGAGATCTTTCCTCTCCGGATCATGTACTCCAGAAGATCTACCACCGGCATGATCTTTTCACGCTTTTCCTTCATTATAATACCTCTCTACACAATTTCTTTATTAAAATGACCTCTCGTATCGGTTTTCTGATCAAAAACCGATTCCGTCAGTGTTCCATTCAGTTTTCCCTTGGCCATCTTCACGACCTTGCGGACTTCTTCGGCAGATTCTGTGGTGAAGTTTAACCGGAAGGCTTCCACACCTTTGATTCCCGGAATTTCGTCCAGAAGATTCAGATACCGTCCGTTCAGAATCGTTGTGGTACAGTCCTCATGGGACAGGATCGGGAAATTCCCGGATTCATCACGGATCTCGTATTTCTTTATCTTACAGATTCCGCACTGGTTCAGCTTCCGCATGGGACAGTACTTTGTAAACAACAGCGGCGCCCGACCGTAAACGATCATTTCCAGCGCCGGATATCCGCCGTTTTCATTATAATAGGTATCCACCAGATCTTTCAACTGGCCTTTGTTCAGTTCGTAGGACAGGGTCACGCGTTTGGCTCCCAGCTTGTGCAGTTCATATACCGCTGTGGAATTGGTCACGTTCAGGGAATAATCCGTCACAAACGGATTGGTTTCTCTGTAACGGTAGATTCCACCGTAACCTCCAATCAGGAGTTCACCTTCGCGGTCCTGATAATCATTTTGATTTCTGCGGACCACGTTATCGAAATACACTGTTTCGATTCCCGAAGCCACGCAGGCATCGTATTGTTCGCGGGTGATAACGGTTGCCGTCAGGTACGGTTCCACCGGTTCGAAGGCAACCGGCGCCTTCGGCGCCGAAATCTTCGTCCGACGCTCCTTACTGTTGACTTTCAGATCATACAGCGCCTGAACGATTTCGCGGCGGGCATTGTTCAGCTCTTTCACAGGAATAAACGCATTATATTCTTCAAATTCCAGATCACCTAAAGTAAAGATGGTATCGTTCAGCTTGGACAGCTGCTTTTCCACCTGATCCTTCGTGGTGGGGCTCTTCATGGCCTCTCCCAGAACTTCTTCGCTTTCGTACAAGTACTGGGATCCCAGACCCTCTGCATCGATCACCAGCTTCGACCCGGGATATGCATACACTTTCAGGTTCAGAGGGTAACGCCGGAACTCGCGTTCCAACATGGATTCCAGTTCTTTGTAGTAAGCCTGATCCTTGGTCTTATAGACTACATCACCTACGGAAACCTTTTCTTTTAATTTTATATAGCAGGTCTTGTCCGCTTTGTTGATCAACTTACCATCCTTATCGAACAGTTTAGCCACGGACAGATTGATATCTTCGTTCTCATGGTCAATGCGGATCACGTCGTTCTGGGTCAGAGACTTCTTCAGCGTGATTTCACACATTCCCTTGTGATATCCGGAAATCTTCCCGATTTCATATCCGAAGTTATTGGGCTTCTGGATATTGGAAATATCCCGCGGGTCCTCGTGGAACAGATACCCCTTGGTAAAGGTTCTGTTGAAGGTCTTCTTCAGGTTTTCTTTATCTTCCCAGGTCAGTTCCCCGTCCAGCGCCTTACGGTACTTGGATACCACGTTGGCCACATAGACCGGTTCTTTCATACGTCCTTCAATCTTCAGAGAATCCACTTCTCTCAGTTCATCCACGTAATCGATGGTGTTCAGGTCCTTTGTCGATAAAATATAATGATGTCCCAGAGACGTATCCGTGGTCACATCGATCACTTCAAACAATTTTCGGCAGGAACCGACACAGCGGCCACGGTTTCCGCAGCGATATCCGGTGAGCCCGGACATGAGGCAGTTCCCGGAATAGGACATGCACAGCGCCCCATGAATAAAAATTTCAATGGGAATCTGCGCGATATTCCGGATCGCCTTCACTTTTTCAATGGGAACTTCACGGGACAACACAACACGTTTCGCTCCCAGTTCTTTATATAACAAGGTACCTTCCAAATCGTCGATCCCCATCTGTGTAGAACAGTGAGCTTCCAGATCCACGAAATTTCGTACCACATAATCAAATACAGCCATATCCTGAACGATGACACCATCCACACCGATCTCATTTAATCGATGCAGCTGTTCCTTCATCTCAGCCATCTCCTCCTCGTAAACGACGGTGTTCATGGTCACGAAGATCTTCACATCGCGGAGATGCGCGTAGCGGATTGCCTCTTCCAGCGCCTCCCAATCGAAATTGGACGAGTACGCTCTGGCACCAAACTTCTGCATTCCCAGATATACTGCGTCACATCCATTGGAAATCGCCGCCTTCAGTGCTTCCATATTTCCAGCCGGAGCCAATAACTCAGTCATACGTTCTTCCATTGATATCTCCTACAATTCTTTCGTCTGATATGCCGCATACCCTTCAAAATAAAAACTCTGATCGATCCCCCGCTGATATAGCTCACGGTCATGGATCCGGTCCGTCAGCGCACTTCTCAGTAATCCCTTGATTTTACCATCATCAAAGGGACTGACCGCCATGGCTGTCAGATATGCTTCTTTCTCGATTGTACTCCAGTCGACGACAACTTTCAATTCTTTCCGCAACATCTGGTCCAGCCAGATCCTCATACTGCGGCCATTTCCTTCCCGAAAGGGGTGAGCCACATTCATTTCCACGTACTTTTCGACAATTTCCTCAAACGTCCCCTGGGACATTTTCTCCACATCAGCCACGACAGAATCTAAAAACGCGGCCATTGCAAAAGTAAATTCTCCTTTTGACATATTCACCGGCCGCAGCTTCCTGGCGAATTCAAATACCTCTCCGAACAATGCCCGATGGATTTCAGCCAGCGCCTCAAAGCTTCCCGCTTTTTCTTTCCCCGGCAACCCGCCGTCCCACAGGGCCAGCGCGCCCCGCTTTCCGAAACGTTCTTCCGCCAGCGCCAGTTCGTCGTCATTCGTAATGTTCAGTTTGTTCTCTAATAACATAACAAACTCCTTTACAAAAAAGTCACGCTGTTTTATTTCAATTATACATTAACTTTACTATCTACCGAAATAATCGAATCAAGTTCTTTCAAAAACAAAAAGACCCGCGATCTTTCGCAGGTCTTTCATTTTTCAATATGATTCCTTAATCAGCTTACAAACACATTCGACATTCGCCGTATGGGGGAACATGTCCACGGGCTGGGCTTCTTCCAGGCGATAACCACCTTCGGTAAGAACCTTGATGTCGCGGGCTAAGGTTGCCGGATCGCAGGATACGTAAACGATGCGCTTGGGAGCTACGTTCAGA
>JAFUQN010000032.1 GCA_017472365.1 Bacillota bacterium
GACTCACAAACGAACGTCTTGCGTTTCGTTGTTATTGTTTTTGTTTTTAAGAAATTGTACGTTGACTCTCAAACATCGTTTGAACGTCTTACCAATCATTGCTGATTGTATTTTGTACTTTGAATCTGATGAGAACCGAGGTTCTCATCGAGAAGAACTTAATCTTCTCTTGGACTCAATTTCTACACTATGCAGTTTTCAATGTTCGCGTTCCGTATCGCACGGAACTTTATCAGTATACCTCGTTTTCAAGCTTTTGTCAAGCACTTTTTTCAAGTTTTTTAAAAGCTTTTTTATTCAGTTTACTGACCTGTCGTTTCCGACAGCTTTTATATATTACCAAATTCCAACACATTTGTCAACACCCTTTTTTCATCTTTTTTCGTCTTTTCCGAATGAATGATTGGCAATTTTCGTCCGATCGATCCCCATAATCCGAAAATAACAGATTTTGTTCAGATGTAACCTTTCATATACAATTCCTCTACAGCTTACCTTTCCTCTTTCTTTTCCGAATTCTCAATTTCTGCATTGCAGGCCGCTGAAAAATACGGTATTCTAAACTTACAGGCGCATCGTAACTCCGGTATGAAAATAGCCGGGTCATTGCGGGAGATGCACTGATGTCGTTAACGATCCTACAATTATAATATGGAGGAAGAATATTATGTTTAAGTACAGCTTTATCTGCGATTACAGCGAAGGTGCTCATCCCTCTGTTGCGCAGGCTCTGATGGATCTGAGCTTCGAACAGAATTCCGGGTACAACTACGACAAACACTGCGCTCATGCAGCGGAAATGGTTCGTGACTTGATCAAGCGTCCTGATGCCGACGTATATTTCATGCCCGGTGGTACACCTACCAACACCATTTCCATCGCCGGAAGTTTAAAATCCTTTGAAGCCGTCATCGCACCGTCCACCGGACACATTGAGATCCACGAAACCGGTGCCATCGAAGCTACTGGCCACAAAATCATTTCTGTCGATAACTGTCCCGATGGAAAGCTGACCGCAGATATCATCCGCCGTGTTGTGGGTGGTTTTGAAGACGAACATACCGTTGTCCGCAAGATGGTCTTCCTGACCAATCCCACCGAAAGCGGAAGCATCTACTATAAAGATTAACTGGAAGCGATCCGCAAGGTCTGCGACGAAAACGATATGTACATGTATGTTGACGGTGCCCGCCTGGGTGGCGCAATCACCGCAGAAGGTAACGACGTGACCATGGAAGACCTGGGGCGTATGTGCGATATCTTCTACATCGGCGGAACCAAGAACGGTGCACTGATGGCAGAAGCATTGATCATCAACAACGAAGCTATCAAGAAGGATTTCCGCTTCCATATCAAGCAGCGCGGAGCGCTGACTGCCAAAGGCTTTGCTCTCGGCGCACAGTTCGAAGCCCTTCTGAAGGACGATCTGTACTTTAAGATGGCCGACCATTCCAATAAGTGCGCACAGAAGATGGCCAAGGTTATCCGCGAACTCGGTTATGAATTCGATGTTGAATCTCCCACCAATCAGATCTTCCCGATCCTTCCGAAACCGATGATCGAAGAGCTGAGCCAGATGTACGAATATTATGTATGGGCTCCGCACAGCGAAACCCACAGCGTAATCCGTCTGGTTTGTTCCTGGGCAACCGACGAAACTAAGGTCGATGAATTCATCGAAGACTTTAGGGCACTGCACGCAAAATACAACGCCTAGTTCTTATTCGTAAATCAACCATTATAATACGTAAAAAACCGGGAGAACAATTCTCCCGGTTTTCTTTTTCACGAAACTATATTCGTTTTTTATACGCAACGATACTTATCGTTCTCCAACATCAACGATCTGGACTTCCACCATTTCCGGAATGACCAGAACTTCATCAAATTCCTTTGTATATGATGCCTTTACCGGCAGAGAATGTACACCATCCTCTACCACCGTACTCGCATCAACATACAACTGGATGTCTTCCTTTTCCATTTCTTCCAGAACTGCAGCGTCAGCCTTGACCGTCACGGTATACATACCCGGCTCGATCGTTCCTTCCATTTCCTCCGGAAGGTTCCGGATCTCGATTTCTGTTCCGCCGAACTCCACAGCCTCTGCAGATACTTCCTTCATTTGGAATACCGCTTTGACCGTCGTATTGTCTCTCGACAATTCCACACCCTCCGGAAGCTGTACTTCCAGCATCGTTTCTGCGCTGAAAGTTTCATTCAGTTCCAGTGCCGCGATATCCACCGGACCGGCAACCACTTCGCTGATTTCCGCCAGATCCGCTGCAAGGCCTCGAATCTTTATGGTTTCCGGAACCTGAATTTCTTTTACCGTCATGGTCACCGGCAGCTGGCCTTCTGTTTCCAAACGCAACGGAACTTCTTTCACATCCATCAAAACGTACGTTACATCTGCATACTGCGATGACATCTTCACGTTTTCCACAAGTGCTTCCCCATCATTCAAAGGCTGCAGTTCCACCTGGGCGGTATTTTTCTGACCTTCCACATAATCGTCGGTATTGACCGTACCAAAGGCCCAGGCAACGGAATCCACCAGCGACTGCGCACCGGACACTTCCACTCCTGTGGGCTGCATCACAAGGCCACCGACTTCTTTTCCATCAGGGACATTCCGAAAACTAATGTTGACCGGCTTACTGACAGCGATCAAATCTTCCAGGATCACCTGAATCTTAGGCGAACGGATTTCCACAAGCTCAGTGTTATCCGGGATCGTAGCCGTTACATTGATATAATTCTGTCCTTTTCCATAACCGAACAGATCTGCTTCCACTTTAATATCTTTTACAGTCAAAGGATCCACAACGGTTCTCTGACCCTTGATTTTAACATCCACCGTATAATCCGTATCGCCGGCAATGGCAAGATTGCTGTCGGCTAAAGCATCCAGATTATTCAGCACCACCGGAACCGAATGGATCGTTCTGTCTTTGATCGGGTTTTCCCCGCCGATAACGACGATCCAAAGGAAGATGGCCAGCCCGATGGACAGGATCTTATTCACCGTGGTCTTACTCATCTTTTTATTTCGATCCATAGAAGCCTCCTTTTCTGAAGGTGCTCTTCAGTGCTTCTTTCCAGCTTCCGGGCTGTTCTTCAGTATTGGTCAGATACAGCTTCGTCAGCGTCTTTTCCACACTCTTCAAATCCAGAAATCTGGACAGCCGTCCATCCACAGCGATGGAAATGATACCGCTTTCTTCCGAAACGATCAGTGAAATCGCATCAGATACTTCGGATACACCGATCCCCGCACGATGGCGGGTTCCCAGATCTTTACTGAGATTCTGGTTCTGTGTCAGCGGAAGTACACATCCAGCCGACAACAAACGGCCGTTACGAATAATGACAGCTCCATCGTGAAGAGGCGCCCCTTCATAGAACACATTTCCCAAAAGCTCCGTGGAAACATCCGCATTCAGATACGTACCCGTTTCGGCAATATCCGTCAAAGAAGTCTGGCGTTCCAGGATCATCAGGGCACCGACGCGGTTTTTCGAAAATCCGTCTGCCGTTTCTACCAGCGTGGAAATCAGGGAGTGGACACCGGTCTTGTCGATCTTTCCCGGTTTTTGTGGAAGGAATTTATTTCTGCCCAGATATTCCAGGGCGCGGCGCAGTTCCGGCTGGAAAATAATAACCAGCGCAATGGCCCCCATATCGATGATATATCCCAGGATCCAGTTGATGGTATACAGATGACAGGCTTCTGCCAGTACTTTCGCCACCAAAACCACCATGATCCCTTTCCCCAGCTGTTCCGCACGGGTTTCCCGGACAAAGTTCAGAATATGATAGATGACAAAGGCAACAATAGCCACATCCAGCGCATCGAATACACCGAAGCTGCTGATCAACGCTTTGATATAATCCATGGATTCCTCCTTAATTATTATCTGCTTATACAATTTTATTGTACCGAATCAAGCATCATTATTCAACCAAAAATCCAAGTAGATTTCTTCACATTCCCATCAAAATTCGAGGTTGTAAGAAAAATACTTGTGCATCATTCAAAAATCCCGTAAACTCAAGATAAGCGAATCTTTAGCAAGACATCTGTGTAGAATTTGCTGTCTAAATTATATTGCGCGACCGTCCGCGCTCAGGAGGTTTCTATGTCCATTGATTTAAAAGTAAAGCAGCTGGTGGAAGAATATTTCGATGAAATCGTTGAAATCCGCCGCGATATCCACATGCATCCCGAACTGTCCGAACACGAAGAACGCACGATGAATGTAATCAGCGAGCATCTGACCAAGTGGGGAATCCCTCACACTACCATGGTCGGCGGACACGGCGTTGTTGCTGTCATCGAAGGGAAAGCTCCCTGCACCATCGATCGCAAATACGAAGCTGTCGGTCTTCGCGGCGATATCGACGCTCTCCCTATTCAGGAAATGGCCGACGTTCCTTTCAAATCCGTTAACGACGGTGTTATGCACGCCTGCGGCCACGATATGCACGGTTCTATGCTTCTGGGCAGCGCGAAGATCCTGAAGGCTCTGGAAAACGAATTCTCCGGTACTGTAAAGCTCTTCTTCCAGCCTGCAGAAGAAACTGTCGGAGGTGCAGATCCCATGATCAAGGACGGCTGTTTACAGAACCCTGAAGTTGGTGCTGTCATCGCTTTCCACGTTACCGAAAACCATCCCACCGGACACATTGAAATGCGTCACGGTAAGATGAATGCTGCCATCTGCGACCTGATTTTACAGGTAGAAGGCGTTTCCTGCCACGGTGCTCACCCGGAAAACGGTGTTGATGCCATCGTTGTTGCTTCTAACATCGTAACTGCACTGCAGAGCATTATTTCCAGAAACCTGTCCCCCACCAACTCCGGTATCATCACCATCGGTACCTTCCACGCAGGTACCAAGGACAATATCGTAGCCGGTACGGTTGACATTACCGGTACTCTGAGAGCTCTGGATCTGGATACCATGGCTACGCTGAAGAACCGCGTAAGAACTACCTGCGAAAACATCGCTGCAGCTTACGGTGCCAAGGCTCACTTACAGCTGCTGGATAACTTCCCGCCGCTGGAAAACAACGACGAACTGTTCGTCGTAATGGAAGATCTGATCAAGGAACACCTGGGTGCAGATAAGATCTACTATAAGCCGGAAGCTTCTCTGGGCGGTGACGACTTTGCATATTTCTGCAACGCTACCAAGGGTATCTATATGAACGTAGGTACCAATCCCGGAACCAGAAAGCACCCGCAGCTGGCTCACAACGAATACTTCGAACCGGATGAAGAAGGTATGAAGGCAGGGATCCTGCTGGAAGTCCTGGGCTGTCTGGAACTGCTGAAGAAAGAAAAATAAAACTCACGAAAAAACCCCGCAGCACGC
>JAFUQN010000033.1 GCA_017472365.1 Bacillota bacterium
ACCAGCCTGCATCATGTAGTTCACCGGAAGACCGCCCAGTTCATCCACAACTTCCAGGAACTGTGCCAGTCTCTGACGAGCCTTACCGCAGTTACCGCCCAGACAGGTGGTAACGCCCTGCTGCAGTTCCAAATCAGAGATGAAGTATTCATGAGCTTCGTTCTGGAAGTCTTCTTCGTGCATATGAATATCGATAAAACCAGGAGAAACGATCAGGCCGGCCGCATCGATCACTCGATCAGCTTCGCCTTCCACTTCGCCTACAGCGACGATCTTACCGTCTTTCACAGCAACATCGCCCTTCACTAATTCCTTTTTGTCGAAGTCGGGATATACTCCGCCTTTAAATAAAAAATCGTACATATGTCCTCCTCAAATTCAAACGATTCGCCGGATTCTAAGCCCACGAATCCATTATGACATAAAAATAGTTATATACAGTATAAACGGTTTCTTTACAACTGTCAAAATGAAACAGCGTATTTTTCAACCAATTCCGTTTTTTCTTGATAATTTTTTGTACTTCCCGTATGATAAAATTAACAGTTCCCAAGGAGGTCCCCATGCTGAAACTCATCATATCCCCAGCCAAGAAAATGAACGTGGAAAACGACCTGTTTCTTTCCCGCTCCACCCCCTGCTTCATCCAGGATACCCAGCGGATCATGGAGCGTTTACAGCAGCTGACTCCCAGTGAATTAAAAGAACTTTGGAACTGCAACGACCAGATCCTTCAACTGAATCTGGATCGCCTGTCCCACATGGATCTCACGAAAAATCTGAGTCCGGCCATTCTGACCTATGAAGGTCTTCAATATCAGGCCATGGCTCCCCGGATTTTTGAACAGCACCAGTGGGATTATGTCGAACATCACCTGTTCATCCTCTCCGGCTTCTACGGCCTTCTCCGTCCCTTCGACGGCGTCGTTCCCTATCGTTTGGAAATGCAGGCTCGTCTGGCCATGGACTCCCATAAAAACCTTTACGACTTCTGGGGCAACCGCCTGTATCGGCGGCTGGTTGGCGAAGCGGCTGACGCCGAAACCATCATCGTGAACCTGGCATCGAAAGAATATAGTAAAGCCATCGAGCCGTGGCTTCTGAAAGATCAAAAGGCCGGATCGCCGGTGAAGATGATCACCTGTCTCTTCGAAAGCGAAACCGCTGACGGGAAACGCAAAATAAAAGCCACGGAAGCCAAGATGGCCCGCGGTGAAATGGTCCGTTACTTGGCGGACCTGGGTTCCGAAGATCCCACAGTTATGAAACAGTTCCGCGGCCAGGGATACGTCTTCGACGACGCCGCATCGACGGAAACAGAGTACGTCTTTGTAAAGCCTTACTAAAACGGACCGCGAAAGCGATAACTTGAATGCGCTGTATGTTTGATTTCATTTTTCATTACAAAAAACCTCCTGTTACTTTTCAGTGATGCGGTCGCCAAACCCACATCATTGTAACACGGAGGTTTTTAATTTACGTATACTAAAGTACTTTTACCTACCCCTGGTAGAACCAGGGAGTTGCATGCTCTCAGCCTATGCCGGACTGTGAACATAAGTGGGAACTTTACTTCGCCAGATAGCGATAGAGGAAGGTCACCATCTGACCGCGAGTGCAGGAAGCGTTGGGGCTGATAAAAAAACAATCGCTCTGGTCTGTAAAAAGCTGGCCAAAGGAAAGTCCATCAACGTGATCGCTGACGAGCTGGAAGAGGACATCTCCGTGATCGAACCAATCTGTAAAACTGCAGAATCTTTCGCGCCGGACTACGATCCTGACAAAATCTACGAGGCGTTAAAGAAGTGATCTCAATCACAATCAATTTAATTACGAACATACAAAGACCGCGGTCATCATAATGATGACCGCGGTCTTTTTTTGGATTTATAGGAGCTTTGAGCGTTATATTTTAATTACGCGCACTGCGCACTGCGTCACTTACAGAACCACCTTTTCGATGTAGTTCTTGAACATCTGAGCCACTTCCGCTCTGGTCGCCGCACCCTTCGGATCCAGCTGACCATTCGCGCGTCCACTCATGACGCCGTTTTCCACGGCCCACTGCATCGCTTCCTTCGCGTAATTACTGATGTTACCAGCATCACTGTGATCCAGAGCCTTGATTCCACTGGGCTTTCCGCTGTAGTTCCACAGCATCACAGCCAGCTGTTCTCTGGTAATGGGAGCGTCGGGGCGGAAGCTTCCGTCGGTATATCCGGACAGAACACCGTGTTCCGCAGCCCATGCCGCAGGCTTCGCATAATACTTGTGATCATGAACATCGTGGAAGTCATGTTCGCCGTCGTGATCCGGACCGTTTTCCAGGTTGTAGAATACGGTGGCCATCATCGCACGATTCATGGTGGTGTTCATACCGAACTTACCATTTCCAACGCCGTTGAACAGTTCACGAGAGCTTGCGAATTCAGCCGCAGCCTTACCCCAATGGC
>JAFUQN010000034.1 GCA_017472365.1 Bacillota bacterium
GACGGTCAGGGCGGACGCCTCGGAAAGCTGCTGATCGAACGGTTGAAAATTGCTGAGCTGGATGAATCGATCATCGCGGTCGGTACCAACAGCATGGCCACCGCTGCCATGATCAAGGCCGGTGCTCCTCAGGCGGCAACCGGCGAAAACGCCGTAATCGTCAACAGCCGTCGTGCCGGCATCATCGTCGGTCCTCTCGGTATCGTATGTGCAGATGCTCTGCTCGGAGAAGTCACTCCGGCCATGGCCACGGCCATCGGACAGAGTGATGCCCACAAACTGCTGATTCCCACTAACCGGTGCAACCACCAGGTCATCGGAGTGGATCCCACGCTGACCATGAATGAATTGGTCCAGCAGGCTGTGGATCAGATCATCCGCCTGTGTTCCAAAAAATAATATTTCTTTCATAAAAGACAGGAAAAGCGCCATGCGGTCGTCACGCATGGCGCTTTTCTTGTTTCAGGTAAAAAGAAGAAATAGAATATGGTGGTACCATACTGAAACATCCCCCGGATTTAAAAGGGGATCGCTTCAGAAGAGCCTTCGGCGGCCGCCGTCGTTTCAACCACTGCAGTCTCTGCAGTCCGTTCGGCAGCGGTCACTGGTTCTTCTCTCTTTCTGCGGCTTCTGGTCTCTGGTACCTCAACCTTTGTGAAATCCACTTCCGCCAGAATATTGTACAGTTCCCTCATTTCTCCCTTTGTCAGCGTGATCCCCTTTCTCATCAGCTCATGATACTCATCCCACTCGCGAATATCGAATTTCGGCGGCATCCCGTTCCAGGACACCACATTCAGTTCTCTCTTCCACCCCTTTGTTTCACTGAGAACGCCGATGTGCTCCACAATGTGAAAAACAATTTCTCTCTCGTTACGATCTTTCACCTCTGTAAATTCCGCTTTTTCTGCGTATTCCATGGTCTCTCCTTTCCCAATTTTACTTTTTCCATGCGGTGAAACTCACCGTTCAAATACCCCTTTTGACGCTTTCTGATGGAAAAAGTATTTTTATTTACCATTATTTGGTTTATTAAAATATATCACCCTCCAGCTGGTTTGTCAATCCTTTATTTGAAATGTTTTCCATTTAATCATATAAAAACAGCCGGGAGCCCAATGTTCCCGGCGTTTCATTTACGATATTTGATTTACAGCATGTTCTTCAGGCTTCCTTCTGTCAGTTTCGACAGAGCCATGATCCGTTCATTGATCATGTTGTGGAGACACTTCGGAAGATGATCATCGCCCCCGCGATGCTGGATGATGCACTCCTTGCACTTACCGTGCCATTTACACGGTTCGTCACAGGTACAGTGGTCCTGGCCGCTGGCTTCCACTTCATCCAGAAATGCCTGAAGCAGCCGGCGTCCTTCCTGGATATCACCGCGTTCATACGCTTCCAGACAAACTTTCATATCGGGGTTCTTATCGATGATCATACTCTTACCTCCTAAACGATCTTTGTAGTCCAGTCTTCCACGTTCCAGACATCGGTGACCCAATCCTGGTAGAAGTCCGGTTCGTGACAAACCAGTAATACCGTACCCTTATATTCCTTCAGTGCGCGTTTCAACTCTTCCTTGGCGTCCACATCCAGATGATTGGTCGGTTCGTCCAAAACCAGCCAGTTGGCCGGGCGCTGCATCAGCTTTGCCAGACGCACCTTGGCATTTTCACCGCCGGACAGAACTCTCATCTGAGAAGTGATATGCTCGGTGGTAAGACCGCACTTTGCCAGAGCCGCACGAACTTCACCGTTGGTCAGCGTGGGGAATTCGCCCCAGAAGCTTTCCATGGCAGTCTGGTCGTTGTCGCGTTCCGCTTCCTGTTCGAAGTAACCCGGAATCAGGAAATCTCCCAGTTCTGCCTTACCGGAAATAGCCGGAATCTTACCCAGAATCGTCTTCAACAGAGTGGACTTACCCAAACCGTTGGTACCAATAATGGCAACCTTCTGACCGCGTTCCAGATTGAATGTCACGGGCTTTGTCAGAGGTTCGTTGTAGCCCAGAACCAGATCTTCCGCCTGGACGATGAATCTGGACGGAGTACGTGCTTCCTGGAATCCAAAGGTAGGCTTGATCTTTTCCTTGGGTTTTTCCAGAACTTCCATGCGATCCAGCATCTTCTGGCGGGAGTTTGCCATACCGCGGGTAGCAACGCGCGCCTTGTTTCTTGCGATGAAATCTTCCATACGTTCGATTTCTGCCTGCTGCTTTTCATATGCAGCCAGCTCCTGACGCTTTTTAATTTCATACATGCGCATGAACTGGTCATAGTTACCGGTGTAACGGTTCAGTTCCCCGTCGTTTACGTGGTAGATCACGTTGACAACGTCGTTCAGGAAGCCCACGTCGTGAGAAACCAGAATGAACGCATTTTCGAATTCCTGTAAGTATCTGGTCAGCCACTGAATGTGTTCCACGTCCAGATAGTTGGTCGGTTCGTCCAGAATCAGAATGGACGGGTCGGACAACAGAAGCTTGGTCAGCAGAACCTTGGTTCTCTGACCACCGGACAAATCTGCAACGTCGCGGTCCAGTCCGATAGAACCCAGTCCCAGACCGTTGGCAACTTCTTCGATTTTTGCGTCCAGTGCATAGAATCCGGAATGATCCAGAATCGCCTGGATTTCGCCCGCGTCTTCCATCATTTCGTACATCTTTTCTTCATCCACAGAACCCATTTCTTCGTACAGCTTCATCATTTCCTTTTCCAGGTCATAATAGTGTCCGAAGGCTTCTCTCAGGACTTCACGGATGGTGGTACCGGCCTTCAGAGAAGAATGCTGGTCCAGATAACCGACGGTTGTTCTCTTTCCCCAGGTGATATTTCCCATGTCGGGCATCAGCTGGCCGGTGATAATATTCAAAAAGGTAGACTTTCCTTCGCCGTTGGCGCCTACCAGCCCTACGTGTTCACCCTTCTGCAGGCGGAACGAGGCGTCTTCCAAAATCTTACGTCCCCCGAATCCGTGGGACACGTGTTCTACGATCAGTTCGCTCATGTAAAATCTCCTGTCATATCATTTATGGCAACCGCCCGCCTCCGGCGGGCTCCTGTCTCGCGACAGCTCTAAATTTTATTATACCGTGTCTTCCGTAAGGCTGTCAAACTTACTTTTCAGCCTTCCCCACATGGGCAACAAACTGTCCCGGTGTTTCTCCCGTCAGTGCTTTCTCCCTATACACCGTCGTTCCGGCCACGATCACACGCTCGATCCCCTCACAGAGCGCACAGCTGTCCTGATACGTCGCACAGTCCCGGATCTCGTCTTTCCGGAACAAAACCAGATCCGCATCATATCCGTCATCAATAACGCCTTTGTTGGAGATCAGAAAACGTTCCGCTGTCAGCTGCGTCATTTTATGGATCATCTCTTCCAGCGTAAACTGTTTTTTCTCTCTGACGAAATACCGAATCGCCTTGGGGAATGTTCCGAACCCCCGTGGATGAGTGGGTTCTGTCAAATTCAAAACAATCCCGTCACTTCCCACCACAGCGTTCTCATCAGCCATGATCCTCTGCAGTTCTTCTTCATCCATGGAAAAATAAATCGCCAGGGCGCTGTGACCGTTTTCCACCAAAATGTCAAAATACGTATCAAAAGGATCTTTTCCAACCTTAGAAGCATATTCCTCCACTGTCAGTCCACGACACTCCGGTGTATTCGGAGCCAGTGCCACCAGAATCTTATGGAAACCGCCGCAATGACGGTACCGGCCGTCGATGACCTTGATTTGTTCTTTCAGCTCAGCTCTCACTTCCGGAAGCTTCAACAATTCTCTCATCTTCTCCGGTCCGTGGGAGAAAAAATCCGCCGGAAGACAGACGTTTAAATTGCTCATGGACGCCGTATATGGATACACATCCAAAGTGATCCGGACCCCGCGATCGATTGCCTCATGCACCAGCTGTAACGTCTGCACCGAAAGTCCCCAGTTATCCTTACCACACACTTTATGGTGAGAAAGACACAGGCGGCACCCCGCCTTTTCCGCAACAGAGATCGCTTCCCGGACCGCTGTTACCACATTGGCCGCTTCGTTTCGGATATGGCTTGCGTAAAATCCGTCATATTCCGCAACAACTTTACACAATTCCACCAGTTCGTCTTCTGTCGCATAACCGCTGGGAGAATACAATAAGCCGCTGCTCATTCCTAACGCTCCCTGGTCCATGGCCTCCCGCAGCATGGTTTTCATATGCTCCATCTCTGCTTCCGAAGGAACGCGGTTGTCAAATCCCATGGCTGCGATGCGCAGCGCTGCATGACCCACATACATCTTTAAATTACAGGTTTTCGGAACTGATTTCACGTACTGAAGATACCGTTCCATGGTGGTGAAACCCGACAGCTCCTCCGGAACGGTTTCCGTAAATGATCCCACCAGCCGGGCCAACATATCCCGCCGTTCCCTGTCTTCAGAAACCGGAAACAGGCTGTCACCGCACTGTCCGCAGATTTCGGTCGTGATGCCCTGAGATGTTTTACACAAGCGGGCAGATTCTTGTCCCAACACAATATCACCGTGAGAATGGGCATCAATAAACCCGGGACAGAGGCAGAGCCCTTCTCCATCGATGACTTCCTTCGCTTCCGTCATATCCGGATCAAGTACGATTTTTCCTTCTTTGACCGCAACATCAGCTTGAAATGCGGGTGTACCCGTACCATCGATCACCGAAACATTATTAATTAACAGGTCATACATACGACTACCTCCATCACATTTTCATTTCTGTGATTTTCAGACAGCGAACCAGCTGTCCCACACGAACGACCTCTGCCTGACAGCCCATTTCTTCGCACATTTCCACAAACGGATGGATCAACGGTTTGTAGTCGATACTGCGTCCACGAGACCGTTCAATTTCTTCCTCGTCCTCACAAAAACGTTCCACGATATATAAAATTCCGTGGAGCTTCTTGACACCGATCAGATTCTGCAAAGCGATTCTCTGCTGATCGTAGGGCATATGATGGAACAGAAACGTGGAGATCACCACATCGTAAGATTCCTTTTCCTCCGGTGGCTCCAGTACATCCCTCAGAAGGCACTTTCCCGCAGGAAAGTTCTGACGCGCATACATCAGCATGGGAAGGCTGTTATCCAAGATCGTCACGTTCGTAAAATCTGAAAGTTCCTTCCACAAATAGCACGTTCCGCCTCCGGCGTCCAAAATCTTCGTATCCCTGTCAAAACCATCGAGAAACTGTCTTGCTTCTGCAATCCCCGCATGATATTCCTTGTTCTCTTTCAGAAAACGTTCCACGTAGTCCTCGGCCATATCGTCGAAATCGCTGTGATTTCGCACTTCATCGTAAATAGACGATCTTTCGTTTTGGAGTAAAACTCGGTCCACGGGACTGTTTCCTGCCAACATTTGGTTGATGGCATCGGTGATATTATTACGGTTTTCATCCAACTGACGCTGCTGAAGTTTGATTGCCTGGAGCTGGAAATAAAACGCATACAGGACACTGTCCAGATGGTTCTCCTTTTCCCGGAAGATTTTGTCGATATCCTTCACGGAAAATCCCAGGTTCCGCAGCATCACGATCATCTGGATCCTGAGCACATCTTCTTCGGAGTATTCTCTGTAATTATTGTCTCCACGCAGAGGATGGATCAGACCGCCCTCTTCGTATACCCGCAGCATCTTCGTCGTGACCGAAAGCTGCTTACAAATTTCCTTAGTATTCATTTCGAGTCCTCCGGCAACCCGCGCCCCCGGCGCGTCCCCGCCAGCGCAGCGATTGCCGCGGTTTCCACTGCCTTCACGGCGTCAGGAACCACTTCCATTTCCCAGCCCTTCCAA
>JAFUQN010000035.1 GCA_017472365.1 Bacillota bacterium
CCTGGTAAAGGCGGGCTTCTATGACGGCCTAACTTTCCACAGAGTCATTCCCGGATTTATGATCCAGGGTGGCTGCCCCCAGGGCAACGGTACCGGCGGTCCCGGCCACACCATCGTGGGTGAATTCGCGATGAATGGCTACAAGAATGACCTGAAGCATACCACCGGTGTTCTGTCCATGGCTCGTTCCATGATGCCCAACTCCGCTGGTTCTCAGTTCTTCATTATGGTTGCTGACGCTCCCCATCTGGATGGCCAGTATGCAGCGTTCGGTAAGCTGATCGAAGGTATCGACGTGGCTCAGGAAATCGTTCGTGTTCGCAGAAATGTCATGGACAAGCCCTTCGAAGACCAGAGAATGGCAAAGGTTACCGTAGAAGAAATCGAAGAATAGTCGCCGGAGATGAGTTGTTTGAAAATTTATAATGTTATAATAACGAATGATAAGTTTTCAGTGAACATACTCGAAACTGTGTGATTAAGAAAAATTTAACGCAATTGTCAAACAGGGTTTAAAATGTTGAAAATTCAACGTTTTAGACCCTGTTTTTTATGTGAAAGTTTCGTGAAGAATGGAGAAATCTCCCGGAAAGGGTTGATTTTTGTGTAACAATCTTGTAATATGTTACGTGCCATGTTACGAAACGGTGCTTTTGTGATGTTCAAAACAGAACAGAAGTGTAATCCTGAATAACAATGGATCGTCCGTCTTTTGAGGGGCGGACTTACGTTGGTGCTAAAGGAAGTTACAAGGAACGAAATAACAATGACAAAGAAACACTTCAATCAGGAAGCTGTTCTGGCCTTCTGGAAGAAAAATCAGAAGGAAATCACAAGAACGGCAGCAGGGATGGTAGCCGCCTGTCTCATCTCCGTCGGTGCAGCTGCACTGATCCAGCCGGACGCTTACGCCGTATATTATAACGGTGAAATCGTGGGCTACGTACAGGATACCGCTTACGTGGACGAAGCACTGGAACAGATGAAAGCCAGTGTGATGGAAGCGACGGGCGTTCAGGAAGTCACCATCGACCGTGACGGCCTGACAGTAGAGCAGTTTAAAGAAAAGACAAAAGATATTACATTTTCCGATGCAGATGCGCTGACAGCTGCACTGGTGGAAAAGAAAGCGTATACCTGCGAAGCGTACACCATCACGGTGGACGGAACGCCGGTTCTGGCGATGAACAGCGAAGCAGATGCCCAGGCCGTTTTAGATAGGGTTCTGGAAAGCTACAGCTCCGCAAATTCCAAAATTCTGGAAGTCTCTTACAAGGAAAAGGTTGAAATCGTCGCTTCGGATGCGAAGGATCTGCAGATGGCGCAGGATATCGATTCTGCCGTCAGCTATATTCTGACCGGAACGGAAGATCCACGTACCTATGTCGTGGAAAAGGGAGATACGCTGTGGGATATCGCCCGCGCCAACGGAATGAGCAGCGCGGAGCTGATTGCCGCCAACCCGGGATTTAATCCCAACTATCTGAAGATCGGACAGCAGCTGAATCTGGTGGCTATGAAGCCCTTCATGACCGTGACCATCACGGAAGAAGTAACCCAGCTGGAAAGCATCCCCTTCACCACCGCGTACACCAGTACCGACACCATGTACAAGGGTCAGACCTCCATCATCAGTGCCGGTAAGAACGGTTCGAAGGAAGTGGTTTCCAGAGTGATCAGCGAAAACGGTGTTGTCGTCAGCGAAGTGATCCTGTCCGAAACCGTGATCTCCCAGCCGGTGACACAGACTGCGTACAAAGGAACAAAGGCGCTGGTTTATACCGCACAGGGAAGAAGCGTAACTCTGGCGAATCCCATGGATCGCATCGTGATCACGGACCGCTACGGCGCAAGCCGCGGAAGCCGCCGTCACGTGGGTATCGACTTAAGTAATCCCAAGGGAACGACGATCAAGGCCGCTGCGGACGGTCTGGTGACCTTCGCCGGTTACAAGAGCAGCTTCGGTAAGCTGGTCATCATCGATCACGGAAATGGTATGACCACCAAGTATGCGCACTGCGATACCATCACTGTAAACGTCGGTGATACCGTATCCCAGGGACAGAAGATCGCTACTGTAGGAAGAACCGGTAACGCCACCGGAAACATCCTTCACTACGAAGTACTGATCAACGGTAAGAATCAGAACCCGATCAATTATCTGGATTACTAAAGAAAACGTAAGAGAAGACTCTCAGAAAAAATCTGAGGGTCTTTTTTTATGAAAAATGTTATAAAGCAGTTTTTTGTTTTCACCTTGAATGAAAGTGGGTAATATTATATAATCGTAAAATAGGCGGGAATATGGTCTCGCCACATTGTATTGCACAAAAATAAGTGTTTTGGAGGTAACAATGGCGTTATTCAGGGAAATCAGGGAGGACATCCAGACGGTTCTCGAACGTGACCCGGCGGCCAGAAATTCTTTGGAAGTTCTGATCTGCTATCCGGGTGTCTGGGCATTGATCCTGCACAAACCTGCTCACTGGTGTTACCGGATGCACTTGAAACTGCTGGGAAGAATCATTTCTCAGCTGGCCAGATTTTTCACAGGCATTGAGATCCATCCGGGAGCCACGGTGGGTCGGCGATGTTTTATCGACCACGGCATGGCTGTGGTCATCGGAGAAACCACGGAAATCGGAGACGATGTGACCATCTATCAGGGAGTGACCCTGGGAGGGACCGGGAAGCACGTTGGTAAGCGTCATCCCACCATCGGAAACGGTGTGGTGGTTGCCAGCGGAGCGAAGGTTTTAGGCCCCTTCACTGTGGGGGATAATTCCAAGATCGGCGCAGGTTCCGTTGTTTTGAAAGAGGTTCCACCCAATTGTACCGTTGTCGGGATCCCCGGCCAGATCGTACGTCAAGGCGGCCAAAAAGTTGCTGCGGATCTGGATCAGGTCGACTTACCGGACCCGGTAGCAGTGGAACTGGAAAGTTTACGCCGCCATATCATCGCACTGGAGAAGAAGGTCAAAGAACTGGAAGACCAGCAGAAATAGAAAGAGAGGAAACACATATGAAAATTTATAATACTATGACCAACCGTAAGGAAGAGTTCGTGCCCATCGATAAGAATGAAATCAAGATCTATGTCTGCGGTCCTACCGTATACAACTACTTCCATATCGGTAACGCAAGACCCTTCGTTGTATTCGATACCCTGAGAAAGTATCTGGAATACCGCGGAAACAACGTAAAGTTCGTTCAGAACTTCACCGACGTTGACGACAAGATCATCAACAAGGCCAGAGAAGAAGGAATCTCCGCAGGAGAAGTCAGCGAAAAGTACATCGCTGAATACTTCAAGGACGCTGCTGCGCTGAACGTAACCAAGGCAACCGTTCATCCGCAGGTTACCCAGAACATGCAGGAAATCATCGATTTCGTACAGGGCCTGATCGATAAGGGCTTCGCTTACGAAGTGGAAGGTGACGTATACTACAGCACCAGAAAGTTCGAAGGCTACGGAAAGCTGTCCGGTCAGAACATCGAAGATCTGGAAGCCGGCGCTCGTATCAGCGTAGGCGAAAAGAAGAATGACCCCCTGGATTTCGCTGTTTGGAAGGCCAGAAAGACCGAAGATGAAATCGCATGGGAATCTCCCTGGGGTATGGGACGTCCCGGCTGGCATATTGAATGCTCCGCCATGTCCACCAAGTACCTGGGTGAAACCATCGACATCCACGCTGGTGGCCAGGACCTGATGTTCCCCCATCACGAAAACGAAATCGCTCAGACCGAAGCAAAGACCGGTAAGCCCTTCGCAAACTACTGGATGCACAACGGCTATATCACCATCGACAACGAAAAAATGTCCAAGTCCAAGGGCAACTTCTTCACTGTACGCGATATCCTGAAGGACTACGATGGTGAAGTTATGAGATTCTTCCTGCTGTCCGGCCACTACAGAAGCCCCATCAATTTCAGCCAGGAACTGATGGAACAGGCGAAGAACGGTCTGGGAAGAATGAGAAACTGCATGTCCAACCTGAACCATCTGATCGAAACCGGTAACGGTGCGATGACTGAAGCAGAAGCGGAAGCTCTGAAGGGTCTGGAAGCTTACAGAGTTAAGTTCATCGATTTCATGGAAGATGACCTGAACACTGCTGATGCTATCAGTGCGATCTTCGAACTGGTTCGTGACATCAACACCGCAGTGAAGGACGGTGCTTCCAAGGAATTCGCTGAAAAGTGCAAGGCTCTGCTGGACGAACTGACTGCAGTATTAGGCCTTCTGAGAAATGAAGACGGCGAAGATGCGCTGGACGATGAAATCCAGAAGCTGGTGGCAGAACGTCAGGAAGCAAGAAAGGCTAAGAATTTCGCAAGAGCTGACGAAATCCGTGACATCCTGAAGGCACAGGGCATTACTCTGAAGGATACTCCCCAGGGCGTACAGATCATCCGCGGATAAGGAGAACATTATGCGACTCATGGTAGTCAGCGATACCCACGGCATGGTGAATCAGGCCATGGAGATTTATCGCAGAGAAGAAGAAAAAGCTCATATCGATCACATCATCCATCTGGGGGATCTGAAAAGTGACGCCAGAGCGTTGCAGGTTCGCCTCGGGGCGGATGTGATCTGCGTTCCCGGAAATTGCGACGGAAGTGCGAGCCGCGATGACCAAAAGGTTCTGGAGACCCCCTGGGGGAATATTCTCCTGACCCATGGCCATCTGGAAAACGTGGATTACGGTCTGGAGAAGCTTCAGTGGAGAGCTGAAGAAATGGGCTGTAAAGCTGCATTTTTCGGCCATACACACAGACCTACCTATGTATATGAATACGGTATGTATTTCCTGAACCCGGGAAGTCTGTCCCGGCCCCGCGGCGGAAGCGAAGGTTCTTACGCCATGGTGGAAGTGACGGAGGATGGTTTCTCTGCGTCCGTTCTGTATTATATGTCGAAACCGAAAGTGACCGGCGGCGTTTTATACGACATGCTGAACAACAGTGACCGGTTCTAAGAGGAAATTATGACAAAAGAAGAAGCGTATTATTTAAACCCGACGGTGCTGGCCTACATGGGCGATGCGGCGTATGAACAGTACGTTCGCGAAACTATGGTCAGAAGCGGACAGGTCCATGCAGACCGGCTGCATCACGGCGCCGTCCGGTATGTACGTGCAGAGGGTCAGGCCCTGGCCATCAAGAAGATGTTCGATCATCTTCCGGAAGAAGAACAGGTCCTGGTCAAGAGAGCGCGAAATAAAAAAATCACATCGAAGCCGAGAAATGTGGAGATCCATGCATATAAGTGGGCAACCGCTTTCGAGGCTCTGATGGGGTATTTATATCTATCCGGTCAGACTGACCGGATGAAAGAGCTGATGGCGGAGGCGATCCGTCTGATCAGCGAGGGAGAGTGAAACAATGGGCGCATTGAGTCAGTTTCGGGGTCTGCCCAAGCAGGTGTATTATTTATCGGTGATTCGCGTCATCATGGCGCTGGGATCGCTGGTATTTCCGTTTTTATCGCTGATGATGACCAGTTATCTGGGGTTCAATGAATTCCAGAGCGGCTGCGTCATGATCTTCGTGTCTGCAGGGAATATTATCGGGTCGTTCGGCGGTGGTAAGCTGGGTGATATGTACGGCCGGAAAAAAGTTTTTGTATCGGCGTCTGTGGTCGCCATTTTCATGGCATTTCTGGCGGGCTTTCTGGCTCCGTCGGTCTACATGCTTCCGTGCATCCTGCTGTCGTACTTTGCCAGCAGCCTTGTGATGCCAGTCGTAGCAGCTATGATCACCGACCACTCTGACGAAACGAACCGGGCGGAATGTTTCTCGATCCTGTTTCTGACTCAGAACATCGGCTATGCCATCGGACCCAGTGTGGGAGGTATGCTGTATTACAGCCACATGAAGTGGATCTTTTACGGCGAGGCCATGATGTATTCCATTGCGATCATCATTGCGATTTTTATGATCCGCGATGTCTATGTGATTCCCACCCGGGAAGAACGGCTGGCAGTCAAGCTGGCTCACAGGGAAAAGAAATCAGTGGAAGGCGATGAAAATACTTTTGTTCTTCTGCTGAAAATGCCCATTCTGTTGGGGTTCATCCTGTGTCTGGCGCTGCTGACGGCCTGCTATCAGGAAATCGGCTTTGTTCTGCCCATGCAGTTTGAAGACATGTGCGGTGCGGAACTGGGGTCGAAATATGCCGGTTACATATGGACGGCCAACGGACTGACCATCGTATTCGCAACACCTCTGATCATCTCCCTTTCCAAGCGGAGAAATCAGCTGAAGAACGTTATGGTGGCTGCGCTCCTGTACGCTGTGGGCTTCGGCCTCAACGGCTACATCAACTGGCCCTTCGGGATCCTTTTGGTGGCAATCATCTGGTCCGCGGGAGAGATCCTCATTTCCACCGGGGCAGGTGTATTTATCGCCGGATATTCACCGGAGACGCACAGGGCGAGATTCCAGTCGCTGTATGAGGTTGCCAGAGGATTGGGACGAGGCATCGGACCGACGGTGTGCGGCTGGTACTTACTCAGTCACAACTACCGTCAGCTGTGGACCATGGTGGCGCTGGTATGCGTTGCCATGACGGGCGTGGTCTATTGGTTATACCGTGCACAACAAAAAGAAAGTTTAGAAAATAACAATACAGTTAGTAAAACAAAGGAGGCGGATTTATGAGCAGAGCAGACCAGATTTTTATCGATATGTGTAAAGACGTATTGGAAAACGGTTTTTCCTCGGAAGGTCAGAAGGTGAGAGCTGTCTGGGAATCGGACGGTGCACCGGCCCATACCATCAAGAAGTTCGGTGTGGTAAATCGTTATAACCTGCAGGAAGAATTCCCGGCTCTGACCCTGCGTCCGACGCCTGTGAAGAACTGCGTGGATGAGCTTCTGTGGATCTGGCAGAAAAAGTCCAATCGGATTGCCGATCTGAAGAGCCATATTTGGGATGCCTGGGCTGACGAGACCGGAACCATCGGTAAGGCCTACGGCTATCAGCTGGGGGTAAAGTACAAATTTGCTCAGGGCGAAATGGACCAGGTGGACAACGTTCTGTGGCAGCTGAAGAATTCTCCCTACAGCCGCAGAATCATGACTAACATCTATAATTTTGCGGATTTGTCCGAAATGGGACTGGAACCCTGCGCATACAGCATGACGTTCAATGTGACCGGAAATAAGTTGAACGCGATTTTGAACCAGCGCTCCCAGGATATTCTGGTGGCTAATAACTGGAATGTGTTCCAGTATGCTGTTCTGACCATGATGTTTGCTCAGGTCAGCGGCCTGGAACCGGGTGAATTTGTACATATGATTGCGGATGCTCACATTTATGACCGTCACATTCCTATTATTAAGGAAATGATCGAACGTCCCACGTTCCCGGCACCGAAGGTGACACTGAATCCGGAAATCAAGAATTTCTACGATTTTACCGTAGACGACGTGATCGTGGAAAACTATCAGGCAAACCCGCAGATCAAGGGTATCCCCGTGGCGGTGTAATATATGAAAGCAATTGTAATTGTAGATAAGAACTGGGCCATCGGCAGAGACGGCGGACTTCTGGTCCACCTCCCCGGAGACCTGAAATATTTTAAAGAAAAAACCATGGGTCACACCATGGTCATGGGACGCACTACGGTGGAAGGACTTCCGAAAAAGAAGGCGCTTCCCGGACGTACGACGCTGGTTCTGACCAGAAAGCCGCAGAAAGAACTGACGGCGGAGGACGGAACTTGCATCTACGGTGACAATGCACGGATCTGCGCTTCTGTGGAAGATTTGGAACGGATCCTGGGAAATCTTCGTGAAAACGATGATTTCGTTGCCGGCGGAGCCAGCGTGTACGAACAGTTATTGCCGTACTGCGATGAGGCTCTGGTCACTGTGATGGAGCAGGAATTCCCGGCGGACCGGTATTTCCCGAATCTTCCGGAGCTGGGATGGGAGCTGGCATCGGAAAGCGAACCCCTGACGGAAAATGGAGTAACATACCGGTTCTGTGTGTATCGCAGACCGTAGGAGCGAAGCCGAGGCTTTGCAGTACCATAGAATTGGAGAATACAAATGTCGAAGAGAGACAATCCCCGCTTAAAGCAGAGGGAAGAAGAAAAGCGCATGAAGCGCGAGAAGTATTTTGCGGCGAAGGAAGCCAGAGAAAAGAAGGCGCGCGAAGCGGAAAAGAACGCGAAGGCGCAGAATAAGTCCGGCCGCGACGGCGTGAAGAAAACAAGCCGTCTGGAAAAGGAATATGCACCGAGAGAAGCCAGAAGCTTCCGCGGTTATAATGATGAACGCAGCGGTGAAGAACGACGCGAAGCGTTTGCTGCAGAGAATCCGAACATGATCATCGGACGTAATCCGGTCATGGAAGCGGTAAAGAGCGGCAGAACCATCGAAAAAATCCTGATGCAAAAGGATGGAGAAGGTTCCATCAAGAAGATCGCATCGTTAGCGAGAGAACGCGGCTTACAGATCCAGTATGTGGATCGTGTGGCCCTGGACCGTGTGACCGGAAGCCGTTCCCATCAGGGAATTGCAGCGTACGTGTCTGCATACAGCTATTGCGAAGTGTCCGACATCCTGAAGGCTGCAAAGGACCGCGGAGAAGATCCGTTCGTGATCCTGCTGGATGGTTTGGAAGACCCCCACAATTTAGGGGCAATCATGCGTACTGCTGATGCTGTGGGTGCTCACGGCATCGTGATCCCCAGCCGCAGAGCTGTGGGACTGACCGAAACCGTGGCAAAGGCTTCTGCAGGAGCCATCGAATACATTCCGGTGGCGAAGGTTGCCAACATGACAGCAGCTATCGACGAACTGAAAGAAGCCGGTCTGTGGATCGGAGCCTGCGACATGGATGGCCAGGAATATTATCAGGCGCAGCTGACTGGACCGATCGGTTTGGTGGTGGGCGGTGAAGGCCAGGGCGTCAGCCGTCTGGTCCGTGAACACTGCGATTTCATCCTGTCCATTCCTATGGTCGGAAAGATCAGTTCTCTGAACGCATCCAATGCAGCGGCGATCCTGATGTACGAAACTTTCCGACAGAGAGCAGGAAAATAAGCATATGACAGGACTGGAGAAATATGAAACATTGACCGATGATGAACTGGTGAATTTGGCCCGCGGCGGTGATGCCGATGCCGAAGAGTTTCTGATCCAGAAATACAAAGATACGGCCAGAAGCCGGGCGCATCTGTATTTTATGGTAGGCGGCGACAAAGAAGATATCGTTCAGGAAGGAATGATCGGTATCTTCAAGGCGATCCGCAGCTATGATCCGGAGAAACAGGCGTCGTTCCGGACTTTTGCGGAACTCTGCATCAGCCGGCAGATCATTACGGCAATCAAACGTGCCGGCCGGATGAAACATTCTCCGCTGAATACATCGGTGTCCCTCTGGAGGCCGGTGTCAGAGGAAGACAACGGAAATACGCTGGCCGACACCTTATCTTCGGACAGCGATACCGATCCGGAAACCGTACTGCTTCTGACAGAAATCATCGATTATGTAACACAGGAAGACTCGAAGGTGTTCAGCGAACTGGAAATGAAGGTCTGGATGGAATACATCCAGGGAAAGAGCTGTTCCCAGATCGCTGCAGAGATGGTGCGTACACCGAAAAGCATAGACAATGCCATCCAACGTACAAAAAGGAAGATAAATTTGTATTTTGGAGGTACAAATTAAAAAATTTAAAAAAATTTAAAAAAGCTGTTGACAGGACCGTGATGTGGTGGTATATTAGTTTATGTTGATGCGCTCCGGTAGCGAAGCGCGAAACACCAATAGTATGGAGTGTGCTGTTGTAGCTCAGCAGGTAGAGCGCATCCTTGGTAAGGATGAGGTCGTCAGTTCAAGTCTGATCAACAGCTCCATTTCTTTTTTTATAAAGAAAATATTGTTCGTATCCTTGGATATGGACGCAGAACCCGAAAAGTCTACTTTAGTGAACATGAGCGCGAAGCGCCAGTAGCTTCGCCGAAGAAGGCTTTTTTCATTGGTGTATTTTATTTTTACGAGAAAAACGAGCTGATAGCCTCCGCGGAATGCCGGGTGCTAAAAGCGGACAAGGAGTATCAAAATGGCAAAGGAAAAATTTGAGAGAACTAAACCGCATGTTAACATCGGTACCATCGGTCACGTAGACCACGGTAAGACCACTCTGACTGCGGCTATCACCAAGACTCTGTATGAAAGATATGGCCTGGGCGCTAAGGTTGACTTCGACCAGATCGACAAGGCTCCGGAAGAAAGAGAAAGAGGTATCACCATCTCTACCGCTCACGTAGAATACGAAACTCCGAACAGACACTACGCTCACGTAGACTGCCCGGGACACGCC
>JAFUQN010000036.1 GCA_017472365.1 Bacillota bacterium
AAGAAAGAAAGCCGCTCAATGAAGCGGAAACCGGACTTCTTTTGGAAATTGCGGAAAGCATGAAGGACGGTGTACCGTGTACTGCTTGCAGATACTGCTGCGATGGCTGTCCCAAGGGTCTGGATATCCCCACATTCTTAGCGGCGTACAATGAAATCAAGTACCTGCCCAATGTGAATTCCGTCATGCCCATTCAGTTCATGGATGAAGACAAACAGCCTTCTGCTTGTATCGCCTGTGGTAAGTGCGTGAAGATCTGTCCGCAGAACATCAACATTCCGGAAGCGCTGAAGGACATGGTGGACATCATGAAGAAGATCCCCAGCTGGCTGGACATCTGTAAGGAACGCGAAGAAGCGGCCAAGAGAAACAAGTAATACATAAGAAGATAGGGAGAAGAGAGTATGTATCAGAAACAAATCAAAGAATATATCGAAGCTCATCGTGATGAGTTTTTACAGGATCTGGCGCGACTGATCGCCATCGACAGTACCAACGGACCGGAAGCTCCGGGAAAGCCTTACGGCGAGGGGCCGGCGGAAGTTCTGGATGTGTTTCTGGAACTGGCAGCCGCCTACGGCTTCCACACCGAAAACTGGGACTACCGCGTGGGTGTGGTATCCTTTGGAACGGATACGGAAGGGCGAAAGTTGGACATTGTAGCCCATCTGGATATCGTTCCCGTGGGGGAAGGATGGACGGTAACAGAGCCTCTGGACATGAAGGAAGTGGACGGTAAGGTCTATGGCCGCGGCACCATCGACGATAAGGGACCGGCGCTGGCTGGTTTGTACGCCATGAGAGCGATTCGCGATCTGAACATTCCACTGAAAGACGAAGTTCGTCTGGTGGTGGGCTGTGACGAAGAACGCGGCGGAAGCGACATGCAGTATTATTACACGAAGACAGATTATGCACCCATGACCTTCAGCCCTGACGCGGATTATCCGCTGATTAACATTGAAAAGGGACGGTTCTTTGGAGAGATTTCCCTGGAACTGGCGGACGATGTGATCAAAGAACTGAAGGGCGGTATGGTAATCAACGCTGTTCCGTCCAGCTGTTATGCAGAGGTGAAAGGAATCACAGCGGAAGAAGCTTCCGAAGCTACGAAAGATATTCACGAATCCACGGGTACCGACATTGCTATGATTGATGAAGACGGTGTCTTAAAGATTTCGGTGTCCGGTGTCTCTGCACATGCGTCCACACCGGAAGGCGGTAACAATGCCATTACCGCGATGCTGAAGCTTCTGAAAGAACTCCCGTTACAGGGAAGTCAGCTTCAGGAAAAGATCGGTGCAGTGAGCGAACTGTTCGTTCATGGAGAATTCCATGGAGAATCCGCGGGGATCTTTATGGAAGATAAGGAGTCCGGAAAGATCACCGTCAGCTTAGACCTGATCGAATACAAGGACGGCGTACTGAGAGCGGGATTCGACTCCAGAACTCCTATTTGCGCAACAGAAGAAAAGTTGGACGTTCTGGGAGAACGTCTGAACGTTCACGGATTCCGACTGGAATCCAACGTTTCTGCGCCTCACTATGTTCCTGAGGACAGTCCCTTTGTTCAGACGCTGCTGCGCTGTTATGAAAAAGTTACGGGAAAGGAAGGCTACTGCATCGCCATCGGCGGAGGTACCTATGTTCATAATGTACCCAACGGGGTTGCCTTCGGCTGTGCTGTGGAAGGGGTGGATAACCACTTACATGGCCCTGATGAATTTGCGGAGATCGATGTCCTTCTGGACAGTGCCATGATTTTCGCTCACGCAATGGTTGAATTATGCAAAAACGATTAAACAACGAATTAGTAGAATTTAAGATATTGATGCGGTCGATTCCGTCCACAGTGGTCACGTTGTTCGTAGTCAGTGTCATCTGTATGAACCTTCTGGCCAACAAGACGCTGCTTCAGCTGGAGTGGATCGCACTGGATGGAGGGATCCTCATCTCCTGGCTGTCCTTCATGTGTATGGATATCATTACGAAGCACTTTGGACCGAAGGCCTCCAACGGTGTCTCCATCATGGCGGTGGGGATCAACCTGATGACTTGTCTGATTTTCTTTGTTGCCAGTGTCATACCCTCCAATGCAGATGATTTCAGTGCTTTTGACACGATTTTCGGCGGGACCTGGTTTATCCTGTTGGGGAGTACCGTGGCCTTTTTGGCTTCGGCAGTGATCAACAACTGGCTGAATTGGATGGTTGGCCAGGCATTTCGCAAGAATCCTCACGGAAAGTTGGCGTTTTCGGCAAGAACGTATATCTCCACATTTATCGGACAGTTTTTCGACAACTTTATTTTTTCCGTTATTGTCTTCGTTCACTTTGCACCGATTTACTGGGATGGGTTCCACTGGACTGTTCTTCAGTGTTCCACCTGTGCGCTGACCGGGGCCGTGGCGGAACTGATCATGCAGGTTGCCTTTACTCCCATAGGATACCGGATCACTGAAAGATGGAGAACGGAAAACGTGGGGAAAGAGTATCTGGAAATGATAGAAAAGGATAAGGAACAATGAAAGTATTGATTACTGGAACTTCACAGGGGATCGGAAAAGCCATCGCAGAGCTGTTTCTTGCGGAAGGTCATTCCGTCATCGGGATCGACCGGCAAGGTTCGAGTTTCGAACACGCAGATTATGTCCACTATCAGTGCGATGTTCGGGACAAAGAGAATCTTCCCGAGGTGGATGGTGTCGAAATTCTGATCAATAACGCCGGAACTCAGAATGAAGACGACATCGATATCAACTTAAAAGCGCTGATCTGGATCACGGAGAAGTACGGCGTCCAGCCGAAGATCCGTTCGATTTTGAACATCGGATCGGCCAGCGGTCATACCGGAGCGGAGTTCCCGGAATACGCCGCTAGTAAGGGAGGCGTCCTTGCCTACACCAAAAATGCGGCAATGCGCGTTGCGCCCTTCGGAGCCACCTGTAACAGCCTGGATCCCGGCGGTGTTCTGACGCCGCTCAACGAGTGTGTCATGAACGACCCGGAACTGTGGGCGGAGATTATGGATGAGACACCGCTGAAGCGTTGGGCCACTCCGGAGGAGATTGCCCAGTGGGCCTACTTCCTGACGGTGACAAATAAATTCTGTACCGGTCAGAACATTCTGGTGGACGGCGGCGAAGCCATCAATTACAATTTTGTCTGGAAAGATTAAAAAGAAGATCCTCCTGCTGATGCGGGAGGATTTTTGTTTTGATTAGATGAAAGTGTGGAATAAAAACATTGATTCTTGATTTGGGGATGAATCGTTTTATATAATAATTCCAACAAATATATAATGTACGAAGGAGCAAGGGATGGAGATCAATGTTCAACTGAAAGCAGCAGGGAAACGGGAAAATAAAATCAGAAGTGTAAGAATGACGCTTTGTGATAATCCGAAGACCGTGGAAGATTTACTCGTATTTACTGTCAGAGCGATGCTCACTGATTTTCGGGAGATTTACCATGAAATCATGCTGGTAAATCAGGCAGTCAGCGGAAAAATCGGGGACGAAGGTTCGAAAGGAAAGACGGAAGTACCGGAAAAGAAAGCAGTGGAAACTGCGCTTCAGGCCTTTGAAGACGGGCTCGTGGCGGTTTTTGTGGATGGAGAACGTTACGAGTCGCTGGAGGACAAGTTGGAGTTATCGGGAGAAGAAACGATTACGTTTGTACGGCTCGCCATGCTGGCGGGACGCATGTGGTAGTCCATTGAACAGGGGAAGGGGAATACATCATGACATACGATCCGACAACAAGAAATGAACTATGGAGAAAATTCAGGGACAGCCACCAGCCGGGGCCGATGTTCAATTTACTTTACGGAAATGACAGTAAGGCTGTCTTTCGAATGATCATTTCCCAGAATTATGAGTGGACTCAGGAAGACCACGATACCTTCAATAAAATGGCGACTGCGATGAATAGCTCGAAGTATTCGCCCGGAAAGTTCTTCAAAACGAATTACGGGAAAGTGGTGGAATTCTGCGCGGGAAATAAAAAAGAAGCGGAGATCCTGTATCCATACTTTGACAAGCTGAATCAATTTCAATATTCCACGGGTTGGCAGCGCCGCACGGTACGAACCAGAACGTACATTAATCCGGTATCGAAGGTACGGATCGTTTTGTTCGCAGCGTATCGCTTACAGATGTTCAACTGTAGTTTGGGAAAATATCTGATGAACGATATGAGCGAGGAGCTTCTTGATTATAAGCTTCATCATCAGAGCAATTTGAACGGATTGGAAGATTTGATCGCGGCGCACCTTGACGCAGGTGACAAGGAAGTCAAAAATGCGCTGGTGACGATCATCACCGGTGAAAAAAATGTGGGAACCATCACCATCGGGATGATCCTCGGTATTTTCAAAAGCTGCGATTCTGAACTTCATAAACTTCTGGGACAGCTCCTTCTGGCTGCGCGTCTCCAGGAAGGTCTTCGCCAGGCAATCTGTGAAAATATGGACTGTGGTACCATCGAGTCCTTCCGGGTGATTTTTGATGTGATTGCAGACCATGATCTGCTTCGGTTTTCGGCCGTCCGCAGGGCGGTTGCCACATGGATCGGGATTCTGGATCCGGATCATTTGGTCCGTTCCTCTAATAAGACATTCAAGCTGATGCACGATGTGGTCCGGGAGCGAAAGACGGCGTATGAACTGATCAAGAGCGACGACGCCATGAGTATCCTGGTGGGATTGTGGGGACTGGGTTTTTACGAAGTCGATGATGCCATCAAGGCAATGGAAGACATCGTAGAACGCGGAAGCGTACAGCAGAAACGAGTGGCGACATTCTATAATCAGTGCATCCAGGACAGAGATTTCCAGCAGAGATTTGCCAATAAAATCGTGGAATCGCCGGAACTGGATATCGAGCTCATGGCGGGGATCGTGGATACGTACATGTCAGGATGTATGTCGGAAGCTGCGCAGGCTTGTGGAATGACGATCGGCCAGAGAGAAGAACGAGATGTCCGGCCGGTGGATCTGTCGCTCTGGTTTCCGGACCGTCAGACCGCTGTGAAGCATTACGATATCCTCATGGATCTTCTCTGGAAGATGGAACATAAAAAATATACCTTTAACCCGTACGTTTTTCCCTGGTATTTCACGGAACTGAAGTTCTCGGATATCCTTCTTAGGATGATGGTGATCGCCAATGGTCTGGAAGCGGAAAAGATCATGGACGCGCTGGCGGAACGAATCCCGGATCTGGACAGTCAGGATAATTCCCGCGTGACCGGTGTACGACTCCTCTTGATGAATCCCAACACGCCGAAGCGCAGAGAGATCCTGATCAATACTCTGGGAGACAAGGAGACGTATACCAGAAAAGAAGCATTTAAAATCGCGGAAAAGACGAAGTTTACGCCGGAAGACTATGACAAGATGTGCGAATTGTTACGGTTCAAGGCGGCGGACCTTCGCGTCAATATCATTTCTCTGATCAAGAAGCAGGACGCGGTTGGACTGGACCGCTCTCTTGGCGTGCTGTTGAACAACAAGCGGGAGGAAGTACGACTGGCGGGACTGGATATCCTTCGCGGACTGATCCAGGACGAAGATTGTGCAGCGGACAAGCACAAGGCAACCGTCCTGGCGATGGATCATCCCACCGAGCGGGAAAATATCATCATACGGGAGATCCTCGGAGAGGTTAACGGGGCGGGAGTCCAACAGGAAACCGATCCGGATGCGCTGTATTCGGATGACGATATCATTGTGGCTCCGAATATCATCTGTCAAAAGGATGACTTCCCGCTGTTCCTGATCACAAAGGAAGAATTGGACGGCCTCTTTACGAAGCTGGATGACTTGATCGAGGCGAATAAAGAGGAAGAAATCAAGCCTGCGTATGGAGATACTGTGAGATTGGGGAATCTGAATTATCTTCCGCTTCTTCGCTATGGAGAAGCCCCGGTGGAAGAACGGATCCCGCTGGTGCACCTCTGGAAAAAGTTTTATGAGGAAGAAATCAAGAGTACCCATCGGCTCATGGCCATGATCCTTTCACTGACATCCTATACGGTAAGTGCTGGCTATGGCGACCGTGCAGTCACCGATGAACGGTACAACAAGTATCTGAAGGGACTGATGACGGATATCTTCGGACAGGCGATCATCGATTTTGATGTCAGTAAGTACAAGTACGGAAAGGTCGAACGCAGGGCGGTGTCCAGTGCTGTACTGGGCGGCGATCTGTTCATGGGGATCCTAATGACGCTAAAAGAAATCTACGGCGATGAAGAACAGCTCCATCTGTTTGGAGAAGATGAGGTGGAATATCTGATCAACAATGTTCCGGAGAATATGCGCGTACGGAAGATGACTCAG
>JAFUQN010000037.1 GCA_017472365.1 Bacillota bacterium
ACTGGATCGTGACTATCTGAACGATGTTATCCGGAAGGTGGACGACTGTGCCCGCGGTGCAGCTATCTGTACACAGACCACCATGGAAAAGATCGTTACCGGCGGTGCTTATGATAATCTGAAAGATAATAAAGCAGGGCTTGCTGTTATGTAAGAAGTCTTTGACGAACTGGAAATTCCTTTATACATAGATTTTGATGAAATCTTTGCTTCCACCGACGCGGGTAATGTAAGTATGGTATGTCCTACATTCCATCCGACGCTGAAAATTGCTGACACTTCGGTGGCTCTTCACACGAAGGAATTTGAAGCTCTGGTGAGAACAGACGCGGCTCACGAGGCCATTGCTGAGGGAGCGAAGATGGTTGCCCTGCAGGTAATTAAGATTTTTGGGGACGAAGCAAAATTCGTTGCAATGAAATCAGACTTTGAAAAATAATTTGTGTGTACTCAACAAACAATAAAATCCGGCTTTCGGGCCGGATTTTTGTATTCCCCACATAATTGTTGTGTTGACACAAAAAAATAAACACTTTTTTATTGGTAAAATTGAAAAAGTGCTTGCGAAAAGGATTCGGTTCGAGTATACTGGTGGATGTTATGCTGTTACAACATATTTGGAGGAGATTGTTATGAGTAAGAAAGAAGAACGCGGAAGCTTCAGCGGACGCCTCGGCTTCGTACTGGCAGCAGCTGCCAGTGCTGTTGGTCTGGGCAACATCTGGAGATTCCCTTATTTAGCAGCGAAGGACGGCGGCGGCCTGTTCCTGCTGGTTTATGTGATTTTGGCGCTGACTTTCGGTTTCACTCTGCTGACCACCGAAATTGCCATCGGTCGTAAGACCGGACGCAGCCCGCTGACCGCTTACGGTTCTATGTGTCCGAAGATGAACTGGCTCGGTGCGGTCGCTTGTATCATTCCGGCGATGATCACACCGTATTACAGCTCCATCGGCGGCTGGATTTTAAAGTATATGACTACATTTGTTACCGGTCACGGAGCTGATGCGGCTGTTGATGGTTACTTTGGAGGTTTCATTACTTCCCAGTGGAGCCCGATCATTTGGTTCGTGATTTACATGGCGCTGAACATCTTTGTTGTATTCAAGGGCGTTAATGACGGGATCGAAAAGATGTCCAAGTTCATGATGCCGATCCTGGTTATCCTGATCGCTGGTATTTCTCTGTTCTCTCTGACTCTGGAACACACCGATGCCAATGGCGTGACCAGAACCGGTCTGGAAGGATTCATGATCTATGTGATCCCCAGCTTTGAAGGGCTGACTTTGAAGAAGTTCCTGGTTGTCCTGATGGATGCCATGGGCCAGCTGTTCTATTCCATTTCTGTTGCTATGGGTATTATGGTAGCTTACGGTTCCTACGTTAAGAAGGACACCGACCTGGTAAAGTCCGTAAATCAGATCGAAATCTTCGATACTCTGGTTGCGTTCCTGGCAGGTATGATGATCGTTCCCGCGGTATTCACTTTCATGGGTACCGAAGGTATGGCCGCTGGTCCCAGCCTGATGTTCGTTGCTCTGCCGAAGGTTTTCCAGGCTATGGGCAGTGTTGGTAACATCATCGGTATCATCTTCTTCGTTACCGTAACATTCGCAGCGCTGACTTCTTCCGTATCTCTGATCGAAGCCATCACTTCCAGTGTTATGGATAAGTGGAATATGACCAGAAAGAAGGCACTGACCATCGTATCTGCGTATATCGTGATCGTTGGGATCATTGTATGCCTGGGTTACAACGTATTCTACTTCGAATACACCCTGCCCAATGGTTCCGTTGGCCAGATCCTGGATATCCTGGACTATATCTCCAACAACCTGCTGATGCCCATCATCTCCATTGCGACCTGTATCATGGTTGGATGGATGATCAAGCCCAAGGCAATCATCGACGAAGTTACCAGAAATGGCGAAGGATTCAGCCGCAAGGGATTGTACACCGTTATGGTCAAGTTCGTTACGCCCATCATGCTGACATTCCTGTTATTACAGGCGCTGGGCATGCTGGACTGGCTGAAATAAGCTGAATCAAGTTGATGTGATTCGTTATGGAACCCGCGCCTACGGCGCGGGTTTTCCTATAGCGATGGATTGATACGTACAATCTAAGTGAACAATTTGCACAAAGAAAAATAATTTTTTTTATTTTTAAAAAAACTCTTTACAAATCGTATAAGACTCGCTATAATAAGATTGTTGTTCGATAGAACTGCGCGGCATTAGCTCAATTGGATAGAGTGTCTGACTACGAATCAGAAGGTTGGGGGTTCGAGCCCCTCATGCCGCACCAAAACAAAAGAGATGGGTTTTGACCCATCTCTTTTGCTTTTTTGTTGAGATTGAGAGGGGCTCGATCCCGAAAGGGAGCGAGCCATTATTCTTTTTTGGAACGGTATTGCGTCGGTGTTATTCCGTAGCGGTGGCGGAAGATCCGCGCAAAATAGCTCATCTCCTGAAAGCCGCACTGAGAGGCGATATCGCTGACTTTTCCACGGCTCGATGCCAGAAGTTCGGCTGCTTTCTGGAGGCGATAATCCTTCAGATACTGGATCGGCGTGGTTTCGATGGTGCTGTGGAAACAACGCAGACATTCGCTTTCACTGATCATGGCGCTTTCGGAAATCTGTCCCAGCGTCAATTCTTCGCCATAGTGATCCTGAATAAATCGGAGCATCATTTTGATGCGTTCCGCATCGCGAATCGATTTTTCACGGTTTTCCGGTTGAAACGCCGGTAAATGATCAGCAAGTTTCATCATCATCTGCGTCAGCTTGTGACGGACGTCGATTTCAAAGCCGGAAGGAGCATCGAGGCAGAGTTTCCAGACAGCTTCTATGAAGTCCAGAATCTCGGATTCGTGAGGAACTTCACGGTTCAGAGGAACCAGGGTCTGGGAATGGGACGTAGTAATGGGATGAATGTATTTTTCCCAGAAAACGCTGTCCACAGTTCCGCCAACCAGGCGTGGATGAAAGACAATCGAATGAAAGCAACAGGGGTTCGCGTCTGCAGCCAGAATGGAATGGAGAACTCCGGAGTTGACAAAAAAACCGTTCCCGGTGGTAACGGGACTGCGCCGGGCGTCAGCCGCGGCGGTTGCTTCACCATCGGTAATGAGAACCAGTTCAAATTCATCGTGCCAGTGCCAGGAGACGGGACTGCTGTGAAGCTCATCGTGATAACAGGCGATGGGAAATTGTGGTGTTCCGTGTGAAATGAGTTCACGTCCATGATCGTCGGTGGTGATAGTACAGAAAGAAGAATTCACACTTAAACTCCTTTTGAAGATTTTATACTATAAAAATGAGAATTTAGTTCTAAAATAAAATTAAATAAGGTGATATAATCATATCAGAAATTCAGGAGGAATGCAACGTGGTTCATATCTTGCTCGCGATCATCTATTTGTCATTCATCAGTTTGGGACTTCCCGACGGGCTTCTGGGAGCGGGATGGCCCACGATGCACCTGGAATTTCAGGTTCCGTTGTCCTGGGCCGGAGCGATCTCCATGATCATCTCTGCGGGGACAATCATTTCAAGTCTGAACAGCGACCGGCTGACACGAAAATTCGGAGCCGGAACAGTGACGGCTTTCAGCGTTATGATGACGGCCGCAGCTATTTTCGGGTTTTCTGTCAGTACACAATTTTGGAATCTCTGCCTGTGGGCGATTCCCTATGGGTTGGGAGCTGGAAGCGTCGATGCGGCGTTAAATAATTATGTGGCACTGCATTTTGCCAGTCGCCATATGAGCTGGCTGCATTGCATGTGGGGTGTCGGAGCGACCACGGGTCCGTATATTATGGGATATGCATTGACCAGCGGTCAGACGTGGAATAACGGATATCGTTATGTCGCGATCATTCAAATGATCCTTACTATAATACTGGTAGTGAGCTTACCGGTATGGAAACAGCGTAATTGCGGAAAGAAGCAGAGTTTTCGCAGTGCAGAGGCTGTAGTGATTTCAACAGAAAACGGAGCGCCGTCGCATCATCTCCTCGCAAACAGCGATGGCGGCCCGTTGACGTTGAAACAAACGTTACAGATTCGTGGCGCAAAAGCGGCCATGATTACATTCTTTTGTTACTGTGCACTGGAACAGACGGCAGGCCTGTGGGCCAGCAGTTTTCTGACCATTACCCGCGGTGTTGAACCGGAAGAAGCGGCGGCGTTTGCCAGCATGTTTTTTCTTGGCATGACCGTGGGACGCGGAGTCAGCGGGTTTGTGACGATGGTTTTAAACGATTGTCAGATGATCCGGTTGGGACAGTGTATGATATTTGTGGGTATTGGGGTAGTTGCTCTGCCGTTGGGGAAAACAGTGGCTTTGGCCGGACTGATCCTCATCGGTTTGGGCTGTGCTCCTATTTATCCTTGCTTCATCCATTTCACACCGCAGCGGTTCGGTGAGGAACGGTCTCAGGCAATCATCGGCGTTCAGATGGCAAGTGCCTATGTTGGAACGTGTCTGATGCCTCCTATTTTCGGCGTTCTGGGAACGCACATCAGCATGTGGCTGTTTCCGGTGTATCTTCTCGCGATTCTGATCCTCATGGTGGCGATGCACGAGAAGCTGCTGAAAATCAGTTGATTTCTCAGCCTAAAACGGGTATACTAACATTGAAAAAGACGAACATTTTTCGACGATAACCGAGGTGAAAGGTCGTGTTTTCGAAAAGATTTTCGTAAAATTCGTCTTTTTGACGAAAAAATGTTGGACAAACCGTTGGGGCTGTGCTAGAGTTGTTACGAGCAAAGCGAAAGCATTGCTTACATATACAGGTAGCCTCACGAACTCAGGTCGTGGGGTTATTTGTTTTTTGAAGCCGGTCCGGCGTGTGATAACGGGAGGAAGAGGAAAATGAAATACGCTAAGAGAGCTCTTATGGTTGGAGCAGCAAGTGCCGTTTTGGGCGGTGCAGCGCTTTTGATTGGAAAGTTGGTTCGTGAAAAAAAGCTGGAACAGGAGCTGTGGGATGTCGATGGGGATGGGGATACTGAGATCGAGTTTACGATGTTCGCCGGAGATATCGATGTAGAGGAGGACGAACAGCCGGTGGAATTTCCGGAACTGGAAGTGGTTAAGGTTGTATTGACCGGTCCCAGAACTGCCCGTGTAAGACCTACAGAAGAAGAAGAAAAAGAGATGCTCCGGAAAAAGCTGGAGACGGTGATCCGTTATTAGAAACGGAATCAAAAGGGGGATAAGGGAATGCAGAAATTGAAGCGAGCAGGAGTTTACGCAGGAGCTGCCGTCGGCGGTGTGATCGGCGGTACGGTTTCATTCGTGGGAAAAGTGATTCGTCAGCCGGAAATTGACCAGCTGGGGGAGAATATCGTGGATTCTGCCATTCTGACGGGAGAAATCGCAGGATACGCCATGAGTGGGGCGGCCGATGTTGTCAGCGGTGCTGTCAAGCGTGATAAAACCGTGATCAAAGCCGGAGGCCGCGATCTGAAAAAAGCGGGAGTGGCTGTCGGTAAGAATGTTGTAGCCAACGCCTCGGTGGCTTTGGTGGAAGCAGGGAATGTGGCAATCGGTCTGAAGACCGGAGATAAGGCGCGCGTTGTGAAAGGCCTGAAAACCATGGGGAAGATGGCGGCTATCGAATTTCTGACTGTAGGAGCGATTCAGATGAATGAAACAAAAACTCCGGAAAAAAGCCAGGAAAATGTGAGCACAGCCGCAGAAAAAAAGCCGGCGGTGGTCAGAGTGATTTGCAGCGGGCCGAAGACTGCCAGGATCCATCCGCCGCAGGAAGAAATCGATGCTCACCGGAGCGAAGCGATTGCCGCGGTGAGAAGGAATGAGAAGCCGGGGTTATGGAAACGTATATTCGGCTAAAAGCCGTTGCGAACCGAAGGGAAAAGGGATATACTGGGGATAACCACAAATTTGCGATGATAAGCACGATTGGAGGAACAACATGGCAAATTTAATCAAAAATTATATTCAGCAGAATCACTTATACAGCGTATTCTTCGCGCCCCGTGGAAACGTTCGAATGACAAATCTGGGGATGCAGATTGCGCAGCAGTATATGACTCCGTTCGACCAGCTGATCGGGATCATCGGCGAAGCCGGTTCCGGTAAGAGTATGATCATCAAGGGTATGTTCCCTGGTTTGGAATTGTCCAACGATGACAACGGTGTCAATGTTCGTCCGCTGCCGATCCTCAGCGTAGATGAAGATGAAGGATTCTATGCTCCCCATACATACCATATGGACATGCGTTTCGAAACAGGATTTACCCAGCTTCACGTTTTGGCGGAAGCAGTGCAGTGCGCACTGAAGAAGGGCCGTCGTGTTGTTGTGGAACACTTCGAAATGTTATATCCCATCCTGGGCCGCAACGCTGACCTTCTGATCGGTGTTGGTGAAGAAGTTCTGGTAACGAGACCGACCATGTTCGGACCTCTGCCGCAGGACGTTTCCAACATCGTGTCCAATTCCATCATCTATCGTAAGATGGCTCATACGGCGGAAGACTTACTGGAATACGTTCTTCCGGAAGACATGGTCCTGGAATGTATCCACGGCGATGTTAAGAGAGGTTTCCTGCTGAGCTTTGACCACAAGCCGGACATCGACCTGTACGATGTGGAAGCGAAGGTACGCGAACTGATCAAACAGGATCTGGGCGTCAGCTTCTACGATGAAGATCACATCAAGATCGGTGAAGCCATTGTACCCTGTACCGGTCCCCGTATCCACGTGAGACATACGGGTGAAATCGACAACTTCCGAATGCTGAAGGAAGTATTCTATGACGAAACGGAAAAACGTTATGTCATCGTTGGCCTGGTCGGAGAACGCTGGGACTACGAAACTGAAGACTTGAACCGTATTGCGTTCTAATAAGAAGAAAGAAGGACATTTATAATGAAAGAAATCAAAGCGGAACAGATCACACAGGTTGTTCGTGATCTCTGTATCGAAGCTAACTGTCATCTGCCGAAGGACGTTCAGGAAGCCATCACCACATGCAAGGCTTGTGAACCCTTCCCCATCGCACAGACCATCCTGGGAAAGATCGAAGAAAACTTCAACATCGCTGACCAGGACAACGTTCCTATCTGTCAGGATACCGGTCTGGCTTGTGTCTTCCTGGAAATCGGTCAGGATGTACACATTGAAGGCGATCTGAAGAGCGCTGTCAACGAAGGTGTACGCCGCGGCTATGTGGAAGGTTACCTGAGAAAGTCCTGCGTGAAGGATCCCATCGACAGAGTGAATACCGGAGACAACACTCCTGCTGTTCTGTACGTGGACATCGTTCCCGGAGATGAAGTACATATCACCGTGGCTCCCAAGGGCTTCGGTAGTGAAAATATGAGCCAGATCAAGATGCTGAAGCCTTCCGACGGCCTCCAGGGTGTGAAGGACTTCATCGTTAAGGTTGTGGAAGAAGCTGGTCCGAATCCCTGCCCGCCCATCGTTGTAGGTGTAGGTATCGGCGGTACCTTCGATAAGGCTGCTTACCTGGCTAAGAAGGCTCTGATGAGACCTGTGGATGAAAGAAACGCAAATCCGTTCTACGCTGACCTGGAAAAGGAAATGCTGGAAAAGGTAAACGCACTGGGTATCGGTCCTCAGGGCTTCGGCGGTCAGACCACTGCTCTGGCTGTGAACATTGAAACTCTGCCGACACACATTGCCGGTCTTCCCTGTGCAGTCAACATCAACTGCCACGTAACCCGTCACAAGTCTGCAGTTTTATAGGAGGAACGGATCATGGAAAAAAGAATCACTACGCCGTTAACGGCTGAAGTTACAAAGGATCTGCATGTTGGCGACAATGTACTGCTGACCGGCGTGATCTATACCGGAAGAGACGCTGCTCACAAGCGTCTGGTGGAACTGCTGGAACAGGGTAAGGAACTGCCTGTGGATCTGACCGACGGTATCATTTATTACGTAGGACCGGCTCCCGCACAGCCGGGTCAGGTGATCGGTTCTGCCGGTCCCACCACCAGCTATCGTATGGACGCTTACGCTCCCGCTCTGCTGGATCTGGGTCTGAAGGGCATGATCGGTAAGGGTAAGAGATCCGCTGAAGTCGTGGAATCCATGAAGAAGAACGATGCCATCTACTTCGGAGCAATCGGCGGCTGCGGCGCACTGCTGGCTAAGTGCATCAAGAAGGCTGAAATCGTAGCTTACGAAGACTTGGGCGCGGAAGCCATCCGTCGTCTGGAAGTGGAAGATCTTCCTCTGACCGTCATCATCGACAGCGAAGGAAATAATCAGTACGAACTGGGAAGAAAAGAATTCCTGGCCATGGAGAAGTAATTTATGCCATTGAATCTGAAACTGGATGGAAACAGTGACAGCCCGTTATACAAACAGATCGTTGAATCGATACAGAGAGCCGTTCATTCGGGAAAGCTCCCGTCGGGATATCAGCTTCCGACCGTAAGAGAGCTGGCCGATGAAATGGGGATCTCCCGTGGAACGATCAAACACGCCTATGATCAGCTGCAGCGCCTTGGAATCGTGGAAATGACTCAGGGGAAGGGAACTTTCATCTTGGGTCAGACCGAAGAGGACAATGCCAGCCGAAAGGAAAAGGCCATGGTCGCCATCGATCAGCTGTTCGAACAGTTGGAAGACCTGGGATTTACTCCCCGGGAAATGGAAATCTACGTTGGTCTGAAATTGCGCGGACTGGAAGAAAAGTATGACGTAGTTAAGGTCGCCATCATGGATTGTAATCCGGAGACGCTGAACCTGATCCAGGAACAGTTGTCTCAGATCGGCTACGCAGAGGTGGCCAGCTTTGGGCTGAGCCAGCTGAACGAAGTGGTGGAAAAACTGAATTCAGACTACGATCTGATTCTGACCACATCCACGCACTTTGCTCAGGTGGAACATTTCATCCATCCGGCCAAGACCCTGGGGATGATGGCGTTGATGCCTACGCCCCGGACCATCTTCCATCTGGCCAAGATCCTGGACGAATCCTCCGTGGGGATCGTTGCAGCCAGTGACAATTTCGCCGGGATCATCCGCAGAAACTGTCAGGATATGGGCGACTGGAGTAAACATATGGATACCCAGCTGTTCGGAAACCGCGATAAGCTGAGATTGTTCCTGATGGATAAAGATGTAATCATCCTTCCGGAAGGATATATGGTCTTCGCGTCCGTACAGGAAAGGGAACTTCTGGCTTCGTTTGAACGCAACGGCGGTCAGCTGATCACCTACGATTATAAGATCGACAGAGGATCCTATCTGTATGTGGAAGAGCTCATTAAAAGATGTATGAATAAAAAAAGAAGTCTTTAATCAAAAAACAGTCTCGACAGAGACTGTTTTTTATTTCTTGAATTTGAATGAAAAGAAATAGAAAATAATGGTAAATAATGAATAAATATGGTAATATGAATTTGCTGCGAAACCTTCCAGCAGAAGGGAGGTGAAAGTCTGTGGAGCATATTATCGCTTTTTTGATCTCTGTCGGAGCAATTGTAGTTGGACACTACATATGCAAGTGGCTGGATGGAGACAAATAGCAGCATCAGCACAAATGAAAACCCCGGAGCAGCACCTCCGGGGTTTTCGATTTCGTCAATGGAACTTATCGCTTTTCATTGATATATGTATTATACCCAATTCGAAAGAAAAAGTCAATGATAAGGAAAAATATGGATATTGAAAACTTATATTATTATTCTATTACAGTTGAGTGGTATTCTCCTGAATATCGTTGGGGCCACACGCTTGAAGTTCCTGTAAGCCTCCGTTGATCAAAAAACTGTAATTATGTGAATGAAATGTTGCCCTGAATGCATAAGATGCTTCGGGGTGATTTTTTATGAAGAAACAAATCCGATGGGGAACGCTGATCGTATGTATTGCGATCCCTTTAGCGGTGGGAGCAGTCGCTTCGCTTCTGACGAAAGACAACATGATGCAGTTTCGTGAGTTGGAACAGCCGCCGCTGGCACCGCCGGGTTGGCTGTTCCCGGTGGTCTGGACGATCCTGTATGTG
>JAFUQN010000038.1 GCA_017472365.1 Bacillota bacterium
CAACAAGATGATTTGGTTGACAACCGAAAGATTTGACGGGAACATCAACTTTCGCACAGGAACCCTTGAATGAGTATCATAATTTTGATATACTGATAAACAGGGAAGTTTAGCCGTTATAGAGGCATAATTCTATAAGAAAAGGAGATCGAAATGAAAACGATTGATGTAAAGGTTTGCGCTTGTACCACGTGTGTAATGAATGGTTCCATGTTCCTAGCCAACTCCATTGAAGGCTTAAGCAAGGTAAAGGCAAAGCTGGGTATCGACGCTGACATTACTGTAGAAATGTGCAAAGGTATCGGTCCCGATAATCACAGCGATGTGGCTCCTGTAGCCAGTGTCAATGGCGAAGTCATTGAAAAGGCTAAGAGCGAAATCGTTATGGAAAAAATCGTGGATTTGTCCAAATAAAAAAAGTTGCATTATCCGTATAAAATCATGAAAAAGAGTGTGAAAGCACTTGCCAAAACATTTACGGATAGTGTATATTCATGTAGAGATATATTTTTGGAATTTTGAAGTTCAACCGGAACATTGAAGTAGATAAAAGGTAATCGAAACAAAATTTTCCGGCTAATCGAATATTCTGAAATCACATAAATTACGAAACTGGGAGGTCGGGTTTGGCGTCCTGTTTTGTAGTGTCTGAGAAATTAATGCAATTGTTGTAATGTTTATTAGGAGAGAAAAGATTGAGAGGAATTTATACACCTGTAACACAAATTCGTAGACAAGTTTTTGCGGAAGTTGCTAAGCTGGCGTATGAAGGCGGAGATTACTCCCGTGTAGAAGAAATCCCCTATAAGATTATTCCCGGAGAAATTGCCACCTATCGTGACAGTGTATTCCAGGAAAGAGCTGTTGTCGGCGAACGTATCCGCCTGGCGATCGGTCTTCCGTTATATCCGGCTGACCAGCCCACCTATATTTCCAAGGGCGTAGAAGAAAGCGCCATTGCGGAAAAGGTCTACGATCCGCCTTTAATTAATGTAATCCCCTTCGCATGCAATGCCTGTGAAGAAACCTCTATGATGGTAACTGATAACTGCCGTGGCTGTCTGGCTCATCCTTGCACTGCCGTTTGTCCGGTGCAGGCTGTTTCCATCGTCAACGGAAAGTCTTACATCGACAAGTCCAAGTGCATCAAGTGCGGACGCTGTAAGGATGCATGTCCCTACAATGCGATCGTAAAGTACGAACGTCCCTGCGCTGCTGCCTGCGGTGTCAAGGCCATTGAAAGTGACCACCTGGGCCGTGCAAAGATCAACTACGACAAGTGCGTATCCTGCGGTCAGTGCATGGTTAGCTGCCCCTTCGGTGCCATTGCGGACAAGTCTCAGATTTTCCAGCTGATCCACGCTATCAAGAATGGTCATAAGGTCATTGCAGAAGTGGCTCCGGCCTTCGTTGGACAGTTTGGTCCCATGGCCAGCCCGGAAAAGATCAAGGCTGCGCTGAAGGAACTGGGCTTTGCGGAAGTGTTTGAAGTTGCGATCGGTGCGGACTTAGGTGCCATCGAAGAAGCACATCACTATGTGCACAAGGTTGCCAGCGGCGAAGAACCGTTCCTGGCGACTTCCTGTTGTCCTTCCTGGTCTGTTATGGCCAAGAGAGACTTCCCTGACATTGCTCCGTATGTATCCGACGCGCTGACTCCGATGGTTGCTACGGCTCGCCTGATCCGTAAGGACAACCCGGATGCGAAGATCGTATTCATCGGTCCCTGCGCAGCAAAGAAACTGGAAGCTTCCCGCCGTTCTGTACGAAGCGAAGTTGACTTCGTAATCACCTATGAAGAACTGATGGGTATGTTCGTAGCTAAGGGTATCGAACTGGCTGACATCGAAACCGATGAAAAGTTTGAAGATGCTACTGCAGCAGGCCGTGGTTATTCTGTGGCCGGCGGTGCTGCTGATGCGATCGCAAACTGCGTGGACGAACTGTATCCCAACGTACAGATCAAGGTAGACCGTGCAGAAGGTCTGGCTGAATGTGCGAAGATGCTGAAGATTGCTCAGGCCGGTAAGAGAAACGGATACCTGATGGAAGGTATGGCCTGCCCCGGCGGATGTATCGGTGGTGCCGGTACCCTGCTGGCTCAGAACAAGGCTTCTGTGGCTGTTAAGAAGTTCCAGGCAGAATCCGGAGACAAGATGGCGACCAAGAGCAAGTATCACGTACCGGAAGAATAGAGGAATTGATATGAAATTGTTTCTCTGGAGACAGAAATACCGCCAGATGGAAAGCAGTGTCTTGTTGAGATGGGCGGTGGAAGAGTATGAAACCATGAAACAGAATCAAGAACCCCATAGGGAGTCCCAACAGGACTCCCTTTTTGAATTTTTCCCGCCGGAGATCCCGGAGTTTGATATCATTAAAGATCAGAGAGGAAAACCCATTGTGGTGAATGAAAAAGGGGAACCTTATCCGATTCATGTTTCGGTAACGCACACAGAAGACTGGTGGATCTGTGCAGTGGGAGAGCATCCTGTGGGAGTCGACGCAGAACTGAAAGATCGCAAGGTGAAATCGTCACTGATACGAAGAATCTGCAGTGAAGATGAGGCGCAGTGGCTGAACGAACAGATGGATGGTATGGCGGAAGAACAGAAAGAGGAATGGCTTCGTCAGAAACTTTTGTGGCTTTGGGTGAGAAAAGAAGCTTATGTAAAATATCTGGGGACAGGGATCAGCGAAGGACTGAAGACGTTTTCTGTCGTGGACATTGACGGTTCAAAAGGCTGGAAAGAAAAAAACGGTTTTGAGACTGTGGATATCATGGAAGAACTGGAATTGGCAGTGTATTCGCCGGATGAGGAGATTGAAGAAATCCTATGGAGGAAATGGTAAAGAAAGAAGCGAAAGAAAAACGCAGCTGTAAAGACGAGGCTTTGTTCTGGCTGGAATACGGTGACAGGACAGAGAGAGAAATGGTGAAGCATTTACAGAAAAAAGGATATGAGGAGCGTGAAATCGCGGAATGTATGGCTTTTTTGGTGGATCTTTCGTTCATTGACGATAAACGATACACGTTGAAATTCGTGGAAAGTTCCATGGAGAAGGGCCGCGGGCCGCTGCGGATCCGCCACGAGCTTCAAGAAAAGGGTATCGCTGGCGGGACCGCCGATGAGGCGATTGCCGAACTCTATGACAGGGTGACGGAGCGTGAAATCGCTTTGGAAGTAGCGGAAAAAGCCCTGCGCTCTATTCAGAGCAGTTCCGGTTTGTGGGACGAAGAGGAAGAACCGGAGTATGACGACTGGGGAAATCCCATTCGTCCGAAGCTGTCCGAAAAGGATAAAGCGAAAATCGCCAGAAAGCTGGCTGCGGCCGGTTTTTCGTCTGGAGCTGCGTACGATGCCATCAACCGCCTAAAGTGATAGAATTCAGGAAGGCTTTGTGGTATACTATATTAGTTAAATTGAAATCAAAGGAGTAAGATGTATGGATATGATTCGTGTGGATGGTCGCCAGCTGGATCAGCTGAGACCTCTGAAAATGACTGATAATTACTTAATGCACCCTGCAGGTTCTGTTCTGATCGAAACGGGACATACGAAGGTGATCTGCACTGCCTGCGTGGAAGAAAAGACTGCACCTCATCTGAAGGGCACCGGAAAGGGCTGGGTGACTGCGGAATACGCGATGCTGCCCGGTTCTACAGCTGACCGCAAGAAGAGAGACGGCGTAAAAAAGGATGGCAGAAGCACCGAAATCCAGAGACTGATCGGACGTTCTCTGCGTTCTGTGGTAGATCTGGATAAGCTGGGAGAACGCAGCATCTACATCGACTGCGATGTGATCCAGGCAGACGGCGGTACCAGAACCGCATCCATCACCGGTGCCTTCGTAGCCATGGTTCAGGCTATGAAAAAGCTGAAGGAACAGGGCCTGATCGAAGAAGTTCCCATCACCGGCTTCCTGTCTGCAGTCAGCGTAGGTAAGGTGGCGGACCAGCTGATGCTGGATCTGTGTTACGAAGAAGACTCCAGAGCACAGGTGGATATGAATGTGATCATGACTGACGACGGACGTTTTGTGGAACTGCAGGGAACTGGTGAAGAAGCTCCGTTCACTGCGGAAGAAATGGCCGGTCTCGTGGCTCTGGCAAAGAAGGGCTGTGAAGAACTGTGCAGAGCACAGAAGGAAATCATTGGCGAACTGTAAGTCGTAGCAGACGGGAGGAAGAACGATGATCATCGTAGCTGCAACTCAGAATAAACATAAAATCGAAGAAATTTCGGCGATCACTGAGCCGTTGGGGATGGAGATCGTATCGAGAAAGGATGCGGGTGTTCCTGACTTTGAAGTCGAAGAGGATGGCGAAACCTTTGAAGAGAATTCGGAAAAGAAGGCCAGAGCCATTATGGAGGTCTGCGGAAAGATCACCATTGCCGATGATTCGGGACTGATGGTGGATGCTTTGGGTGGAGCTCCCGGTGTGTATTCGGCCAGATATGCCGGTGAAGACGGAAACGATGCCAAAAATAATGTCAAGCTGCTGGCGATGCTGACCGATGTACCGATGGCAGAAAGAACGGCGAAGTTTGTTTCTGTCATTACCATGGTGTATCCCGACGGTACCAAACTGGTAGCCCGGGGAGAAGTCCGTGGACACATTATCTTTGAAGAAAAAGGAACCAATGGTTTTGGATACGATCCGCTGTTCGTTCCGGAAGGATTTACGAAGACCTTTGCAGAACTGACTTCGGAAGAAAAGAACAAGGTCAGCCACAGAGCCAGTGCTCTCCGTGAGTTGGAACGCCTGTTAAAGGAGAAGAGTGAGTAATGGATAGCCGGCGTATCCGCAGGATCGCAGAATCTATGATCCGTGACCACAAAGAGCCTTTTATCCAGAGCTCCGGCGCCCAGCTGGCCTTTTACCTGATCATGTCGCTGGTGCCGCTGGCGATCCTTTTGGTACAGGCTTGTGCAGTGTTTGCTGTTTCTCCGGATATGGTTTCGGATCTGGCGAAGGATTTTCTAACGCCCGAGGCACTGGAGTATTCCAAAGAGGCACTGACGAAGCTGCTGCCGGGCGGGGTCGGTTCCGGGTCGGGGATCTTCAGCATCGTGGCAGTGCTGACAACGCTGTGGTCGGCCAGTAAAGTACAGTTCTGCATCGTAGGAATCTGCAATTACGCGTATAGCGGAAGGACCAGGGTTCAGGGATTTGTACGTGAGCGGATCCGTGCGCTGGTCAATGTGGTTCTTTTGATTCTGATGACGGTGGCCAGTCTGGTGATCCTCGTTTACGGTCAGGTCATCCTGAACGTGATCGGTGCTCTGATGCGCGAATTTTTCGGATTACAGCTGCATTTCAACAGAATCTGGTATCTGATCCGTTGGCCTGTGGCAATCGCCGTCTACGCGGCGATTCTCAGCTATATCTACTATTCGTCACCGACGGAACGGCTGCGCTTCCGACAGGTACTGCCGGGAGGAGTGTTTGCCGCGGTGGGCATGATGACGGTGTCGCTGGGATATTCCGTCTATGTGACGACATTTGCGAACTACGACGCATTGTACGGTGGCCTGGCTTCCGTGATTGCCATGCTGTTCTGGTTCTATCTTCTGGGAAAGATCTTCGTTTTCGGGATCCTGTTCAACCGGGCCTGGGAACGGTCAAGGGAATAACGACAAAAGAAAAACCTCTGCATCTGCAGAGGTTTTGTTGTTTTTAGTATACGATGCGTACGGCGATGATACCGTCGAATTCCAGTGCCTTTCTGACTTCGGCTTCGTCGAAGGTACCGTCCACGTCGATCAGAGTGTACGCATAATCACCCTTGGAACGGTTGATCATGTCGGAGATGTTGATGTCCAGTTCCGCGAAGATATTGGTGATCTGGCTGATCATCTTTGGGATGTTTCTGTTCATAACACCGATTCTGGCCTTGGTTCTTCTGGGGCCTAAGGAGCAGGCCGGGAAGTTCACGGAATTGGTGATGTTCAGATTTTCGATGTAGTCCATCATCTGACGAACGGCCATCACTGCACAGTTGTCTTCGGCTTCCTGTGTGGATGCGCCCAGATGAGGCATGCAGATCACGCCGGGATGACCCAGAGTGACGTCGTTGGGGAAGTCGGAAACGTACTTGGCAACTTTACCGCTGTCCAGAGCTTCCAGCATATCCTTTTCATTTACCAGCTTATCTCTGGAGAAGTTCAGGAAGACCACGCCGTCCTTCATCAGCTTGATCTTTTCCGCGTTGATCATACCCTTGGTAGAATCCATAGCCGGAACATGGATGGAGATGTAGTCACACTGCGGTAACATGGCGTCCAGATTTCCAGTCACGGGAATGGAGTTGGACAGGATGTGCGCTGCGTGAACGGTGATGTAGGGGTCGTAACCGATGACCTTCATACCCAGTTCTTCGGCTGCATTGGCAACCTGTACGCCTACGGCGCCCAGGCCGATGACGCCCAGGGTTTTTCCGTAGATTTCGTGACCTACGAACTGGCTCTTACCCTTTTCGGTCGCCTTAGCGATTCCCAGTTCACCGCAGGTTTCTCTCAGGTCAGCGGTCCATGCCAGCGCGGGAGATACGTTTCTCGCAGCCACCAGCAGGGCACACAGTACCAGTTCCTTTACAGCGTTGGCGTTGGCACCGGGGGTGTTGAAAACAACGATCCCTTCGTCTGCACAGCGTTCGATGGGGATATTGTTGACACCCGCACCGGCTCTGGCAATAGCCACCAGCTTATCGGAAAATTCCATGCTGTGCATGTCGGCGCTGCGGACTAAAATACCTTCGGCATCAGCCACGTTGTCGGTCAGATTGTAATTGGGACCCAGAAGGCAGGTACCTTCGTGGGAGATTTTGTTCAGTGTCGCAATATTATACATATACTTTCCTCATTCAAAATGTTTTATTTTACGTTTTCTGCTTCGAACTTCTTCATGAATTCGATCAGAGCTTCCACGCCTTCGATGGGCATCGCATTGTAGATGGACGCTCTCATACCGCCGATGGAACGGTGGCCGCCCAGGTTCACCAGACCCTGTGCCTTGGCTTCTGCAACGAACTTCTTGTCCATAGCTTCATCGCCGGTAACGAAAACAACGTTCATCAGGGAACGGTCTTCCTTAGCTACGGGAGCGGTGTACAGCTTGGAACTGTCGATGTAATCGTACAGCATCTGTGCCTTCTTCACGTTCTTTTCGTACAGAGCCTTTACGCCGCCCTGTCTCTTGATCCACTGAAAGGTCAGGCCTGCGATGTAGATACCATAAGTCGGGGGAGTGTTATACATGGAATCGTTGTCAGCCATGATCTTGTAGTCCATCATGGACGGAGTGGATTCCGGAGCGAAGCCGATCAGATCTTCGCGGATGATGACGATGGTCACACCTGCGGGACCGATGTTCTTCTGAGCGCCGGCCCAGATGATACCGAACTTGGATACATCCACTTCTTCGGATAAGATGCAGGACGAGAAGTCGCCTACCAGGGGAATGTCTCCGGTTTCGGGATATTCGGGGAACTTACTTCCGTAGATAGTGTTATTGGCGCAGATATAAACATAATCGGCGTCTTCACGGAAGTCTTCCTTGGATACCTTCGGGATATAGGTGAAAGTCTTGTCTTCCGAAGAAGCTACGACCTTGGCATCGCCGAACTTCTTGGCTTCCTTGGCAGCTTTTTTCGCCCAGGAGCCGGTGACGATGTAGTCAGCCTTCTTGGAGTTACTCATCAGGTTGGCGGGAACCATGGCAAACTGCATGTGGCCGCCGCCCTGTAAGAACAGGACTTTGTAATTGTCGGGGATGTTCAGGATCTCTCTGAGATCCTTTTCGGCGGTTTCAATGATCGCCTTGAAATCTGCAGAACGATGACTCATTTCCATAACGGACATACCAGAGCCGTTACAATTTGTCATTTCTCTTGCAGCCTGCTCCAGTACCTCTAAAGGTAGCATGGAGGGACCAGCGGAAAAGTTATACACTCTTTCTTCAAAACTCATAGTAATTTCCTCCTGCTTTCATAAGAAAAAATACAATTTAACAATTTTCAATTATATCACTATATGATACAATGGTAAAGACAGAAAACTGTATGCAATGACCAAAAAATGCGTCTGAACACTTCTTTTTTTGGAAAAATATATGTTTTAGGAGGAAAAGAGTATGAAATATTTGATCGTTGTACCCGACGGCGCAGCAGATGAACCCATCGAAGCGCTGGGTGGAAAAACACCGTTACAGACTGCGAATATGCCTCATGTAAATGCCCTGGCCGCTGTTGGCGAAGTGGGTATGGTCAGCACCGTTCCCGAAGGGATTGCCCCGGGCAGTGATGCTGCGAATTTGTCCGTCATGGGCTATGATCCCCGCGTATATCTGACCGGTCGTTCTCCGTTGGAAGCGGCTTCCATCGGTATCGATATGTCCGAAACCGACGTGGCGTTCCGTACCAACATTGTGACACTGGAAGGTGACGGCGCTTACGAAGATCTGATCGTTAAGGACCACAGCTCCGGCGATATCACCACAGCAGAAGCAGATCAGCTGATCCAGGCGGTCAATGAAGCGTTTGCCAATGAAAAAATCAAGTTCTATACCGGCGTCAGCTATCGTCACTGCATGATCGTTCACGACGGCAGCACCGAGTATGAACTGACTCCGCCCCATGATATCCTGACCCGCAAGGCCGGTGCGTACCTGCCCAAGGGAGAGGGTGCGGAATTTATTACCGAAATGATGAAGAAGAGCTATGAGATCCTGAAGGATCATCCGGTGAACAAGGCCCGCGTGGAAAAGGGACTGAATCCGGCGAATTCTCTGTGGATCTGGGGTCAGGGAAAGAAACCCCAGCTGTCTTCGTTCTATGATAAGTACCAGATCAACGGTGCTACCATTTCTGCGGTTGACCTGATCAAGGGAATCGGTGTCTGCGCAGGTCTGGAAACCATCGATGTGGAAGGTGCTACCGGTACGATCCACACCAACTTCGACGGTAAGGCAGAAGCTGCCATCGAGGCGTTCAAGCGCGGCGTGGACTTCCTGTACGTTCACCTGGAAGCTCCCGATGAATGTTCCCACCAGGGAGATATGCCCGGTAAAATCAAGTCCCTGGAGCTGATCGATGAAAAGGTAGTCGGCCCTGTGATCGACTATCTGAAGTCCGTCGGCGAAGATTTCCGCTTCCTGATCGTTCCGGACCATCAGACACCGCTGTCCATCCGTACCCATAAGGGCCGTCCCGTTCCCTATGTGTTCTTTGACAGTTCCAAGGCTCAGGCAGAGGACGAAAGCCGTGCGTTCAACGAAGTTTCCGGAGCTTCTTCCGGCAATTTCTTCGCCAACGGTTACGAACTGACCGATCACTTCTTTGCCAAGTAGTTGACGCAGAAGTTACAGCCAGACGGAACAACAGGGGAATAGAGAATGAAGAGACAATGTTTAATGATTTGTTTGACGCTGGTCATGATTTTGAGCAGTGTCGTACCCTCCTTCGGGGCAACCGCTCAGCCGGAGCTGATCGGTGAGACGGCGATCCTCATTGATATGAAGACCGGCGAGATTCTGATGGAGAAAAATGCCAACGAGCAGAGATATCCTGCCAGCACCACCAAGGTCATGACAGCGATCCTGACTCTGGAGCATTTTAAAGATCTGAACGAACAGCTGACTGTGGACGATGTGACTCCCTACGAAGTGGAAGGAAGCCATATTGCACTGGAGCCGGGAGAAATCCTGACGGTCCATCAGATCATGGGCGGTATGATGACCGAGTCGGCCAACGACTGTGCGCTGGTTCTTGGAAAGAGCATCGCCGGCAGTACGGAAGACTTTGCGCGGATGATGAATGAAAAGGCCAAGGCACTGGGTGCGCTGAATACGAATTTCGTTAATCCCAACGGCCTCCATGATCCGGAACACAAGTCTACGGCTTACGACCTGGTTATGATCGCCAGATATGCCATGACGAATACTTCCATCAGTGCCATTTTCCGTGAGTTCGTCACTACATATAAATATGAGATCCCGCCGACCAATATCAAGACGGAAATGCGTCATCTGTACAATACGAACCGTCTGTTATATGATACGGTGAACAAAGTTTATGTGGGAAATCAGAAGCGCGTATGTAAGTATGAAGGCGTTACCGGAGTCAAGACCGGCTACACAAGCCACGCAGGTGGCTGTTTGATTGCCAGTGCAGAGCGCAACGGTTCGGAATTCCTGTGCGTTACCATGAAGTCCACGGATATGGGCCGCTTTGCGGATTCCATCGCCATGCTGGACTGGGCATTCACCAATTACCGCACGTATCAGGCGCTGAATCAGGGCGATCACGTGGGTGAAGTCAGTGTGAAGCGTGGTGCGGTCAAGACGGTGCAGGTGGCTTCCGCTTCGGATATCTATACCACCATTCCCATGGAATCTCCGGATACCATCGTGACCACCAAGGTGGTTATGGACACCCAGGTCCAGGCTCCTGTGGCCAAGAACCAGGTGGTCGGTAAGATCCAGGTTTACGAAGGCGAAGAACTGGTGGGTGAATACGATGCTGTGGCGGTGGAAGCCGTGGAAAAAGGCGGATTCTTATCCATCTTCGGCATCGACAACGCGACTGCAAAGAAGATCTATATTGGTTTTGCTGTGGCCCTGCTTCTGATCGTGGCATTGTTCTGGGGATATGTGGTTCTGAAGAGACGCCAGATCGCCAGAAGAAAGGCCAGACGTGAAGAACGTAAAAAGCGCATTGCTGAAGCAAAAGCGCAGAAGGAACAGAATGATGAGGAATACCGGAAGCGTGCGGAATGGGAAAAAGAGTACGAAAAGCGGTATGAAAACAGATATAAGTAAATCATTGAGAGTAAAGAGACGTCGGGGCGACCCCGGCGTCTTTTGCATAAGAAAAACCCCGCGCGATGGCGGGGTATACTTTTATAAATCAAATTTATGGATTCGGTCATAGGGGTTTACAAAACAGTCGAAGCGCACGGCTTTACCTTCGTTGGAATAGTCCGGCTTCAGACCGGCCAACCAGGGACCTTTGGGCGGGCGCTTGATGATCAGCTTCTTTGGTCTGGCTTTCATGGCTGCGGAGACGATTTCCTTTTCATCGGTACAGGGAGTCTCCAACTTCTGGATTATTTGAAGCTTCTTTTTTACGAGAGCACTCTTCTGACGTTCCGGGAACATGGGGTCCAGAAGGATCACGTCAGGAGCGATAGTATCCGATGCATTTTGATCCAGGGTAAGAGCCAGCTGGTTCAGCGCTTCGATGCTATCTTCGTTTCGAACGGTCATTCGGGAGACAATATCAGCCAGTTCAGGAATCTCTCTGGCTCGTTCTAAAGCATCGGCTAAGAGTTGATAAATCACAGGGTTACGCTCGTAGAGCGTTACCTGGAATCCTGCAGCAGCCAATAACAGGGAGTCTTCGCCGAGACCTGCAGTGGCGTCGATTGCCCATAGTTGGTGGTCAGGGTCTTTGATTTTTGCAGCTTTGACGAGAAGCTCTTTGGAAAGATTGTTCGCCTTGACGCGGGGGATCATCTTGGTGAAATCACCGCGGAGGACCTGGTCATTGGAGACGAGGCAGAGGCCTTGATCGTCGCGCTGGAGGGATAAGCCGTTATCCAGATTGATATTCAATTGTGTGGAAGTTCGTGTGTTCATCATAGCTACACTATATCATGGAATTGGGGGTGTTTCAAGAAAGGGAAAACAATCGATCCGGATGTAAAAGCAGTGGGATCGGCCATAAGCGGCGAGCACCACTGCTTTTTAACTTTTAATTCAAATTCGACGTATCATTGTCAGTAGGAATGGAACTGTCATCTGTTTCAGATATCTTCGTCATTTCAACGACCTGATACTGATAAATCGGTTCGGGAGCGGGCCAGTTTTCAAATAACACGCGGAAGTAGTCAGTTTCCAGAACACCGCGGCAATATGTCACTTTGTTGCGGACGGTGGACTTGATACGCTTGATGTAATCGTCGTAGTATTCCTCGGGGATTTCAACGCCCTCAGCAGGGGTGAATTTTCCGGTGGAAGCGTTGTAAGAACCCTTATCGGTCTTCCAGTCGTAATTGAGAGTGAACATCAGTGCTTCGGCGTTGGAGAAGACGTCGCGGCCGGGGAACAATCTGGAATCGAACTCCGTTCCGAACAGGTTGGACAGCGTCGGGATGATGTCAAGGCTGGAGGTAGGAGTATCCACAATGATGGGGTCCATGTCTTCCAGACAGCCACTCCAAAGGATCAACCGGTTATGGTCGCGGACCAGACGGTCGGTGACGGGCTGGCCGTACAGTTCTTCCAGATAAGCCGTGTTGTTGGCACTATTTCCATCGTGGAGACCGTATGGGAAGTGGTCGGTAGAGATGCAGATGACGGTGTCATCTGCGATTCCGTAAGCTTCCAGTTCTGCTACCAGATGGGTCAGGGCGTCTTCCAGTTCCAGGTTGGCGGCGTAGTATCCTTTAACTACATCGGAATATTCCAGATGGGCCACGCGGTCCCAGTTCTTCTTTGTCATGGAGTTTCCGCTGCGGGAGTAGTTGCTGTGACCGCTGACAGACATGTAATAAATGTTAAAGGGCTGTTTATCGATGTAAGTGGGAAGAGTTCCGGCAATCATTTCCAAATCGCTCTGGGGCCAACAGTCGGTAACGAATTCTTCCATTCCGTTCCACATACCCATAAAGCCGTCGGAATATCCCAGATTCACATGGGTCAGATGACGGTCATAATACTCGAACCAGTTGTTGTGGAAGGCCTTTCCGTAATATCCCAGGCGGTCCAGCTGGCTTCCCATGGTGAAGTAGTTCAGCTGATCCGCTGTCATCTTGAAGGACTTACCGCCGGCGGTGGGCAGGAAGCTGAATACGTTCTGATATTCACCGCCTGTGGTCCCTGCACTGGAGGGCTGGTAATAATCCGTGAACTGGATCCCTTTATTGGCCAGACGGTACAGCGTCGGTGTCAGGACGGGATCAATGACCTCTTCGGTGAACGCTTCGGCACTGATAATAATCAGGTTTTTACCTGCGAACAGACCGGTGTATTCGTTCTGACGGCTGGGTCTCAGGGAAGCAACATATTCGTGGAGTGTTTTCACCTGGCCGGTGGCGGTTTCTGCCAAAGCGGCGAAGTCGATATCCATTTCGTTAAAATCGTAGGTAACAGGTGTCAGCTCGACGATATCCTCCATGGAGTCGTCTGGATTCATGGCTTCGAAGGATTCTGAACTTCCGAAGTAGTTGTTTTTTACATCCAAGCGCAGGCCGGTCATGAGACCAAAGTCGCTGACGGCAGACTGGAAGTTATATTCCTCACTGTAAACAGGACCGAAGGCCACACTGTTCAGGATCAGCACCAGAGCCAAACCATAGGAAACCACCGCTCCCAGTGCAGCTATGAGCCGCGGAGTGGAGGTTGCCGGCTTTGTGGATACGGCGCTGTGGGTGTATCCCAGGAACAGGATCGCCGGCAGGAACATGAATCCGACGAAGGCCAGACCGGTGGGAGTGAATACCAGGAGCTTGATTTCCTCGGTGAATTCCTTCAACACATCGGCAGCACCGCCGGTCATGGTATTCAGGTCATAAAAGATTTTAAACTGCTGGTATACGAAGTATTCCACCAGATAGGGAACGGTGGGTAGAAGAGTCAGCGCGAATCCGATGATCCGATTGACTGTTTTATTTTTCAGCAGAGTGGAGACTAAATAGAAAACACAGCCATAGGCGATACTGAATAACGCCATCAGAAGTGTTCGTGCTGTTACGGTAAAGGTACCGTAGACTGCTGTTTCCAGGGTCAGTTCGTAATAGATCAAAAGCAGCGGGAAAAAATATAACAGCGGATTGACTTGAAGCTGTGTAATGATTGAAGATAATTTCTGTTTCAAAATGATTCACCCAATTCGACAAAAAATGACTAATAAAAATAGTATATCATATTTTGTTTTCATAGAAAAATATTATCGTAAATTTCATAAAAAATCAGGAGTAAACATATGCTAACTCCTGGTTGACAGATACCCCGTGGGGGTATATAATAAATGACAGAATTCAGAGAAACAAAGTTTGGAAAAGGGGAAATCTATGAGTGAACACGAAACATGCGGATGCTGCTGTTCCGAGAGAACGAAACAGCGGTCCGAAAAAGAATATAAGGATCTGATCCACCGCCTGAGCCGCATCGAGGGGCAGGTTCGTGGAATTAAAGGAATGATCGAAAACGATGCTTACTGTGTGGATATTCTGACGCAGGTGGCGGCGGTCAACGCAGCGTTAAACAGCTTTAACAAAGTCCTGCTGGCCAATCACATCGAAACCTGTGTTGTGGAAGATATCCGTGCCGGAAAAGAGGGCGTGGTGGAGGAACTGGTCAACACCATGCAGAAACTGATGCGGTAAGTATGGTGACGGTTTGTAAATCGAGGTGAAATGTATGAAACAATATAATGTAACAGGAATGAGCTGTGCTGCCTGTGTAGCTCACGTGGAAAAGGCGGTACAGGCGGTGGAAGGTGTGAGTTTTGTAACGGTCAGCCTTCTGACCAACAGCATGAGCGTGGACGGAACTGCATCTGACAGCGATATCGTCGCTGCAGTGACAAAGGCCGGTTACGGCGCGGCGCCCAGAGGTGCGGGTGGAAGTGCTTCCGGAGCCTCCGGAAATGGCGGCGGAATGTTTGCCGCGGAGGAGGACGCTCTGGTTGATCGTGAAACACCGAAAATGAAACGGCGGTTGTTCTGGTCGCTGCTTCTTCTGGTACCGCTGATGTATGTGTCCATGGGACACGTCATGTGGGGATGGCCGGTTCCGGACATCTTACAGAATAACCCTTCGGGGATCGGCGTTTATCAGCTGATTCTGTCGGTAGCTGTTATGGTGATCAACCAGAAATTCTTCATCAACGGTTTTACAACGCTTCTTCATAAAGCTCCCAACATGGATACGCTGGTAGCCCTGGGGTCCGCGGCCTCGTTTGTCTACAGCTCTTACGCGCTGCTGGCTATGACGAAGCTCCAGTCCATGGGTGATCTGGAAGGGGCGCATCATTATCTTCATGAATTCTACTTTGAATCGGCGGCCATGATCCTGGCTCTGATCACTGTGGGAAAGATGCTGGAAGCCCGATCCAAGGGAAAGACCACCGATGCGCTGAAAAGTCTGATGAAGCTGGCTCCCAAGACGGCGACTGTGATACGCAGCGGAGAAGAAGTCAGCGTTCCCATCGAAGATGTCAAAGTAGACGATATCTTTGTGGTACGTCCGGGAGAAAGTATTCCTGTGGACGGTATTGTTTTGGAAGGAACCAGCGCCGTGGATGAAGCGGCGCTTACCGGGGAAAGTATCCCTGTGGATAAAGAAGCGGGAGATCATGTATCTGCTGCGACCATAAATCAGTCCGGTTTCCTGAAATGTCAGGCGCTGCGCGTCGGTGAAAACACGGCTCTGGCACAGATCATCCGCATGGTCAGCGACGCGGCTGCCACGAAGGCGCCCATTGCCAAGGTGGCTGACAAGGTTTCCGGAATCTTCGTTCCTGCTGTCATCACCATTGCTCTGGTGACGATTGCCGGATGGCTGGTTGTTGGAGAAACCATTGGATTTGCACTGGCCCGCGGGATTTCCGTACTGGTCATCAGCTGTCCCTGTGCCCTGGGTTTAGCAACGCCGGTGGCCATTATGGTGGGCAACGGCGTAGGTGCAAAGCACGGGATCTTATTCAAAACCGCGGTGTCTCTGGAAGAGACCGGGAAAGTGGAAGTCATCGCTCTGGACAAAACCGGTACCATTACCATGGGTCAGCCTACGGTCACTGATGTGATCCCTGCAGAGGGAGTGACGGAGGCCAGACTGATCGCAGAAGCGTATGCACTGGAACTGAAGAGTGAACACCCATTGGCGAAGGCTGTTGTAACATATGGACGTGATAAAGGGCTGGATCTGGAGGCGGTGGACGAATTTGAAGCTCTGCCCGGCAACGGTCTGTCCGGACGTTTGGACGATGTCCGCATCGACGGTGGAAACCTGAAATTCATTGAAACCAGGGCTGTGGTATCGAAGGAAATGAGAACACGCGCAGAAGCCCTGGCGGAACAGGGAAAAACACCGCTGTTCTTCGCTTCGGACGGTCAGCTGATCGGTGTCATCGCTGTGGCTGACGTAATCAAAGAAGACAGTCCCCAGGCTATCCGGGAACTGCAGAACATGGGAATTCGTGTAGTCATGCTCACCGGTGACAATCAGAAGACGGCCAAGGCCATCGGTGATCAGGTGGGTGTGGATGAAGTCATCGCCGGCGTACTGCCCTCCGGAAAAGAATCTGTGATCCACAGACTGTCACAGCAGGGAAAGGTGGCCATGGTAGGTGACGGAATCAACGATGCTCCTGCGCTGACGAGAGCCGATATCGGTATCGCCATTGGTGCCGGAACCGACGTGGCAATCGACGCTGCCGACGTGGTTCTGATGCACAGCAGGTTGACCGATGTGGCGGCTGCCATCCGCATGTCCCGCGCGGTGCTGCGAAATATTCACCAGAATTTGTTCTGGGCATTCTTCTACAATTCTGTGGGAATCCCGCTGGCAGCAGGGGTATTTATTTCCGTGCTCGGCTGGAAGATGAACCCCATGTTCGGAGCTGCAGCTATGAGTCTGTCCAGCTTCTGTGTCGTTACAAACGCACTGCGTCTGAACCTGCTGAAGGTGTATGATGCCAGCCGCGATAAGAAAATAAAGCGTAAAGAGAAAGAGGTAATCATTATGGAAAGAACAATGCATATCACCGGTATGATGTGTCCCCACTGCGAAGCTCGCGTAAAGAAGACTCTGGAAGGCCTGGAAGCTGTGGAAGCTGCTGAAGTAAGCCACGAAAAGGGTACTGCAGTTGTTACTCTGAAGGCTGAAATCGCCAACGGCGAACTGAAGAAGGCGGTGGAAGATCAGGGTTACGACGTAACCGATATCCAGTAAGAACGGGGAGGCGCGTAAGCGCTGCTTGCCGCAACAAAAAGAAAAGAAATCCTGCAGAGGAAGATCCTCCGCAGGATTTTTTGTTGAGATTATTTATTGACGTCCAGTCTGTTGCATACTTCGGAATACAGATTTTTTCCGCCGCGATGATCGCTGGGCGTTTTGGATAAAGTGAACATGTAACGGGAATCCCCCTGGAAGGTCAACTTGTAATGGCTTCCGTCTTCGTCGATGGTGAAGCCCAGTTCCTTCAGCTTGGTGCGGATGGCCGGAGTCAGCCTGTCGTAATTGCTGAGGATCGGCTTCAGCTCTTCCAGAACGGTTTCGCAGGGATGATCCGTGGGGTTGGCTGCCAGCATGGATTCGATCAGAGCTCTGGGATGAGACTCTTCCGTAAACCGGGATTTGGAACTGCTCAGCACATTGTGGAGAAGCTCTGTGATTTCGCCGGGATATAATTCGTTTTCTTCGCCCTTTTTGTAAATTCCGCCGTCATTTCCGCCGCCGCGGAAGGTGGAACGGAAGTTTTCCAGCTGGATGCTCATATTGTGGAGCGTCTGTTTATATTCGTCGATCTGCTCGCTGGCCATGTCCAAAAGCAGGTTCAGCTCGTCGATCTTTGTCTGAAGTTCGCGGTTTTCCGAATCGAACAGTTCCATGTAATCGGAAAGGTCGGATTTGTTGGAATCGCTGATGTCCTGCCACTGCTTCATTTTCTGGCGGGACTGCATCATCTGGATCTGATTCCAGTTGTAGATGGTAGAATCCATCCGATTGATCAGAGCGTTGCGGACGGAATTGACAATATCGCTGGTCATTTCGCGGTATCCGTTGGGACCGGGATAATCGTCGGGACTGAAGCGCTCACCGAACGGACGGCCGGGGAAATAGATACCCACATAACCGCTGTGTACGTTGCGGTGGTCGGTTGCCTTGCGGATCAGAAGCGAACGGTCGTGATCCGTTTCTTCAAAGACGTGGGCAACGCCGCTGAGCTGCTTTGCCAGATAAGAAGCGCTGATCGCTGTGCGGTTCTGCGAATCGCGGCTGATGTAGACGACGGGCATCTTGTTAGTATATTCGCTGCACATGATTTTTGCACAAATCAGGATCCAGTTGTTATCGGCCTGGATTGGCTCGTCCGTGACGGGAATATAAGCGTCGTCAGCGCAGTATCCGCCTTCTACGAATTTGCGGATAATATAGGGTTTATTGACCACGGGAAGCTGCGTATTGAAGCCGGGACGGTCACAGTGCAGCTGGATCAGAAGTGTCTTGGCATCGCCTTCTTCAAGAAAGATGCAGTCCGTGTACCAAAGTGCATTTTCCTGGTGGTTCTCCAAACGACAGGCGGACAGCGCCCGCTGTTCATCGTCGTAGTGAGTAATGGCGAAAGATACGTGACCGGTGCGGATCTGGAAATCCTCGCGGGAACTGATATCATATTCGATGGTGTCAATGGGATAGTGTTCGCTTCCGGTGACCCATTCGATGAACTGAGTCAGACAGATTTCCTGTGTAACTTCCGGTTTTAAGGGTAATTTTGTACTATAAACTAACATAAAAGTTCTCCCTCTTTGATGATGCTGACTCTATTATACATGATTCGACCGGGAGCGTCAAAAAGGGAAAGAAGAGATTGGTAACATAATTGACAGAAAAGAGGGAAACACTTCTGAATAAGAATGTGAAGAAGAAAGAAGGATCAACGGAATGGATCAGAACCGATACAACCATTTGAAAGATGAGACAAGCCCGTACTTGTTACAGCATGCGTCCAATCCTGTGGACTGGTATCCCTGGGGCGACGAAGCTTTTGAACGGGCAAAACGGGAGGACAAGCCGGTGTTTCTCAGCATCGGGTACTCCACCTGTCATTGGTGTCACGTGATGGCCCATGAATCTTTTGAGGATGAAGAAGCGGCGGAACTGCTCAATGATGTGTTTGTCTGCATCAAGGTAGACCGTGAGGAAAGGCCCGATGTGGACGCAGTATATATGGAGGCGGCGCAGGCGTTAACGGGAAGCGGCGGATGGCCTTTGAACGTAATCCTGACGCCGGATCGGAAGCCGTTTTTCGCGGCCACGTATCTTCCGAAATACAGCCGGTACGGGCAGTGGGGTGTAATGGAGCTGGCCGGCGAGATCCGCAGGCTTTGGACGGAGGAGCGGGAACGGGTGGAACGTGCCAGTGAAGAATTGACGCAGTGGATCTGTCGGGAGGAAGATACCGCTGCCATCGGCGGGGAGGATCGGGAGATCCTTGGACAGATGGTAGAAGAAATGAACCGTCGTTTTGATCCGCAGTGGGGAGGGTTCGGCCGTGCACCGAAGTTTCCGATGGCACATATGATCCTGTTTCTTTTACAGTATGGCCAGGCGCGGACGGGAGGAACAGCGGATGGATATAATGCGATGCATATGGCTGAAGTGACGCTGGAACAGATGTACCGGGGAGGGATTTTCGATCATCTGGGCGGCGGCTTTTCGCGGTATTCCACCGATGACAGGTGGCTGGTACCGCATTTTGAGAAGATGCTTTACGACAATGCGCTCCTGGCTTTGACGTACGCGAAAGCGTGGGAAATCACGGAAAAGCCGCTGTACCGCAGGGCTTCCCGTGAGACGCTGGATTATATGATCCGGGAATTGCGTCAGGAACAGGGCGGTTTCTTTTGCGGACAGGATGCAGACAGCGACGGAGAAGAAGGAAAATTCTATGTATTCACCAGGGAAGAAATTCTGAAGGTATTGGGGAATAACCGGGGAGAGGCATACAGTGAAAAACTGGGAGTTACGGCCCGCGGAAACTGGGAGGGAAAAAATGTTTTGAACCGCCGGGACGACCGCAGTGCTGACAAGTGGACGGAACGCGCCATCGAGGAAGAGGACCGGAGACTTTTGTATGAGTATCGTCAGAACCGGTGCAGTCTCCATTGTGACGATAAGATCCTCACCGCCTGGAACGGACTGGCTCTTGCGGCGTTTTCTGCGGGATACCGGGCCTTTGGAGCAGACAGATACCGGAGAATCGCGGAAGAGCTGGCGGGATTTATGAAGCGGGAGCTGACCGCAGAAAGCGGCCGGCTTTGGCTCAGATGGAAGGATGGTCATGCGGCCGGTGACGGTCAGTTGATGGATTATGTCTGTTATGCCTGGGGACTTTTAGAATTGTATGATGTGACATTGGATGCGGTCTGGCTGGAAGAAGCAAGCCGTCTGATGGAAATGGCCGTCGATCTGTTTGAGGATGGAGAACAGGGCGGGTATTTCATGTATTCGAAAGACGGAGAGCAGCTGATCAGCCGTCCGAAGGAATGGTATGACGGAGCGATGCCCTCGGGAAACTCCATGGCAGCTCTGGTTCTGGTACGCCTGAAGGCGCTGACAGGCCGGGAATGCTGGATCCGTGCATCGAAGCGACAGACGGACTGGATCCGAAACCGAGCTTCGGGAGCATTGGCGCTTTTGGAACAAAGTGTTTCTTCGTGGCAGATGATCTGTGTTTCTGCCGTCGATGATATTGGAAACGACCGGGAAGAAAACAGAACGTTGTTGGAGCTTCAAAAGCAGCTGCGCCGTGAAAACGGCCACGGTGTTCTTCTTTGGAAAACGTGTGAGAACGAACTAACGCTGGCGAAAATTTCACCGATGACGGTGAATTATCCGATCCCTGAACGGGGGACGATGTATTACTACTGCCGCGAAGGGGTCTGCAGAGCACCTGTCAGCAGCTGCGCAGAGCTTCTGTCCATGATCAATGAAGAAAAGAAAAACGCAGGTCGTTGACTAGTTCAGTCGTTGACCTGCGTTTTATGTTACATATTTTTTTACTTATCCAGATCCAGAATCATTTCTGCCACACGGCAGATATCACCGGCACCCATGGTCAGGACCAGGTCGCGTTCGTCGGCATTATTGTAAACGAACGAAGCCATGTCTTCGAAATCATCGAAGAAGTAAACGTCCTTTTCGGGATGGCGTTTCTTGATTTCGGTAGCCAGACTCTTGGAACTGATCTTGTAGATGTTCTTTTCACGGGCTGCGTAAATCTCAGCCAGGATCAGCTTGTCGGCGTCATTGAAAGCTTCGGCAAACTCGTCGAACAGAGCCATGGTTCTGGTATAGGTGTGGGGCTGGAACAGACACCACAGTTTATTGTGATCGATATTCTGGGCAGCGCTCAGCGTCGCTTTGATTTCCGTGGGATGGTGAGCATAGTCATCGACGATACGGACATTTCCCTTTGTGGAACCGATCACGTCGAAACGACGCTGGGTCCCGGTATAATTCACAAGAGTGGTGATGATGGACTGTGCCGGTACGCCCAGGGTATGACAGCAGGCGATGGCCGCAAGGCTGTTGGCGATGTTATGTTCGCCGGGAACGGACAGCTGTACGGAACCGAACAGACCATCGGGACAATGAACGTCGAAGGACGGCATTCCCATGGAGTTGAACTTGATGTTATCTGCGTAATAAGTGCAGTTGTCGCTGAAACCGAAGGTCACAACGCGGCAGTCCACGGTTTCGATAATGGACTGAATGAACGGGTTGGCATCGTAGGCAATCAGCGTTCCGCTGGCCGGTACCAGGTTGGCGAAGCGGTTGAAGGAGCTGGCGATGTGATCGATATCCTTGAAGTAGTCCAGATGGTCGGAATCGATATTCAGGATGATTTCAATCTGTGGGCGCAGGCTCAAGAAGCTGTCCATGTATTCGCAGGCTTCTGTAACGAAGTAATCGCTCTTTCCTACTTTGACGTTACCGTTGAATTCGGCCAGATTTCCACCCACCAGAATCGTGGGATCGGTTTCGGCATGTTCCAGGATCAGGGAAATCATGGAAGTGGTCGTCGTCTTACCGTGGGTCCCGGAAATGGCAATGCTGTTTTCATAACCGGACATCAGCGCACCCAGCGCTTCCGCGCGGGTTGCCGTCGGAATTCCGTTTTCGATGGCAGCTTTCAACTCGGGATTTTCTTTCGATACCGCTGCAGAGTAGCAGATCAGATCGGCTCCCTGGATGTTTTCGGCCTTGTGTTCAAAATAGATCTTTGCTCCGTGCTTGATCAGATGATCGGTGGTTTCGCTCTGCTTCATGTCAGAGCCGGATACGATATAACCGCGGGAAAGAAAAATCTCCGCAATCGCGGACAGGCCGATTCCGCCGATCCCGATACAATGTATGTGTTTAAAATTGGTAAAATCCAACATGGAAGTTCCTCCTGAATTTGTACTTGGCCCGGATTTAGAAAATCGCCAGACATAGTTATTATACCACATTTTTTACGGTTTTGTGCTTATTGACAATAAAAACATAAAAATATCTTCTCTTTTACGAAAAATGGAGATTTCGGGCCAAATCAGGGGAATCAGTTTGACAAGTGCGGAAAAAGCGAATAAAATTGAGGTAACACGAATGAAATATTCGTATTCTCTGGAGGTGACATCATATGAAAAGGACAGAACGCGTGGGGGCCATGCTGCAGATCCTGAGAGAAAATCCGAATAAGACATTTTCTCTGGGTTATTTCTGCGACATGTTCGACTGCGCAAAATCCAGTTTAAGCGAAGACGTATCAGCTGCAAAGCGTGCTTTGGAAATTTCCGGATACGGCCGGATCGAAACATCGGCCGGTGCAAAGGGCGGATTGAAGTACATTCCTTCCATTTCAAAGAAGGCAGCAGAAAACCTGCTGAACGATCTGGAAGAAATGATGGGCGAGAAGGAACGTATCCTGGCGAACGGTTTCCTTTATATTTCGGACATCATGTTCCACCCGGCAATCGTCAAAGGCGTTGGACAGATTTTTGCCAAGAAGTTTGAAAACTGTGGCGCTGATTACGTGGTGACTGTGGAAACCAAAGGGATTCCTGCGGCGCTGATGACTGCGGAAATGCTGAACCTTCCGCTGGTGGTATTGCGCCGGGAAAGTAAGATTTCCGAAGGGTCCACTGTCAGCATCAACTACTTTGCAGGATCCGCAGAACGGATCCAGAAGATGTCTCTTGCAAAGAGAGCCGTCAAGCCGAGGACCAAAGCCCTGATCATTGACGATTTCATGAGAGCCGGCGGAAGTGTCCGTGGGATCAGTGATATGATGAGAGAATTCGATGTGGAAGTCATGGGCGTCGGTGTGATGATCGCTTCGAAAGAACCGGTAAAGAAGAAGGTCAGCGAGTATTTCCCGCTGATGTATCTGGGAACAGTAGATGCAGATAATCAGATCATCGATGTAGAGCAGAACGTTCAGGCGATTGAAGAAGTGTTTGGGTAAAAATAAATTGACCTGCGGGTCAAAAAATTGCCTGAGAACGCGGAATGGTTGTTGTAGAGGTTGAAAAATGCAGGTTTTTGGAGTATAATACCGCTAATACGATCCTGCACTTTGTAGGAAGTATGCGCAGTTTTACGCGTACAAAATCCGAAGAGGAGAATCATTATGGAAATTACTGATGTAAGAATTCGAAGAATGGACGATGAGGGAAAGATGAAGGCGGTGGCGTCCGTTACCTTTGATGGGGAGTTCGTGGTCCACGATATTAAAATCGTAAAGGGCCTGAACGGCCTGTTTGTTGCGATGCCCAGTAAGAAGATCGGAGACAAGTATAAGGATGTGGCTCATCCGCTGCTTCCTGAAACGAGAGAAAAGATCGCTAAAGCCATTTTCCAGAAATATGAGGAAACTTTTGATGAACCTGTAGATGCAGAAGCCGTTTATGGGGGAGAAGAGGCTCCGAAAGAGGAATAAATTACCAGTAATAAAAAACAGCAGCTAAAATAGTTGCTGTTTTTTTCACCTTTATTTGAAATAGGTGTTTCTGAAATGAAAGAAAGATGTTATACTGACTATGTGTGGATAAAGGGGAACAGAAGCCACATTGTAAGGTCAAGTAACACGAGGGTATTGGAGAAGAAGAAGAAATAGTGCAACAGGCGAAAGCCAAAGGAGGACAAAGACATGAGGAACGGCGTATTTGCAGATTACAAGATTTTCACCGGCAACGCGAATCCGGCCCTGGCCGAAGAAATTGCCAAGATTATGGGAAAACCTCTGGGAAAAGCCGCAGTCAACAAATTTAGCGATGGAGAAATTTCGGTAAGCTTATGGGAAACCGTACGTGGTATTGATACCTACATCATTCAGCCCACCTGCGATCCGACCAATGATAACCTGATGGAACTGCTGATCATGATCGACGCTATGAAGAGAGCTTCTGCTGGTCGTATCAACGCAGTAATTCCTTACTACGGATATGCTCGTCAGGACCGCAAAGCAAAGGCGAGAGATCCGATCACTGCTAAGCTGGTAGCAGATCTGCTGGAAGCTGCAGGTGCTGACCGTGTCATCACCATGGACTTACATGCAGCTCAGATCCAGGGTTACTTCGATATCCCTGTAGATCATCTGCTGGGTATGCCGATCCTGGTAAAGTACTTCAAGGAAAAGAATCTGGACGATCTGGTAATCGTATCTCCGGACCACGGTTCTGTTAGCAGAGCAAGATCCATGGCTCAGCCGCTGGATGCTCCGATCGCTATCGTAGACAAGAGACGTCAGAAGGCAAATGTCAGCGAAGTTATGAACGTAATCGGTGACGTTAAGGATAAGACCGTTGTTCTGATGGACGACATGGTTGACACCGCAGGTACCATCTGCAATGCAGCGAACGCTATGAAGGATATGGGAGCAAAGGAAGTTTACGCTTGTGCAACTCACCCGATCCTGTCCGGTCCTGCTATCGAAAGAATCGAAAAGTCTGCGATCAAGGAAATGGTACTGCTGAACACCATTCCTCTGCCGGAAGAAAAGAAGATCGACAAGATCAAGACTCTGTCCGTAGCACCGATGTTCGCAGAAGCTATGATCCGCGTATTCACCAATACTTCTCTGAACGGCCTGTTCTAATTCAAGCCGCGAAGAACATTGCAGTTACGATTGTGACGCTTCAGGGGCCGTCTTCCTACAGGAGACTGCCCCTTCTTTTATCATTAAAAATCATTGAGGGAGAACAACTATGTATATCATTGTGGGATTAGGAAACCCCGGAAAACAGTATGAACAGACGCGCCACAACATGGGATTCATCACCATCGACCAGCTGGCGGAGAAACATTCCATCAGCGTGACCAAGCTGAAGCATAAAGCACTGGTGGGAGAAGGGTATTTCGGGACAAAGAAAGTCATGCTGGTAAAGCCGCAGACTTACATGAATCTGTCCGGACAGGCCGTCCGTGAGATCATGAGCTATTATAAAGAAGATATTGAAAATCTGATCGTCATTTATGACGATATCGATCTGGAACCGGGAAAACTGCGGATCCGTGCCAAGGGAAGCGCGGGAACGCACAACGGTATGAGATCCATCATCTACGATCTGCAGGATGACGGATTTCCCAGAATCCGTCTGGGAATCGGGAAAAATCCGGTGATCCCTTTGGATAAATTTGTTCTGGGCGGATTTACAAAAGAGGAAAAACCGCTGTTGGAAGATGCTGTGAACAAAGCGGTTCAGGCCATTGAATGTTACGTGGCTGAAGGCATCAACAAAGCGATGAATGCATATAATGAAAAGAAGCCGAAGAAAGAAAAACCGGTGAAGCAGCCGAAAGAAGCAGGCAACGCACCTGCGCCCGGAGAACCGCCGGTGAAAGCTGAGGAAGGCAATGAGCAGTAAAAGCGGAATGCATAATTATTTTGGGATTTCGGAGAGCCGTGTGGCGCCTGTGGCGGCGCATTTTGCGGAGCAGGCAGGACAGGCCCTGATCGTATGTGCCACTTATGGAAAGGCGAAACGACTGGCTGAGGATATGGCTTTCTTCACGAAAAAGACCACCTACGTTCTTCCAGAGGACGAACACAGTTTTCTGCGTTATGAAGCGAAGAGCCGGACGGGGATCTCCTCCTATCTGACGGCCTTGACAGCACTGGGAGAAGGTCAGGACTGTATCGTGATCCTGCCGGTGACGGCGGCCTTGAAAAAGCTGATCCCACCTGCGGAATTCCGTGCGCTGGCCTTTGATGTGAACGCAGGAAAAGAACTGGTACCGGAAGAAGCCGCGAAGCGGCTGGTTGCCATGGGATACGAACGTGTACCTTTTGTAGAAGCCATGGGTCAGTTCGGAATCCGCGGCGGTATCGTGGATATCTTCCCCATGAACCGGGAGTATCCGGTGCGAATCGAATTGTTTGATACGGAAATCGATTCGGTCCGCAGCTTCGACCCGGTGACGCAGAGATCTGTGAAAAATGAAACTTCCGTGCGGATCTGGCCGGCATCGCTTCTGGTTCAAAATGAAGGACTGTTTGAGGCGGCGACGAAAAAAATCCACAGATCTTATACGGCTCAGGCGGAAAAGCTGGAAGATGAAGAAGCGAAAGAACGGCTCATCAGCCAGAGGGACCGACTGGAAGAAGCGCTGGCCACAGGGACACAGCGATCGATGCTGGAACGGTATCTGCCGTATTTTTATAAAGAACTGAGTCATATCTGGGATTATGCGGACGGTGAGAATTGTTCCGTAATTTTTGATGATCCCGACCGTCTGGAAGAGGCACTGGAAGCTTATGCAAAAGAAGCCTCGGAGGACTTTAAGGTTCTTCTGGAACGTGGAGAGTGCGTTTCGGGAGAAGGTAAGCATGTGCTAACCAAAGGCGATCTGTACGATATGTACAATGGCCAGACCTGCGCGTATTTCTTTACGCCGTTTCAAAAGCGGATTCGCGGTGTGGACCGCCTGGATACGCTGGAAGGGATCTCGTCCCGTCAGGCTCCCGTATTCAACGGCCGAATGGATCTGCTCGAATCGGAGCTGCGCCGCAATGTGAAGCAGGGGTACAAAGTAACCATCGCATGTTCTTCGCCGGAACGATGCACCAATATGGAGGAATTCCTGGACAGAGCCGGACTTTCCGGAAAAGTGGAAATCCGCCTGGGTGTCATTTCTTCCGGGATGGATTATCCCGATGTCAAAAGGATGATCCTGTCGGACAGCGATATTTTCACTCATACAAAGCAGAAGAGAAAGCGTCCTAAACATAAAAATGCCAAGCCCATCAAAGCGTTCACGGACATCCGTCAAGGAGATTATGTGGTTCATGAGAACCACGGAATCGGTCGTTTTCTGGGTGTGGAAGAACTGGTAGTCCAGGGAAACCGCAAGGACTATCTGAAAATCAAGTATGCGGGCGAAGACATGCTGTACGTTCCCGTGGATCAGATGGACGTGGTCCAGAAATATGTGGGGAGCGACGGTATCGTACCAAAAATCAATAAATTATCGGGAAGCGACTGGAAAAAGACCAAAGAAAAGGCCCAGGCTGCCATTGAGCATATGGCGAAGGAACTGCTGGAACTGACGGCTCAGCGCCAGATGCAGAAGGGCTACGCGTTCAGCGAAGACAGCGAGTGGCAAAAGGAATTTGAAGAGATGTTCCCCTACGAAGAAACGGGGGATCAGCTGCGCTGTGTTGCTGAAATCAAAAAAGATATGGAAAAGGATGTGGCCATGGACCGTCTCCTCTGCGGCGACGTGGGCTTCGGAAAGACCGAAGTGGCGGCTCGAGCCATTTTCAAATGCGTTTTGGACGGAAAACAGGCGGCAGTCCTGGTACCGACCACCATTTTGGCCAATCAGCATTATCATACGCTGAAAGCCCGTATGGAACATTTCCCGTGCAAAGTGGAAATGCTCTGCCGTTTCCGAACAGAGGCACAGCAGGATGAGATCGTATCGAAGATTCGCAGAGGTGAGATCGATGTGATCGTCGGAACGCACCGGATGTTGTCAAAAGACGTGAAATTTAAGGATCTGGGGCTTCTGGTAATCGACGAAGAACAGCGCTTCGGCGTACAGCATAAAGAGGCAATCAAAATGCTGCGCCAGAATGTGGACGTCCTGACATTATCGGCAACGCCGATTCCCAGAACGCTGCACATGTCCCTGGTGGGGATCAAAGACATGTCTTTGATCGAAGAGCCTCCAGAAGAACGATATCCCGTTCAGACCTACGTTATGGAACAGGATGATGACATGCTCCGCGAGGCGATCCGGCGTGAAATGGACCGCGGCGGCCAGGTATTCGTGGTGTATAACCGTGTTAAGGGGATCCACGCCATTGCTTCCAAAATCCAGAGGCTCGTTCCCGAGGCCAGGATCTGCATCGGCCACGGCCAGATGAATGAACGGTCGCTGGAAGACGTGATGCTGTCCTTTGTGGAAGGAGAATATGATATCCTTCTCGCCACCACCATCATCGAATCGGGGATCGACATTCCCAATGCAAATACGATGATCGTCATCGATGCGGACCGCTACGGACTGTCACAGCTGTATCAGCTGAGGGGACGCGTCGGACGTTCCAATCGAATGGCATATGCGTATTTGATGTATGAAAAGCAGAAGGTCCTGTCGGAAGTGGCGGAAAAACGTCTGAGAGCTATCCGTGAATTTACGGAATTCGGTGCAGGCTTCCACATCGCCATGCGGGACCTGGAAATCCGCGGGGCCGGAAACTTACTGGGAACGGCACAGTCCGGTCACATGATGATGATCGGTTATGAATTGTATTGTAAACTGGTGGAAGATGCCGTTCGTCAGCTGTCCGGGAATGTGGAAACGATGCCGCAGATCGAAACATCCATCGAACTGGATCTTCCGGCATTCTTACCTGGTTTTTATATCAGCGATGAGCTGTTAAAGTTACAGATGTACAAGAAAATTGCCGGGATCGGCGATGATGACGATCGCGATGAAATCTTTGATGAAATGGTGGACCGCTACGGAGATCCTCCGAGAGAAGCAACGAACCTGATGGATATCGCCTGGCTGAAATCACGCTGTATCGCGTTGGGGATCAGCCGCGTTCATATCGAAAACGGAAAACTGGTCTTTACCTTTGAACAGATCAACGGGCTGAAACCTCAGGTCATGGCTGCAGCTTCTGCGGCGTACGGAATGAGGATGACCATCTACGGCGGTGTCAAACCGGTGATCCGTCTGTCGCCGAAAAAGCGTGACCGTCTGGCTGAAGCACTGGAATTTACAAAAACGATGTTAGAAGCCAAGCGCGAAATGGAGAAATCGTGAAGAATTTCTGAAAAACTTGCGGTCGGAGTACGACTGTGATAAAATTGGGAAGTCAGTGACTGTAATGTCACGATTTGAATTTACAAAGGAGAATCAAATATATGAAGGCAAAGAGAATTGTTGCTCTGCTGCTGGCACTGGTTATGATCCTGGGTCTGACCGCTTGCGGTGGAGAAGAAAAGACAGATCCGGCTGCGATCGTAGCTAAGGTCGGCGATGTAGAAGTGACTCAGCGTCAGTGGGATGCATACAACGCGCTGGTTTGCTACGGCCAGGGATATGACCTGTCTGCGATTGTAGAAACCGAAGAAACCAAGGAATATCTGGATTATCTGAAGAACTCCATGCTGTCCAGCCTGATGAGTTCCAAGGTCCTGGAGCTGGATTATGCAGCACAGGGCGTGGACGTTCTGGGTGAAACTTATGAAGAGGATATTGAACTGTTCCTGTCCACAGTGAAGGTACAGATCCCCGATTTCCTGGAAAAGAACGATCTGACCGATGAAGAGCTGACCATGTACTACAACAGCCAGCAGTATCTGGCTTATGCCATGAACGAAGTTGCTGTTGCCGATGAAGAAGGTGTGGCATACTACGAAGCAAACCCCAACATGTTCACTGCGACAGAAGATATGGTTCGTGCTTCTCACATTCTGGTAGAAGACGAAGAACTGGCTAAGGACATCATTGCGCAGTACGAAGCAGGTGCTGATTTTGCGGAACTGGCTGCGGAATACGGTACTGACGGTACCAAGACCACCGGCGGTGACCTGGGTCCCTTCGTATACAGTGCGATGGTAGAAGATTTCTCCAAGCCTGCATTTGAATTGGCTAAGGGTGAACACACCAAGGAACCGGTCAAGAGCGATTTTGGTTATCACGTGATCCTGGTGACCGACAGAGTGGATGCCGGTGAATTACAGCCCTACGAATGGGTTGAGGAAGATGTCATCTACGAACTGGACGCACAGGCTTATTATGAAAAGCTGGATGCCCTGCTCGAAACCTACGAAATCGAATATTTCGTGGAAGGTATGACTGCAGAAACCGAAGAATAGTTATAAGGAATCAAAACGACAGCCTTCAGGCTGTCGTTTTTTGTTGCGTTTCATTTCCGGCAATGGTATCTTAAAACTAGAGAGTATCGTTGATCGCACAAGGAGGTCCTCATGGAACAGACATATTATTGTTATCCCGGGTTGGAACGCGGAAACTGCAGTACGGTGATCATCGGAAAAGAAGCATCTGTCACCGGGAATTTTATCGTAGGTCACAACGAAGATGATGAAAACTGCGTCGTTCAGACGCATTTGGTTCCCAGGAGAAAATATGAACCGGGAACTATGATCCGCTTTGCTGATGCCAAAGCGGTCATTCCGCAGGTGGAAGAAACGTATGCATATTATTGGTCCGAAGTCCGCTGCAAAGGTGGGATTTCCTTTGCGGACGGGTTTGTTAATGAGTGGGGACTGGCCATTGTGACGGACTCCTGCCGACCGAGCCGCGATGCAACCGGCTGTCATAAAGACAATCGTGAAGCTTACGGTCTTGGCTATGCGATTCGCCGTCTGACAGCAGAACGTGCGAAGACAGCCAGAGAAGGGGTGCAGATCATTGCGAAGCTGGTGGAGGAATTCGGATATTTTTCCAGCCGTTCCTACCATCTGATCGATAAAGATGAAGCCTGGGTAGTTCAAATTCCCAAGGGATTTAACTGCGCGGCAAAGCGTCTGGAAAACGATCACGTCTATTATATTCCCAACTGGTTTACGATCCATCAGATCGATTTTAATGATCGTGAAAATTATTACTGGTCGGAAAATCTGGTACCGCATGCCATCGAACAGGGGTGGTACACACCGGAAAAGGAAGGAGACTGGTCGGACTTTGATTTTGCGAAAGCCTATCAGGAAGGGGAACGCAAGAACTTCAATATCATGCGTGCGAGAAATGCATGGCGTCTTCTGAAAGGGATGGAGCTGGACGGTGACGAATTGAAACCGTTCTCCATGAAAGCTGACAGAAAATACAGTGTGGCCGATGTAAAGAAAATCATGCGGACACATTACGAAGGAACACCCGACGACGCTTCGGCAGGGGGAACGAAAAATCCGCATCGCGGATACAGCTCTCCTACGACTATCTGCAACGCATCGACCGTGGAAAGCATGATCATCGAGACCAATGAAGACCCCATTCTGACCAGAATGATGCGAACCTCTCCCAGACCGTGTCTGTCTCCGTATACACCGTGGTATCCTGTGGCAATGAGCCGGATTCCGGAAGGGTATGAATGGATCGGCACAGCAGCATCTCAGGCGGCCCACTTTGATGTGGATGAAGAAGAATTGATTTTTGACGCAGGGAAGGCATTTTGGGCGTTCAAGATGCTGGAATATCTCTCGGAATTTGATTATCAGAGTACACACAAAGTGATCCACGATTCCATTGCAGTGCTGGAGGCGCGCTGGGAAGAAGAGCGCCCCGCAGTGGAAGCTGCATACCGGGCCATGGCGGAGGTAAATCCCGCAGCTGCAAAAGAATATCTGACACAGTATACCTGTGCCCAGGCGAAGGCTTCCTGGGACTGGGCGAGACGTATGATCACCGATTTGGGCGAACACCGCATCATGGATACCGTGTTGTCCCATCCCGGAGATGATTAGTGATAGGAAAGGAGATTACTATGAGATACAATGTCATTGGAGAACCGTTACCGGTTGTAATTTGTGAAGTAGATCCCGGTGAAACACTGATCACCGAAGGCGGAGCCATGAGCTGGATGACTCCCAATATGAATATGGAAACCACCACCGGCGGCGGCCTGGGAAAGATGTTTGGCCGCATGTTATCCGGTGAAAGTTTATTCCTCAATCGTTATACTGCCATGGGTGGAAAGGGCCAGATTGCATTTGCATCGTCCTTCCCCGGCTCCATCCGTGCCATCGAAATCGCTCCCGGCAAGGAAATCGTAACACAGAAAAGTGCATTCCTCGCGGGGGAAGAAGGCGTACAGCTGTCCACCTTCTTCCAAAAGAAACTGGGCGCAGGCTTTTTCGGCGGTGAAGGTTTCATCATGCAGAAACTGTCCGGACGCGGTACAGCTTTTATTGAAATCGACGGTTACGCTGTGGAATATAATTTAGGACCCGGTCAGTCCATGATCGTGGATACCGGCTATCTGGCTATGATGGATGCGACTTGCTCCATGGAAGTTGTCACCGTACCCGGTGTAAAGAATATGTTCCTGGGTGGAGAAGGACTGTTCAATACTGTAGTAAAGGGCCCCGGAAAGATCGTATTACAGACTATGCCGGCATACGCAGTGGCAGGGTCTATCATTCCTTACATTCCCACAAGCAGTAAATAAGAGAGACTCCTTATGTTCATAAATGTATGTTTGGGAGCGGTGGCGCTTGGCGCCTCGCTCCTTCAATCTGTCAGCGGATTTGGATTCGGGATCGTTTTTATGGCACTGACGCCGCTGGTCATTCCTTATGGAACGGCTCTCGGAATCTCCACAATTCTGTCCGGATCGCTCAATCTTGTGATTCTGAAGCGATGCTGGAAGGACATTGACTTGAAACAGCTCTGGCTTCCGGTCCTGTTTTGTCTCTGCGGTTCTTCCCTTGGGACGTTTCTGATGGCAACCAGCCCGTCGCCGGTCTATAAGCGCCTTTTGGGCGTGTTCCTGATCATTTTAGCCATCTGGCTCTGCTTTTTCAGCGATAAAGTCCGGATTCGGAAAACCACGCGGAACGCGGGGATTGCCGGGGTGATCTCGGGACTTTGCGGAGGACTGTTCTCGGTCAACGGTCCGCCCATGGTGCTGTATTTTATTTCGGTGATCGAGGATAAAAAGACATATCTGGCCACGCTTCAGGCCTATTTTCTTGTTAACAACGTCTATCTGTTTGTGATCCGGTCCATTTCGGGAATCATGCCGGAGGGCGTTCTGGTTTCTGCTCTTTGGGGGCTGGGTGGCCTTGTGATCGGAAGCTTCATCGGCGGAAAGATTTTCAATAAAATCGACGGAAAGAAGCTGAAAAAACTGGTGTATGTGGTCATGGTACTGTCTGGAGCATGGATCGCGATCAACGGTTAACTGATATGGAGAATGTAATGAACGATTTAAAAAAGGTAAAATTATACTTATTGGACATGGATGGAACGATCTACCTGGATAACGATTTGTTTGAAGGTGTTCACGAATTTCTGGCCTATATACGGGAAATCGGCGGAAAGTACATGTTCCTGACCAACAACTCTTCCAAAAGTGTGGACAAGTACGTGGAAAAGCTGGCCAGTCTGGGGATCGAATCGGTTCCTGATGATTTTCTGACTTCCACCAACGCGACTGTTCTGTATCTTCTGAAGAAGAATTACAATAAAATTTATGCCTTTGGAACCACATCCTTTAAAGAGCAGCTGAGAGAGGCAGGGCTTCCGATCACCGATCAGAGGGAAGATGGGATCGATTGTCTCTGCATGGGCTTCGATACGGAGCTGACGTTCCAGAAGCTGGAGGATGCCTGTATCTTACTGAATCAGGGGGTAGACTATGTGGCTACAAACCCTGATTGGGTATGTCCCACCTGGTATGGATCTGTTCCTGACTGTGGATCTGTCAGTGCGATGCTCTGCAACGCCACGGGAAGGATGCCGCTGTTCATCGGAAAGCCGGAACCTGCGATGGCGCTTCTGGCCATGGAAAAGACCGGTTATACAAAGGAGGAAACGGCGCTGATCGGGGACCGACTGTATACGGACATCGCCTGTGGTGTCAATGCCGGAGTCAATAGTATCTTCGTCCTTTCCGGAGAGGGGACCATGGAAGATGTGGCCACCAGTGAGAAGAAACCGGATTTCATTTATCAGGATGTGAAAACGTTGTTGGAATTCCTGAAAGCATAAGTAAACGTAAAAGAGCTGTTCTTTGGGCCGACGGAAATAAGTCGACACTAGGAACAGCTCTTTTTGTGTGTTTAGTTGTCCAAATAAGAAACAAAAGATTAGAGGAGAATCAACGCCTGGGATTATTTCATATAGGGACCGGGGATAAAAGTACCTGCACGATCATTGATGATCCTATTGTCTTTTAATGCAATCTTTCCGTTGATAATGACCGTATCGATTCCCTTTGTAGGAATGTCCAGACTTTCAAAAGTAGCGCCATCAGAAATAGTGTCAGGATCAAAAATTGTGATATCAGCATCACATCCTACGCTAATTCGTCCTTTATGGTACAATTCCAGACGATCGGCACTGGCTTGAGTCATTTTATGGAGCGCCTCAATCAGAGATAGAACTTTGTCTTCACGTACATATTTTCCAAGAACTCTGGGGAAGGTGCCGGCAGAACGCGGGTGCCCGGTCCCGTTCGTTACTCCGCCATCACTTCCAATCATTCCGCTGATAGGATTGGCAATTGCTGCAGCGATTTCATCCTCATTCATTACGAATGCCACAACTCTAAGACCAGGGTCATTCTGTCTCAGTTCTTCAAATATCTCTTTCGTACAGAATTGATTCTTATATTTTCCGTCAGTGACCCAGATATTTTCATAACTTTTTTCCCAGTTTTCAAAACAGCCTTCATCAAACACAGCAGAACCTATGGTTGTTGCAAAGGCGATGTAGGGATAGGTATCATATTGAAGTCTGGGATTATCTATTATAGCTTGATTCAGAATTTCCAGAGATTCCTTCATCTGGCCCATAGCAGAACAACTGCTTAAATGAGAAATCTGGAATCGTTTTCCGCTTTCTTTGGCAATTCGGATCATTTCTTCGATGGAACGTAATGCCCCCTTGGAATCTTCTCTATAATGTGCGGATACATACAGGTCTTTTTGTGGCTGCGTGTTCAGCACTTCCATGATTTCTTCAAAGGTAATTCCGGGATCGTATTCCAGACCAAAGGAGATACCGTAGGCACCATTCAAGATATCTTCCTGCATTTTCTGGGCCAATACAGAAATCTGCTCCGGTGTTGCAGCATTGTAATGGCCGATACCCATATCGGTTCTTGCGGTATTGTAACCTGCTTGCATCATATAATTCACTGGTGATCCACCCAGTGATTCGATAACTTCACGGAATACAGTAAGAGGTTGACGGGCGGAACCGCAATTTCCTCCGAGACAAGTGGTGACACCCATTTTCAGCATATATTCCGCAATATCATATTGCCGTCCATTCTGCAGGAAGCGTTCTTCGTGCATATGGATATCGATAAAGCCCGGGGATACGATTTTTTGGGATGCATCGATCGTCTGCATCGCTTCTTCAAAGGTTTCTCCGATTTCAACAATTTTTCCATCTTTAATGGCGATATCTCCCTTTATAAATGCCTTTTGAGAATAGTCGGGATATACACCGTTTTTAATCAAAATATCATACATAATTTAGTTTCTCCTTTGAAAAAGATAGGCACCGTGAGGTGCCTATCTGCATATGAATAATGATTTATTGTTTTAGAACGGACCCCATCCGGTCATTCCGGCATAAGCGCAGAAGCAGCAGCACATCACGAACCAGATAGCCATGAGCGGTGCAAAGAATTTCAGCCACTTATCATAAGTGACACCACCGAAGGCAAGTGCTGCCATCAGTGTACCGCACTGAGGCCAGAATGCATTGGTAAAACCATCACCAAACTGGAATGCCAGTACTGCAGTCTGTCGGGTAATTCCGAGGATATCGGCCAGCGGAACCATGATTGGCATAGTTGCAGCTGCCTGACCGGAACCAGAGGTGATAACGAAGTCCATGGCGATTTGTACTACGTACATACCTGCGGCTGCCAAAGCGGGAGGCAGATTTCCGATTACACCGGATAATGCGTATACAACGGTATCGATGATGGAACCGCTTTCCATGATTACAACTGCTGCTCTCGCAACACCGGTGATCAGTGCGCCGTAGGCAATTCCCTTTGCGCCTTCCACGAATTGAGCGGCAACTTCACTGGGAGTACTGCCACCTAACAAACCGCAGATAGCACCCATAGTCATGAAAATGGCTCCGATTTCTGTCAGATACCAGCCATATTGAATTACACCGAATACGATGGTACCCATACCAATTACGAATGCGATCAGAACCAGAATATCTCTGTGCGTCATTGCTTCAAGGTTTTCCAAGTCCATTTTATTGTCTGCTTCTTGCTTTTCAAGTTCGGCAACAATGGAAAGATCCGGATTATTTTTTACCTTTGTAGCATAACGGAGAACGTAGACCATACCTACGATCAGAAGCAGAACGTAGATTACGAGTCGATAACTGAGTCCGGAGAACATTGGAAGTCCGGCTAAGCTCTGTGCGATCCCTGTGGTGAAGGGATTCAGCCAACCGGAACTGAAACCGGCATTGGCACCTATGAGGACCATACCGACACCGACCATGGCATCATATCCAACGGATCTAGCTAGTAAAACTGCCAATGGAATAAAGGGAAGCGTTTCTTCCCACATACCGAAGGTGGCTCCGCCCAAGGAGAATACAAACATGATCAAAGGAATTAATAACTTTTCTTTTCCTCGCATGGATGCTGCAAGTCGTCCGATGGCCTTATTGATGGAACCTGTTTCCATGATGATTGCGAAGGAGCCACCGGTAATGAAGACGAACAATGTTACACTTGCCGCAGCATTCATCCCAGTCGGATATGCTTTGATAAATTCAAACGGAGTTACAGGATTGTTTTCAACGTAATGGAAACTTTCCGGATCAATAACAGTTCTTCCGGTATTCGGATCTTCCACACGTACAAATTCCCCTGCAGGAACAACATAAGTACATACTGCCATGATTAATGCAAAAATAACTAAGATGATGTACGTATGTGGCATCTGAAACTTTTTCTTTTTCTTTTCTTCCATTTGTTTCACCTAACCTTTCTCGTCTCTAATATGTAAATGGATTCATATCAGAGATTTCTTGACTTAATCATAGCAAGCATTGACTATATCGTAAATAATAGCATTTTGTTTGCTTACCCAACATTAAAAGATAGGGTGAACCATGTTTTTTGATAATGTTTCAAAAAGAAAATACTCTCGTATGAAACGAGAGTATTTTAAATTAATTATCCATTTGACTGGCTAAGAATGTGGCACCGATTTCGGCGGCATTCTGTTCACTCATGGTTAATTCACGGTCTTTGGATAAAAGAATTACAGAACCGATGGGATCCCCCTGGACTACGATAGGAACAACGATTTGATGGTTGAAGGATTGTTCGCGGCCGTCAGCTGTGATACTGGCCAGGATATCATCGTTTCCAAACATTCGTGAGTTTTTTGCAAAAATCACCTGTTCCACTTTGGGATGAATCCGCTTGTCCAGAAATTCTTTTTTTGGACCTCCCGACAGGGCAATCACCTGATCGGTGTCGGTGACCGCCACTGCACAACCCAGAACGGAACTGGCTGCTTCAGCGTATCCGTCGGCGAATTCATTCAGTTCGCTGATAGGGGAATATTTTTTTAAGATGACTTCACCTTCCCGGTCTGTATAGATTTCGAGCGGATCGCCTTCATGAATCCGAAGGGTTCGACGGATCTCTTTTGGAATAACGACACGGCCAAGATCATCAATTCTTCGTACGATACCGGTTGCTTTCATAGTATATGATTCTCCTTTTCCGCAGGGATCAAGCTTTTGAAATAAGAGCTTTTACGGATGTTGTACACCTATGTCCTGCATTATCTTTCAAACGTATGATTGTATTATTTGTAAAGAAGAAAAGAATATACTTTAAATCACGGGGAGAATTGTACAGAAATATCGATTTAAGTAAGAAGATTGTCTTTCGTTATATTTTCACGTAAGAAGGAAATGAAATTAGCAACATTTCCATGATTATACTCTTTTTTATAATACATACAGATATTCTGTTCAAACTTAAAGTCTGTCACATTCAGTGGGACAAGATGAATGTTGGAATCAACGGAAGCCGCATATTCTCCGGTAACTCCAATAGCAATCCCTGAAGAAATGATTTTTCGAAAGCATGCGGAATCATTTACTTGAGCTACGATATTTGGGGTAAAGCCTGCATTTTTACAAGCAGTACTGAAAATCTTACCATGATTTCCTTGTTGACTCATTAAAACAAAGGGCATCTGGGAAAGTTGTTCTAAACGGTATTTTCGTGAATATAAAGAACTCTCTGCAGGAACATAGAAGAAAATTCGCTGCTTCCCAAGTTTGAGAGATTCATATCCAATGTAGGATTCACTTTCTGTATCAATGATAATGTCATAGTCATCAAAATGTGTTTCTTTAAAATCAGCAACCAATTGGAAACGGGTATGGGTATACTTATTTTTGAATTGGATAATTTGATCTGTAATCAGTGAACGGATTGCTCTGACAAGGATTTTGATTTCTTTCGTATCATCTGCAATGTCAGATACCGTTTGTAACATTCGGTCCATTTCGTCAAAAATCAATGTTAAAGAATCGCGCATAGCTTTTCCTTTGTCATTGAGAGTAATGCGATTAGGAGAACGATCAAAAAGTTTGCAGCCGAGTTCCTCTTCCAGTCGACGAATAGAAGCGGAGACGGAAGTCGAAGGTACTTTGTATTTCTCTGCTGTTTTTGAAATGCTCAAGTAATTTGCACTGTCATAAAAATATCGGAGCTGCAGTAGTTCCATAATTATCACCTCGGGCACATCTTAGCATATCGCAAAAGTTATAGCAAGACCATATCAACCGAGTTTTTACAAAGTGGGTAGATGGAAATATAATTGGTATTAGAAATAGTCATATTAGAAATGAGCACCTATGAAGTAGAACAACCAAATTATTAATACTCAGCCGCCATGTTGCTTTTTTAAAAGTGAAGTGATAAGATTTTTTTAAGTATGTTTCTCAGGCGCTGATGCGCTATCATGATAAAGAAGAGGTAATAACAATGCGGATGGAAGATGTATTTTCTCTGATCGATGAATTGACACCGGTCTATGTGAAGTTTTGGGAAGGTGTATGCAATGTAGAAGGAATGGCTAAAGATAAGGACCGTATGGACCAGGTGGCTGACTTTGCAGAGGCCTTTGCGAAAGAACGCGGCTTTGATGTGAAAAGAACTCCCTTTGAACTCTGCGGTGATTTTCTGACCGCAGACATCAATGAAAGTGCAGAAAAGGGATATGTATTTCTGGCTCACATGGATACGGTCCACGAATATGGAAAATTCGGCTATCCGCCGGTGACCATCGAAGGCGACACCATGCGCGGACCGGGCGTCATCGACTGTAAGGGTGGGATCGCCATTTCGCTGTTGTTGATGGAAGCACTGAAAACACTGGGCTATGAAAAGCATCTCCGGCTGATCATGACCTCTGATGAAGAAATATCCAATAAGCTGGGCGGCCAGAAAGAAATGGATTTTATCCGCGATTCTGTGACGGGGTTCCGCGGAGCACTGAACTGTGAAGTCAGCGACGAAGGAACGGCAGTGGTTTCGAGAAGCGGAATCATGCGCTGCAATATTCAGATCAGCGGGAAAGCTGCTCACTCTGGAATCAATTACTTTGAAGGGATCAGCGCTGTACGCGAAGCGGCATATAAGATCCTGGAGCTGGAAGGCGCCAGCGTCAAAGGCGGAACCACTTATAACTGCGGAATCATTCACGGAGGCGAACTTGGAAATATCGTTCCGAAGGATTGCTCCGTGATCGTGGACATCCGCGTTCATTCCATGGAAGCCATGGATAAGGCCTGGAAGTTTGTCAATGAAGTGACGGACAAGAGCTTTGTGGAAGGTTCCAAGTCCGAACTGACACTGATCAGCCGCAGACTCCCCATGATGAGAACACCGGATACCGACGAGTTGTTTGAAAAGATCCGTTCCACCAGCGTGAAATACGGTCTGGGAGATCTGAAGCCGGTAGAATCCGGCGGCGGCTCCGATTCGGCTTATACCCAGGCGGCCGGTGTACCCAGCGTATGCGCACTGGGTACCTGCGGTGATTTCTGCCATACAGATAAAGAATTTGCGAGAATCAGCTCACTTCCTCAGAGAGCGAAGATATTGGCGGCGGTCTGCGTAGAACACTAAAGGCGGACGAATATAAGGAGAGACACCATGGGAAACAAGATGACATTTACGGTGGCCGGTGACATGCTGATCCAGCGTCGAATCCCGGAAGGATATGAGGGTTTTGAACAGGTGAGGGATCACATCTGTAAAGGTGATGCCCGGTTCTTTAATTTGGAAACTACATTACACAATGGTGAATTTGCAGGAAACCAGTTCAATGGAGGAAGCTACCTTCGCGCCACACCCAAGGTCTTGGACGATGCGAAGATGTTCGGCTTCAATATGACGTCCTTCGCCAATAATCATTCGCTGGATTATGGTCAGGACGGACTCCTGGCTACGAAAAAGGCGTTAGATGAGGCGGGATTACCCAACACGGGGGCCGGGACCAATCTGGACGAAGCTGCTGCTCCTACATTCCTGGATACAGTCAACGGCCGTGTAGCGCTGATTTCTACGGTGTCCACTTTAAATAACGAGGCGGCAATGGCGGGCCAGCAGTCCCGCCGTATCATCGGTCGCCCCGGTGTCAACGGTCTTCGCATTTCGGAACACCTTCAGGTGACGAAGGAACAGCTGGCGGTGATCAAAGAAATCAGCGACCTGAGTAAAATCAACGCTCAGACCGAGATCGAACGGGCGGAGGGCTACCATCCGGCGCTGCCGGATGGGGTTGCCGTATTGAAGGACCTGAAATTCTTTGAAGGTCCGGAGACCCGGTATGTGACCCATCCGAATGCAGAGGATATGGAGCGAATCGAAAAGGAAATCTATGAAGCCCAGATGATGGCGGATTACATTATGGTCAGTATCCACTCTCACGAACTGTCCGGTAGTAAGAAGGAAACACCGGCGGATTTTCTGGTGGAATTTGCCCACAGATGTATCGATGCAGGGGCTCACATGGTCATTGGTCACGGTCCACATCTGCTGAGACCCATGGAAATATATAAGGGAAAGCCGATCTTCTATTCTCTGGGAGATTTCATTATCCATAATGAGTGTATCCCTTACGCGCCGGAAGAGATGTTCCATAAGCAGGGACTGACCAGCGATGCTACGATGCACGAATTGTTCCAGAACCGTTCGGCCAACTACACCAGAGGTCTGATGCGCGATCGGAGAATGTTGGAGGCAATGATCCCTTATTTTGAAATGGAAGATGGAGAACTGACCTATCTGGAATTGATGCCTATCGAGCTGAATTTTGATAAGACTCCCTGGCAGAAAGGAAATCCCAGATTCAGTGCAGATCATGGAATCATGGAACGATTCGCGGATATGTGTAAAACCTGGGGCGTGGACATTGAAATCGACGAACGCGGTTACGGAATCGTGAAATTATAAAAGACGCTTTGGTCGCCAGACAACGGAGGAAATGACATATGCAGAAGTATATTGATTATATTGTAGAACAGGCGAAGAACCTTTTGAGCATCGATAGCCCCACGGGATATACGAAAATGGCGGCTACCTACATCATTGCGGAACTGATGACGATGGATGTGGAAGTGAAGATGACCGGAAAGGGCGGTGTTCTGGCTGTTTTGAACCCGGAGGGGACTGACCCTATGATGATGACTTCTCACTGCGATACGCTGGGCTGTATGGTTCACCAGATCAAGGATAACGGTCGCCTGAAGATGACGCCGGTGGGATCCACACGATGTGAGAATGTGGAAACGGAAAACTGCCGCATCGTCACCAAGAGCGGACGAATTTATGAAGGGACATGCCAGTTGGTCAATGCTTCTGCCCATGTGAACAACGAATACGGCGTGAAGAGAAGCTGGGACAATGTGGAAATCGTCATCGACCAGCCGGTAAAATCCAAGGATGATGTAAAGAAGCTGGGCATCGCCAACGGAGACTTTATTTGTTTCGATCCCAGAACTACCATTACCGCCAGTGGTTACATCAAGAGCCGTTTCCTGGATGATAAACTCTCCGCGGCAATCCTCCTTGGCTTCGCCAAGTATGTGACCGAAGAAAACGTGGCTCTGAAGCGCAAGATTTATCTCCATTTCACTGTATTTGAGGAAGTGGGCCACGGTGCCTCCGCTTCTTGGCCGCAGGATGTAACGGAAGTTTGGAGCGTGGACATGGGCTGCGTGGGTGAAGGTCTGGAATGTACGGAACATGAGGTATCTATCTGTGCGAAAGACAGTGGTGGTCCTTACAGCTATGACGTAGTCAGCCACATGGTGGAGGTGGCCCAGAAGCACAATATCGGCTATGCCATCGATATCTATCCCAGCTACGGTTCTGATGTGGGAGCTACGCTGACCGCTGGATTCGATGGTAAATTTGGGCTGATTGGCCCCGGGGTATACGCATCTCACGGTTATGAAAGAAGCCATGTGGACGGGGTAAAGAACACCTTTGATCTGATTCGTTATTATTTAGAAGACTAATAGCTCGGCTCAGCCGCGAGGGGTATTGATATGCTGATCTTTGATTTGGACGGAACGTTGACTGATTCCAATGGAATCTGGGTGGACGTGGATAAGATTTTTTTGGCCCGCCGTGGGGTTCCGTATACCCAGGAATATTACGAGGGAGTGGCCCATACGATCCTTCAGAACTGCGCGATTTTCACGAAGGAGTTTTTGAATCTGGAGGAATCCTGTGAAGAAATCATTGCAGAGTGGATGGAGTTGGCTCAGAACGCGTACGATAACGTACCGTTGAAAGCAGGTGTCCGTGATTATTTGGATCGCTGTAAAGCGGAAGGTCATCGGATGGTTATTTTCACGGCTTGTGTTCCGGAGCACTGCATGACGGCGGTGAAACACCATGGTCTGGATGAGTACTTTGAAGATGTGATTTTCGCTCAGAAGATGGGTATGGATAAGAAATCACCTGAAATTTTCCGAAAGGTTGCAGAGATGCTGAACGTTTCCCCGGAAGAGTGTGTCTTCTACGACGATTCTATCAGCGCCTGCAGAGGTGCCAAGGAAGCTGGAATGACGGTCATCGGTGTATACGACGACTTCTTCGAAGAGAAACGGTCGGAAATGGAAGAAGTATGTGACCGGTATATTCTAGGATTCGATGAACTTGTGAAATAAAAAGGAGCTGCGGCTCCTTTTTTATTTGTAATCCAAGAGTCTATTGAAAAAATGAAAATTGGATGATAAAATTGAATAAAAATGAAACATAGTTTTTACTCTTCGAAAATAATTTTTAAATTCAGAAGGAGGAACTGGCATGTATGATGTTTTGATCAAAAATGGAAGATATCCTGATTATCAAACAATGGAATTTGTTTCAGCCGATATTGCGATCTCTGATGGAAAGATCATCGAAATCGGGAAAATCGACGGGGAAGCAAAGACTGTGATCGATGCTACCGGACGTATTGTGTCGCCGGGGTTTATCGATATCCATATGCATGAAGAATATTTCGTTCGTGACGGATTATCCTATGAAGTTGCGAATTATATGCTTCAGATGGGGGTTACCACTTGTATGGGTGGGAATTGCGGTTCGACGCATACGCCTGTAAAGGAATTTAAAAAAGCTATCGAACAGATGGGTGGAGCTCCCGTCAATTATATGATCCAGACCGGATATAACACTATCAGAGACGGTATGGGAATCGACCGTTATCAGCCGGCCAACGGAGAACAAATTTCAATCATTGCAAAGCAGGTGCAGGAGGATCTGTTGGCTGGTGCCTATGGTATTTCCTTCGGTTTGGAATATGATCCCGGAATTACTTTTGATGAAGTGATGACTGTCTTGAATACACAGCCGCAGGAAAATTTATATGTTTCGGCTCATTACAGAGATGATTCTACCGGCGCGATTGATGCCATCCATGAGATGATCCAGATTGCGAAGGAAAGCGGGAAGCGATTCCAAATTTCTCATCTGAGCAGTTGTTCGGCTATGGGGCAGATGGATGAAGCGTTGGAAATCCTGAACCGGGCCATGGCAGAGAACCCGAAACTGCAGTATGATACTTATCCTTATACAGCTTTCGCTACTAGAATTGGATCTGCAGTATTTGACGAAGGCTGTTTTGAAAAATGGGGAAAGAGCTATGAAAATGTCTGGCTGACTTCCGGAAAATATATGAATCAATTCTGTACGAAGGAAATCTTCGAGGAAGTGCGCAGAGATGATCCGGATGTGAGAGCTGTAGCCTTTATGATGAATGATGACGAAATCGCGAAAGCGATTGCCAATCCCATCGGCTGCATGATCGGCAGTGACGGCGGTGTCAACCGCGGAACCGGTCATCCGAGAGCTGCCGGGACGTTCCCGCGCGTTTTGGGGAAATACGTTCGTGAAGATAACGTATTACCACTGATCGAGGCTCTGTATAAAATGACGAAGGTGACAGCGGACCGCTTGGAACTGTACAAAAAAGGACGGATCGAAGTGGGATGTGATGCGGATATTACGATTTTTGATCCAGATACAATCATGGACGGTGCCACCTTTGAGAATCTGAATATCAAGCCGGTGGGTATTGACGCGGTCATCGTCAATGGACGACTGGCCATGAAGGATAATGTACAGATCGACGGAAGAGCCGGAAGATTCATTCCCGGTCCCTATATGGAAGAATAAAATGTGTATGAGGAGCTGCATTCTTTTGGAATGCAGCTTTTCTAATACAGAAAACCTGGGCGGAGAGATAGTATTTCGGAGAAAGATTGCAATGATTTTCATTTCGTAGTAAAATAACACTATAAAATGAAAGTGGAAAGAAAAAAGGAGGGAAGACCATGGCTGTACAGGAAAGTAATGTGAGATCGATTGAACGGGCATTGAATATTTTGGACTGTTTTTCCAGAGAAAAACCGGCGTTATCGCTGGTAGAAATATCGAGAATGTTGGATATGTCGCCAAGTACGGTATCTCGTATGGTAGGGACGATGGAATCCATGGGATATCTCCAGAGAAACGAAGAGTCGCTGCTGTACAGTCTGGGGTATAAGCTTCCGAATCTGGGTGCAATCTATCTCAGTTCCGTCAGTGTCCGCGAAGCAGCAAAGCCCCATATGGTGGCTTTGAGAAATCAATTCAATGAGAGTGTTGGGTTGTTTGTGGTAGAAAAAATGTATCGTGTCTGTGTGGAGTTTGTTCCCAGTACCCAGCCAATCCATCGTGTTATGAGCATCGGTACAAGAATGGAACTGACCAATGGGGCAACAGGACGTGTTTTATTGGCATATCAGGACCCTGATTTTGCACGGCAGGTTCTTTTGGTCCATCCATCCGGCGTAACATTTGATCAACTGGAAAAGATCAGAGAACAGGGATATGCTACCAGTCATAATGAAAATCCCATCAATCATGGGCTGAGATCAGTGGCTGTTCCTGTATTCAATGCAAATCGTGAAATCGAGGCTGCCATTTTTATCTGTGGACCGGATAACAGAATCGATGAAAAGAGAATGGAAGAGATGATTGCTATGGCGAAAGAAGAAGCGTGGAAGGTTTCCAAAAAGCTGGGTTATTGAGTAATCATTGTGTATGGGCCGTCGGAAACGACGGCTCTTTTTTATGGAGAAAAAGTAGCTTAGTTTTCGTATAATGAAAATAATTTTCAAAAATAAAAACGATAAGTCTTTACAAAATGAAAAAATTGGCGTAGTATGTACATGAAGTAAAAACCATTTTCATTTCTTTTCAAATACGATTCCTCAAATGAAAGGATACCGTTTACAGGTTTGGGGAAGAAAGGTAAGGTGACACAGATGGAAGAAAAGAAGAAGAAAAAGTTTGAAATGCCTCATACTTACATTATTTTGATCATCTTTGCGATGGTCATGGCGGTTATGACCTATGTGGTTCCAGCCGGGGAGTATATACGCGTAGCGGACCCGGCGACCGGAAGACAGGTCATTGATCCGGAAAGCTTCCATTATGTTGAAAACGATCCGGTAACACCATTCGAATTTATCAAAGCTTATCCTGAAGGGATGAATAAAGCTGCCAATGTAACATTATTCGTATTTATCACCGGTGGTTCCTTCGGAATCATCATGGAAACCGGATCTGTCAACAAGGCTTTGGGACGATTGGCCCTCGGGATGAGAGGAAAAGAAAAACTGTTGATTCCGCTGGTTATCTTCATCTTCTCTCTGGGCGGTGCAACCTTTGGTATGTGGGAAGAAATGATTCCGTTTATTCCCTTGGGTGTTGTCTTAGCTAGATCTGTCGGATATGATGCAATGGTCGGTGCAGCCATGATTATTACCGGTGCTGCCTGCGGCTTCAGCTCCGGCTGGATGAACCCCTTCACTACAGGGATCGCTCAGGGAATTGCAGAATTACCGCTGTTCTCCGGTATCGGTTATCGACTGATTATTTGGATTTCTCTAGTAGTAGTTACTTCGTTATATATCATGCGATATGCTGCAAAAGTAAAGAAGAATCCGGAATTATCCATTATTGCAGATATCGAACGTGAAGAAGCAAACAATAAGATGGATTTGGATCATTTGGAAACCATGGGAACAAGAGACTACCTGGTACTGGCGACTTTCGTCGGTGGTATGGGTGTCATGGTCTACGGTGTATCGAAATACGGATGGTTCTTGACAGAAATCGGTGCGATTTTCCTGACAATGGGTGCACTTTGCGGGTTATTCGCCGGAAACAATCCCAGTAAAGTTGCCTCTCAGTTCGTAGCTGGAGCAAAGGGAATCTGCTTTGGTGCGCTGGTTGCCGGTGTTGCGAGAGCGGCAGTTGTAATTATGGAAAGTGGCTCCATTATTGATACCGCGGTTTATGGACTGAGCGGTTTGATTGGGGATCTACCGCCGGCCCTGGCCGCAGCTGCAATGTACTGGGTGCAGATCGGTATGGACTTTGTAATCAACTCTGGTTCCGGTCAGGCAGCAGCTACTATGCCGATCATGGTTCCTATCGCGGACGTTCTGGGGATCACAAGACAGACTGCTGTACTGTGTTTCCAGTTTGGTGACAGCTTTACCAATGCGTTCTGGCCCACTGCAGGTACACTGATGGCTTGTCTTGGTATTGCGAAGATTTCTTATGACAGATGGTTGAAATTCTTCATACCGCTGATTGGGATCTGGTTTGTAATGGCTTCCGGTTTCTGTGCATATGCAGCAGCGACTCAGTGGGGACCGTTCTAGAGGGAGTACATAATAGCAAGACCGAATTAAATAAAAGGAGGGCACCCCACGGTGCCTCTCTTTTTTCTCTGAAAGGACAACTTGGGGGGAGACATGGAAGGGAAAATGTTTTTAACGCTGTTGGCTGCAGCGGCTTGTGGAACCGGATTAAAAAGACTGAAGGTTCCCGCAGGTTTGTTGGTAGGAGCGATTTTAGGTTCTTGTATTTTAAATCTGGGATTCGAAATGGCATATATGCCGAAGGTGGCGAAACTGGCGGCACAAATTGTGGCCGGAGCCTTTATTGGAACCATGGTCAAAAGGGAAGATATCATCAAAATGAAGGGTATCTATAAAATTGTGCTGGTAGTGGTGGGAGCGTTCTGTGGATTGAATATCGCAGTAGGTTATTATACATATTGGAGAACGGAATATGATTTGTTGACGATGCTGATGTGTACGATTCCCGGTGGTCTCAGTGATGTTCCTTTGATTGCAGCGGACATGGGGGCAGATCTTCTTCCAGTAGTAACGGTTCACTTCGCCAGAGCTGTAGTGGGAATTGGAATTTTTCCGGTGATTATCGGGTATGTTTGCAGAAATGATGAAACTCTGGAAGAAAAGCATAAGATGGAAGAGGCGGTGGCCCATGCCCAGGTCAATAAGAAAATCGGTGTAAAGACGACGCTGATTACGTCCGCCATGGCACTTGTTTTCGGGCTTGTTGGTAACCGTGTCGGAATTCCCGCGGGAGCTTTGGTCTTTTCGGCGATAGGAATCACTGTTGTGAAAGTTGGGATTGGTTACGATGCGGGGATGCCGAAGGAAATCAAGAAAGTGGCTCAAATCTTATCAGGAGCTTATATCGGATGTACGATCACCAGGGAAGCGTTTCATGATATGAATCAATTGATTGAACCTCTGGTTGTCATTATCTTATGTTATACGATCTTAATGATTGTCGTGGGGAATTATCTTCACAAGAAACTTCACGTTCAACGAAGAGAGGCGATGCTCATGATGACTCCGGCCGGAGCTGGGGATATGGCTTTGATTGCATCCGATCTTGGCGTTGACAGTCCGACATTGATCGTCGTACAGGTGATCCGGTTATTCATAGCAGATGCGATTATGCCGCAGATATGCAGGCTGGTTGCGATGGTATTAACGTGAATGAATTTCAAAAATAAAATTAATATTTTTAAAAATGAAAATAGAATTTGTTTTTTTATAAGAAAAGGAAGAAAAATAGTAAAATAATAACAAAAATAGCGGATTGTTCGAAAATTCAACTTTACAATCAAAGAACCCTGGGATATTATTAAGATAATTCAGAAAACTTCGCGTTTTGAACGCGGATCCACTCGGATGATAAGAATGGTACGGTGTAGCTGTGTTGTTCGGAAGGAAGAAAGGTAAGGTGACATTATGGAACAAAAGAAGAAAAAGCCCTTTAAGATGCCGCATACTTACATCATCTTGATTGTCTTTGCGTTTATTATGGCGGTGCTTACCTATATTGTCCCGGCAGGGGTGTATGACAGAGTGGCAGACCCCGCCACCGGAAGACAGGTCATCGACCCCAACAGCTTCCACTATGTAGAAAACGACCCGGTAACGCCCTTTGAATTTATTAAGGCTTATCCAGAAGGTATGAACAAAGCGGCTAACGTAACGCTGTTCGTATTTATGACCGGTGGTTCCTTCGGTATCATCATGCAAACAGGTGCCATCACGAAAGCTCTCGGTCGTTTAGCAATCAAAATGCAGGGGAAAGAAAAACTTCTGATTCCGCTGATCATGTTTATCTTCTCACTGGGAGGCGCGACCTTCGGTATGTGGGAAGAAATGATCCCGTTCATACCATTGGGTATTGTACTGGCCAGATCGGTAGGATATGACGCAATGGTTGGTGCTGGTATGATCATCGTCGGCTGTAACTGCGGTTTCAGCTCCGGTTGGATGAACCCCTTCACCACAGGTATCGCTCAGGGGATCGCGGAACTGCCGCTGTTCTCCGGTATCGGCTTACGTCTAGTAGCATGGGCTTTACAGCTGATTATCGGTGCTTTCTGGATCATGCGTTATGCGTCCAGAGTAAAGAAGAATCCGCAGTTGTCTATCATTGCTGATGTTGAAGAAGAAGAAAAAGGAAACAAACTGGATCTGGAACACATGGAAGAAATGAAGGGAAGAGATTTCCTGATCCTGGCTGTGTTCGTAGCAGGTATGGTAACCATCGTATACGGTGTAAAGACCTACGGATGGTTCTTAACTGAAATCGGTGCGATCTTCCTGACCATGGGTGCGATTTGCGGTCTGATCGCAGGAAACAGACCCAGTAAGGTTGCTTCCCAGTTCGTGGAAGGTGCAAAGGACATCGCATTCGGCGCATTGGTAGCCGGTGTTGCAAGAGCAGCCGTAGTTATCATGGAAAGCGGCTCCATCATCGACACTGCAGTGTACGCTTTAGCAGGTCTCGTTGGAGACTTCCCGCCTCCGCTGGCAGCAGCCGTTATGTACTGGGTTGAAACCGGTATCGACTTTGTAATCAACTCCGGTTCCGGCCAGGCAGCAGCAGCAATGCCCATCATGGTTCCGCTGGCTGACGTACTGGGTGTTACCAGACAGACCGCGGTTCTGGCTTACCAGTTCGGTGATGGTTTCACCAACGCATTTTGGCCCACCGCAGGTACTCTGATGGCAGCTCTCGGTCTTGGTAAGATCTCCTACGACAGATGGATCCGATTCTATCTTCCGATCATCGGTTCCTGGGCAGTGATGGCTTCCCTGCTTTGTGCATACGCAGCAGCTGTTCAGTGGGGTCCCTTCTAGGAATTATCGTTCTGGGACAGAGAAAATATGATATAATCAACACAACAAAACAGAGGTAAGAAGGGCACCAAACGGTGCCTTTCTTCGTGGAAATCGCAGAAAGACTGGAATTAAACTATGTTGTGGAATTTGCTTTTGACTCTGGGGGCAGCGGCCCTGGGAGGCCTACTGTTCAAAAAACTGAATATACCTGCGGGGCTTCTGGTGGGCGCCATATTCGGTGCGGCTGTGATCCATCTGGGATTTGATGCATCGTATATGCCTAAGACAGTAAAAACCATAGCACAGATCGTTGCCGGTGGGTTCATCGGAACCATGGTCAGCCGTGAGGACGTTTTGAAACTGAAATCCCTGTGGAAAGTGGCGATCCTGGTTTTGGGAGCCTACTGTTCCATGAATATCATTGTCGGATATTGTGCGTATCAGATTTCGGATTTTGATTTACTGACGATGTTGATGTGTACCATTCCGGGAGGACTGAGTGACGTTCCGTTGATTGCCGCGGATATGGGAGCTGACCTGTTACCGGTCATCATGGTCCATTTCGTCCGTGCAGTGGCTGGAATCGGGATTTTCCCAATCATCATTTCGCATATCTGCCGGAACGATGAGACGGAGGAAGAAAAGCTGAAGGCAAAGGAAGAAGTCAAAAAATCCCCTGCGAATAAGGCCGCTGATCTTCAAACGACGGTCATTACTCTGATCCTCTCTACCAGCTTTGGTTTGGTGGGTATGTGGATCGGAATCCCGGCAGGAACACTGGTTGGTGCGGCTTTAGGGGTCAGCATGGTCAAAGTCGGCGTGAACTACAACGCCATCATGCCGAAGACGCTGAAGAAAATTGCCCAGGTCATGTCCGGTGCATACATTGGATGTGCCATCAGTATGGAAGCGTTATTGGGAATCGGAGAAGTGATCGTACCGCTGGTTTTCATCATGGCTTGTTACATGGCCGTCATGTACGTAATGGGGAATCTGCTTCATCGGAAATTCAGTATGGCCAGAAAAGAAGCGATGTTGATGATGACGCCGGCGGGAGCCAGCGACATGGCGCTGATTGCCTCGGATCTGGGGATCAACAGCCCGTCGCTGATCGTGATCCAAGTGGTTCGATTGTTTGTAGCGGACGCCATCATGCCCCAGGTGTGTTATACTGCGGCGCAGATGTTGGGATAGTGTAAAATGAAATGGAAGAAAGACGTATCGAGATGGAACGATGCGTCTTTTTTATACCTGTCATAAAGGAAAATCGCTGTCAATTTATCAGGAAAGCTGATACAATGACTATGTAATTGTAATTAACGTGGGGACGTGTGTCTTTGCGATAAACAGGGTAATTTACAAGGAGGTACTCATGGACAGAAAAGCAGATCGCGTTTATGTAAACGGTAAAGTGTACACGGTGGATGCCAAAGATTCGGTCCAGTCGGCCTTCTGTGTCAAAGATGACCGGTTTATGGCTGTGGGTACGGAAGAAGAGGTCCTGAAGTATTGCGATGAAAACACTGAGCGCATCGATCTGGGCGGACAGGTGGTTCTTCCCGGGCTGATCGACTCGCATTTACACGTCAACCTGGTCGGCCTGGCGAAGATCGAACTGAAGCTCCACGAAAAGCAGAAAGAAGAAATTCTGCAGATGGTAGCTGAGGCCTATGAAAAGACTGGTCCCGGACAGTGGATCCGCGGCTGGGGATGGATCAATAACCTGTGGCCGGACGACTCCTTCCCGACGAAGGAAGAGCTGGATGCGGTTGCCCCGGATAAGCCGGTTTGTCTGATCCGCGGATGCGGCCATGCCAGCTGGGTGAATTCCAAGGCAATCGAACTGGCCGGCGTGGATGAAAATACTCCCGATCCGCCGGGCGGCGAATACTTACATAACGAAGATGGTTCTCTCTGGGGCGTGGTGATGGACAATGCGCAGGAGCCTTTCACGAAGGCAATCTCGCCTTACGGCGCGTATGAAATGCAGATGTCTGCGCTCTGGGCCCAGGAAGAATTCGTGAAGAACGGTCTGACTTCCGTCCACTCCGCCGGGGAACGTCCGGAGACGCTGGATCTGTGGGGTGAGCTGTACGCCAAGGGCGATCTGAAGGTCCGTATCTACGGTATGGTCCGAGTTACGGGGCGACCGGATTTCGATGAACTGTACAACACTTCTTTGAAATATTTCAAGCGCGGGCTCCGCATTGGCGAGTACGATAACCGTCTGACGGCCAGATGCTACAAGATTTCCGGCGACGGTTCTCTGGGCGCGCGCAGCGCGTGGATGCTGGATGATTACAGCGATGCTCCCGGCCACAAGTCTTCCGGAAAGTGGACCGATGAGCAGTTATACAAGGTCCTGTATGAAGCCCGCAGAGCCGGATTCCAGATTTCTTATCACGCCATCGGCGATGCGGCCAACCGACAGTGTCTCGATACGTATGAACGCTTGTTGAACGAGATGCCGGATCCGGACCACAGACTGAGAATCGAGCATGCGCAGATCCTTCACCCGGACGATATCGATCGTTTCGCAGAGCTGGGTGTGATTCCTACCTATCAGACAGTATTTATGCGTACCGACTATCAGGTTGCCGATGACCGCCTTGGTGATCGTGTGAACGGTGCTTACATCTGGAGAACGATGATCGATAAGGGAAATCCACTTCCCAATGGTACCGATGGCCCCATCGAAAGTATCAATCCGTTCCAGTGCATGTTCTGTGCTGTCAGCAGAACGGACGAAAATGGAAAGCCGGAAGGCGGCTGGAGACCGGAAGAAGCCATGACCCGTGCGGAAGCTCTCCGTTCCTACACCATGTGGGGCGCGTACTCCGCCTTTGAAGAAAACATCAAGGGTAGCATTGAACGCGGAAAGCTGGCTGACTTCGTCATCGTGGACCGCGATATTATGACCTGTCCTCTGGACGAAATGAAGGACACCGTGGTTCTGGAAACCGTCATCGGTGGTGAGACTGTATATAAAAAGTAGCAATCGAGGTATACAACAAAATGCAAGGTAAGTTAAAATTCAGTAACGCCATCGGCTTCAGCCTGTTTCAGGTGGCCGAGGCCGTTATGTATCAATTCGTAAATACGTATTTACTGTTATATCTGACCAGCGTCGTACTGATGGGGTCGGATCAGGCAGGGATGTTGGTATCCATCGGGATGGTGTTTGAATTTGCATCCAGCCTGATTATCGGAAAGATGTCAGACTCCTGCACTTCCCCCAAGGGCCGGAGACGTCCGTTCCTTTTGGCAGGCGCGATCATGGTCCCTATCGTCATGATCCTGCTGTTCACAAACTTCAATTCTATGTTGTCGGAACAGACTCTGATCATCTTCTACATGATCATGAACATCCTGTTTTGGATCAGCCATGGATTGATCTACATTCCGTACATGGCTTTGGGTGCGGAAATTACTTCTGATTATGACGAACGAACAAAGCTGAG